>JAXJIO010000018.1:0-22042 GCA_036298675.1 Collinsella sp. | reverse complement strand
GGCCGAAGAGGCGTCAGCAGGTCAGTGGGTCATCGTCCCGGCATTCAGCATCAGGGTAGCGCTGCGACGCGGAAATCGCGCGCCGTTGCCGCGCCCCGCAGTGCCCGCTTCCCCCGAGAACAATTATCAGTGCAGGTAGAATGCCTGCCCGTTTTGCGAATGTAGGCGTGTGGTCGGAAATCCGGGAATCGTCGCAGTAAACCGGTCTGTTTATGAAGCGACCAGCTGGCGCGAGCTGCGCACGGTTCAGTAAATTGACCCGAAGGCGCGGAGAGGGGCTCAGACGAAACCCTCCCGCGGAAGCACCGCGGATTGCTTTGTTCTGGCCGGCGGCACCTGGGGCGACATGCGCGCCCCGGGAAGGAGGGCGGCGGGCTTGCCGCTGCCCGCGGGGCGCGCCCCGCGGGCTATTTCGGGCATCGTGTGTCCCTTCGGCCCCGCGCCGTTCCACGCACCGTAAAATCTTTTCCAAAATTGTCCTTGCATCGGCGGGGGAGTTCCCGTATAGTATTTTCTCGCACGGGGGCGTAGCTCAGCTGGGAGAGCGCTTGACTGGCAGTCAAGAGGTCAGGGGTTCGATTCCCCTCGTCTCCACCCGAGCATTGAATGAGGCTCCAACGCAAGTTGGGGCCTTTTTTCATATCTATCGATTTACGCCATGTGTTGACTGAGCAGCATCTTGGCGACATACCCATTGTTAATTACGAATATGAATGTTAATAACTTTACGTATCTGGATAGCAAACCTGGTCTGCAGCGCCAATAACAAAGAGGCCGAGCGTAATGCCCGGCCTCGAAATACTCTGGTGGGCCCTCCGGGATTCGAACCCAGAACCCAGGGATTATGAGTCCCCTGCGCTAACCGTTGCGCCAAGAGCCCTTATGAACGGTGAATGCAATTCTAGCAAAGGCAACTCAGGCCTAATTTCTTCGCTTCACGTCGTGAAATACTACCATGCACGAGCAAGTCGCACAACGCAAGATCAAGTTCGATGCTAAACAACAGCTAATCTAGGCCCGTCGCAGATAAGGAGTGTTTTATAAAAAGTTAAGGCCTTAAATTCAGGGCTTCAAGACATTTCAGCGTGAAATCAACCTGATGCCATTTCAAAAACATGCCCGTTTACTACGACGGATCGGCGACCTTCGACCACCGCGTGTTCTCAGTTTGCAAAACCGCAGGTAGAGAGTCCGACGGTTACACGAAAAGGCGTGCGTGGTCGAACATTACAGATACATCGTAGTAAACCGGCATAGTTCTGAGGCGCAGATGAGGGACGGTTCGCAATCGGACCCGATAATGGGACTGGCGACGCATAGGAAATCCGGTTGCGCGGAGAGGGTCGCGTTCCGCGCGCCAAGTCGGCCGGCGTAGGGGCCGTGCGGGGGCCAGGCGCTCCGCAGGCTGGCCCGGCCCCGCGCGACTCCGGCGCCCGCCCCCGGAAAGTTTTTCCAAAAATGTCCTTGCATCGGCGGGGGAGTTCCCGTATAGTACTTCTTCGCACGGGGGCGTAGCTCAGCTGGGAGAGCGCTTGACTGGCAGTCAAGAGGTCAGGGGTTCGATCCCCCTCGTCTCCACCCGAGCATTGAATGAGGCTCCAACGCAAGTTGGGGCCTTTTTTCATATAGGCATACAAGGTCAAAGGCGGCACCATGATCCTCCTGGTCGACAAGATCGAAAAAAGCTTCGGCGCGCGCGTCCTCTTTAGCGGCGCGTCCTTCCAGATCAACCCCGGCGAGCGCTTCGCGCTCGTGGGCCCCAACGGCGCCGGCAAAACCACCATGCTCAAAATCATCATGGGCATCGACAGCCCCGACACCGGCCAAGTCCAGTACGCCAAGGACTGTCAGGTGGGCTACCTCGAGCAGGAAACTAACCTTGAACACAAGGACACCACCATCCTGGCCGAGGTCATGGCCGCTGCCAAGGAAATCCGCCGCATGGGCGAGCGCGCCAACGAGCTGCAAGCCCAGATCACCGAGCTCTCAGAGCAGGGCAAGGACGTCGATGCCCTCCTCAACGAGTATGGCCAGGTCCAGGACCGCTTTGAGCACCTGGGCGGCTACGAACTCGAGAGCAACGCCCGCAAGATCCTGTCCGGTCTGGGCTTTAAGGTCACCGACTTTGAGCGCCCGTGTTCCGAGTTCTCGGGCGGCTGGCAGATGCGCATTGCGCTGGCCAAGCTCTTCCTGCGCCATCCCGACCTGCTGCTCCTGGACGAGCCCACCAACCACCTGGACCTCGAGAGCGTCCAGTGGCTGCGCGGCTTTATCGCCAGCTACGACGGCGCCGTCCTCATCGTCAGCCACGACCGCGCCTTCATGGACGCCTGCGTCGACCACGTCGCCGCCCTCGAGAACCGCCGCGTGACCACCTACACCGGCAACTACAGCAGCTACCTCAAGCAGCGCGAGGACAACCTGGAGCAGATGCGTGCCAAGCGCGCCGCCCAGGAACGAGACATCGCCCACATGCAGGTCTTCGTCGACAAGTTCCGCTACAAGCCCACCAAGGCCGCCCAAGCGCAGGAGCGCATCCGCAAGATCGAGCAGATCAAAAAGGAGCTTGTCATCCTGCCCGAGGGCCACAAGCACATCGACTTTAAGTTCCCCGATCCGCCGCGCTCCGGCGACATGGTCGTGGGCCTCGAGGGTGTATCCAAATCCTATGGCGATAAGCACATCTACAGCGACATCGACCTCAAGCTCTACCGCGGCGAGCATGTGGCGCTCGTCGGCCCCAACGGCGCTGGCAAGTCCACGCTCATGAAGATCCTCGCTGGCCTGGAGCCGCCCACCACCGGCACGCGCGACCTGGGCACCAACGTGGGCGTGGCCTATTACGCCCAGCACGCGCTCGAGGGCATGACCGAGTCCAACACTGTCCTGCAAGAGATCGACACCGTCACGCCCAAGTGGACCGTGCCGCAACAGCGCAGCCTGCTGGGCGCCTTCCTCTTTAGCGACAACGACTCCATCGAAAAGCAGGTCCGCGTCCTCTCCGGCGGCGAAAAGGCGCGTCTGGCCCTGGCCAAGATGCTCGTGGCCCCCGAGGCACTCCTGTGCCTGGACGAGCCCACTAACCACCTGGACATCGACTCGGTGGACATGCTCGAGAACGCCTTGCAAAACTTCCCCGGCACCATCGTGCTGATCAGCCACGACGAGCACCTGGTCCGTGCCGTGGCCAACCGCGTGATCGACATCCGCGACGGCAAGGTCACGGTTTACGACGGCGACTACGACTACTACCTCTACAAGCGCGAGGACCTCGCCGCACGAGCCGCCGCCGAGGCGGCGGGGGAGAACGCGCCGGCTGCGGCCAAGTCCTCCAAAGTAAGCACCGCTCAGCCCGACACCCCCGCTGCTGCCCCCAAGCCTACCGAGGGCAAAAAGACCAAGGAGCAAAAACGCGCCGAGGCCCAGGCCCGCGCCGCGCTCAACAAAAAGCTCAAGGGCGTGCGCAACCAGCTCAAGAAGATCGAAGCCGAGCTCGACAAAAAGCGCGCCCGCTATGACGAGCTTATGGAATTGATGGCGAGCGAAGAGCTTTATGCCGATCAGGACAAGTTCAACGCCGCGCTGGGGGAATATAACGGCCTTAAGCAAGAGCTGCCCAAGCTCGAGGACGAATGGCTCGAGCTTTCCACCCAGATCGAAGAGGAGACCGCGCGTGAACTCTCGTAAGGCCGCTGCCGTGGCGATGAGCATCATCGCCATCGCCTGCCGCGTTTGCGGCATCTTTATGAGCGCGATGACCGTGCTGCTGTGCTTTAGTGGACTCACAGCCAAGCTGCAGATCGTCGGCTTTGTCGTCGAGCTTTCGCGCGCACTGCCGAGCGCCATCGCCGGCTACGGCGTCATCACTTCTCCCTTTGGCGGCGTGTTCCGCCTGGATTACGCCATCGTGGCCGTGATTCTATTTGTGGCCGATTACCTGCTCACGCGCGCCTCGCGCCGCGTCCGCTAGGGGATCGTTATGTCCAGCAGCTACTTCATGAACCTGCTCGCCAGCGCGGTCGCCGTCATCTTGGGCATCGTGATCCACGAGAGCGCGCACGCCGCCGCGGCCTGGGCACTCGGCGATATGACGGCCCGTTCGCGCGGACGCGTCTCGCTCAACCCGCTCAACCATGTCGACCCGTTTGGCACCATCCTCCTGCCGCTGCTGATGCTCGCCGCCGGAGACCCGGTGTTCGCCTTCGCCAAGCCCGTTCCCGTCTACCTCAACAACCTCAAGCACCCCAAGCGCGACGAGGTCCTGGTGAGCGTGGCCGGCCCCGCATCGAACATCGCGCTCGCCTGTCTTGCCGCCGCCCTCATGCGCCTGACCTATGGCAGCCTCTACACCAGCATGTCATTTGCCCTGGCGTCACAGATCATGAACTTCGGCGCCACCTTTATCGTGGTCAACTTATCGCTCGCGTTCTTTAACCTCATCCCGATCCCACCGCTCGACGGCTCGTCGATCATCGTGCCCTTCCTCAAGGGCAAGGCGCTCGCCAACTACTACCGCCTGCAGCAATACGCTATGCCCATCCTCATCCTGGTTTTGTATCTGCTGCCCATGTGGACCGGCATCGACGTGATCGGCCGCTATTTCGACGTTACCGTGTATCCGCTTGCTGAGCAGCTGCTCAACTTCGCAATCGCCGGCATCTAAGGTAAACTTACAGGTCGACCGTGCAAAACGGTCGCAACATGCACCCAAACCGCGCCGCGAAGGCGCCGTCAAAGGAGGTCGAAGATGTCGTATCGCGTGTCGACGCAGGTCTACAGCGGACCGTTCGACCTGCTGCTGCAGCTGGTAACCCGCCAAAAAGTAGATATCGGCGCCATCTCCATCAGCGAGGTGGCCGAGCAGTACCTTGCCGAGGCCGAACGCATCGAGGCGCTGGACCTGGACGTGGCGAGCGACTTTTTGCTGGTCGCGGCAACCCTTTTGGACATCAAGGCCGCCTCTCTGGTGCCGCAGGAGGCCCCGCGCAAAGTCGATGACGACGATGACGAGTTCGACGAAGACCTCGAGGAGCTCAGCGCGCTCGACGGCGACGCCCTGCGCGAGGTCCTAATCCAGCGCCTGATTGCCTACAAGCAGTTTAAAGGCGCGGCGGCAGCTCTCGGTGCTCGCATGCAGGCCGAAAGCCGCATGCACCCGCGTGTGGCCGGTCCCGACCCCGAGTTCTTGGGCCTCATGCCCGACTATCTTGCTGGCATTACCTTGCGCGGTCTCGCCGTCATTTGCGCCGACCTCGACGGCAAGCGACAGACCTTCTTGCTGGAGGCCGAGCATGTGGCGCCGCATCGCGTGCCGCTCGACCTGACCGTGGCCTCAGTCGACCGCTTTACCATGGCGCACCAAACCTGCACCTTCCGCGAGCTACTGGACGGCGATGCCACCACCGAGCAGCTCGTCGTCACCTTCCTAGCTATGCTTGAGCTCGCCAAGCGCGGCTCGCTCACCCTGAGCCAGGACGAGATCTTTGGAACCATCCGCATCAACCGCGTCGAGGGCGCCGAGGCCTATGTGCCCGGCGAGGGCCCCGAGCTCACCGAATAGGAGTCGCAACCATGTCAACCCTTTCCACGCTGGAGGCAAACAGCCTCAAAGGCGCCCTCGAGGCGCTGCTGCTGGTGTCGAGCGACCCGGTGAGTGCGCCCGCGCTGGCCGGCGCACTGGATATCGCCCCCGGCGAGTGCGCGTCGCTGCTCGCCGAGCTCAAGGTTGAGTACGAGGAGGCCAACCGCGGCTTTCAGCTGCGCGAGGTCGCCGGCGGCTGGCGCCTGTTCACGCACCCCGCTTACCACGACGTGGTCGAGGCCTATGTGTTGAGCTGGGACACGCAAAAGCTGTCCCAGGCGGCGCTCGAAACCCTGGCCGTTATCGCATACCACCAGCCCGTAACGCGCGAGGTGGTCAAGGGCATCCGCGGCGTCAACTCAGACGGCGTCATCGCGTCGCTCGTGGACAAGGGTCTGGTGCGCGAGCTCGGCCGCGACCCCCAGCGCGGTCAGGCCATCATTTACGGCACGACCAACGCCTTCTTGGAAAAGTTCGGCCTGCGCTCCACCCGCGACCTGCCCGACCTGGAGCAGTTTGCCCCCGACGAGCAGTCGCGTCAGTTTATCCGCGAGCGCCTGAGCGGCCACAGTATTCAGTCCACGCTCGAGGAGCAGGCCGAGGACCTGGACGAAGAGCGCGAACTGCTCGATACCGATGTTGAAGATGTTGAGGCAGTCGAGGACTTGGAGACCCTAGTCGTCGACGAGACCTCGGAGGATTTGCATGACGAGGACTAACGAAGTAGGGGAGACGCGCGCCATGGGCACCGCAGCGCCCGATGCCCAGCACGTCTATCCGCACACCATGCGCCTGCAGCGCTTTTTGGCGCGCGCGGGCGTGGCGAGCCGTCGCGGCTCGGAGGACCTGATGACCGCTGGCCGCGTGACCGTCAACGGCCAGGTCGCGACCGAACTGGGCACCAAGGTCGACGTCGACCGCGACCATATCGAGGTCGACGGCATGCCCGTCAAGCTCAACCAGGGCGCCGTATACTTGATGCTCTACAAGCCGACCGGCTACCTCACCACCATGAGCGATCCGCAGGAACGCCCTTGCGTGGCCGATTTGGTCCCGCGCGACCGCTTTCCGGGACTCTTCCCGGTGGGTCGTCTGGACCGCGACACCACGGGCCTTTTGCTCTTTACCACCGACGGCGACCTGTCGCAGGACCTGCTGCACCCCAGCAAGCATGTCTATAAGACCTACCAGGCACTCGTTGACGGGCAGCTGACCGAACGCGATCTAGACCCGCTCCGCCATGGCATCGAGCTCGACGACGGCCTATGCCAGCCGGCAATCTGCCGCGTCATCACCGCACGCGAGGCCGAGGCCGTGGCGCCACAGGGCGTCAAGCCCGGCACCACCGCCGTCGAGGTCATCATCCGCGAGGGTCGCAAGAATCAGGTTAAGCGCATGCTGAGCAAGATTCACCACCCGGTAATCCGTCTGCATCGCTGCAACTTTGCCGGCCTTGAGCTCGAGGGCGTGGCCAAAGGCTCGTGGCGCGAGCTCACCGACCGCGAGGTGCAGATCCTCAAAAGCGGTGGCATCCCTCCCAAGCAGGCCAGCGCCATGCGCGGAGGCAAGCCCCAGGAAACCCCCGCCAGCCGCACGCGTCACCACGGCAGCCACGGCTCCGCACCCAAGCGCAACACCTACCGCGAGCGTTACACGGGCTAGGCAACCCGCCGCACCCCAACGCCTGCGAACCATACCAGCACGTCAACCATCGAAAGGAAGCATTGCATGATCGTCGCCATCGACGGCCCCGCCGGTTCCGGCAAGTCCACCATCGCCAAGGAGATCGCCCGCCAGCTTGGCTTTAACAAGCTCGACACGGGCGCCATGTATCGCGCCGTCACCTTCGCCGCGCTCGATCGCGGAATCGATCTAGACGACGAGGCGGCCATCGACGCCCTCGCCAAGCAGATCGAGATTCGCTTTACCAACGGCACCGGCGAGGACACGCGCCTGACCATTGACGGCCAGGACGCTTCGGCTGCCATCCGCACCCCGGAGGTCGACGCCAACGTGTCCAAGGTTTCGGCCTATCCGGGCGTGCGCGCCGCCATGCTCATCCATCAGCGCCGCGCCGCCGAGGACCGCGATATCGTGGCCGAGGGTCGCGACATCGGAACCGTCGTGTTCCCTAACGCGCAGGTCAAGGTCTTCCTGACCGCCGACCCGCGCGAGCGCGCCCGTCGCCGTGTGCTGCAGCGTCACCAAAACGATGCCCAGCCGCTCACGTCCGAGCAGCTCGAGGCCGAGGTCGACGAGACCCTCGACGCCCTTAAGCAGCGCGACAAGCTCGACAGCAGCCGCGAGGTCGCCCCGCTCGTGCCCGCCGAGGACGCCGTGCACGTCGACTCCACCGCTCACACCATCGACGAGGTCGTTCGTATCATCGAGGACCTCATCAACCAAAGGAGGTAGCCCATGCGCCTGTTTAAGCAGACGCCCGAGGACTATTACAACGCCCCCTACGCCGAGTTCCCGGCGCTCATCCGCGGCACCGTTTTCGTGGTCATGGCAATCCTTTGGGCCTTCTCCAAGCTCATGTGGCGCTGGAAGGTCGAGGACGCCGATCTTCTGTTTGGGCGCCAGGAAGGCCGCGGCAGCGTGGTCATCTGCAACCACACCTCGATGGCCGAGCTCCTGGCCGTTGAGACGGCGCTGTTCTTTGGGGGCCGCCGCATTCGTCCCATCTTTAAGTCCGAGTTCGCCAAGAGCAAGATTGTGCGCTGGGCCTTTAGCCGTGTGGGCGGCATTCCCGTCGAGCGCGGCACCGCCGACATGAAGTGCCTGCGCGCCGCTCAGCATGCGCTGCAGCGCGGCGAGGACGTCCTGATCTTCCCCGAGGGCACGCGCATCCGCTCGCGCGAGATCAAGCCCGAGGTCCACGGTGGCTTTGCGCTCATCGCTCAGATGGGCAAGGCACCTGTGAACCCGCTCGCCATCTGCGGCTGGTCCGACATCACGCCCGCGGGCAAAAAGATCATGCGTCCCAAGAAGTGCTGGATCCGTGCCGGCAAGGCCGTCTCGCTTTCCGACGCACCGGCTGGGCTTAAGCGCACGGAACGCCTGGAATGGTTTGAGTCCGAGGCCATGAACCGCGTCTACGCCATGCGAGACGACCTGTGCGCCGAGCATCCGGGCAGGTTCTAGCCATGAGCGAGAACGTGACGAACACCGCCGCAGCTGCGTCTGACCAGGCAAACGCGCCCACCATCGAGATCGCCGCCCACGCCGGCACTTGCTACGGCGTACAGCGTGCGCTCGATATGGCGCTGGCCGCCGCGCCGCAGGCAGGGGAGTGCACTCAGGTCCATACCTTGGGTCCGCTCATCCATAACCCCATCGTGGTAAGCGAGCTCGCTGAGGCAGGCGTTGGCTTGGCCGAGAACCTGGACGACGCATCGTCGGGTACCGTGATCATCCGCGCCCACGGCGTGGTGCCACAGGTGATCGATACTGCCCGCAAGCGCGATCTCAACGTGGTCGACGCCACCTGCCCTTACGTGAAGAAAGTTCACGTGGCAGCCGAGCGCCTGGTGCGCGAGGGCTACCGCGTGGTGGTCGTAGGCGAGCCGGGCCATCCCGAGGTTGAGGGCATCTTGGGCCACGCCGGCAATGATGCGCAGGTCGTGAGCTGTGCCGCTGACGCCAACGCCTTGTCGCTCAAGCGCAAGGTAGGCCTCGTCGTGCAGACCACCCAGACCGCGCAAAACCTCGCCGAGGTCGTGGCCGCCATCACCCCGCGCGTGCAGGAGCTGCGTGTGATCAACACCATCTGCGCCGCCACGAGCGAGCGCCAACAGGCAGCCGCATCACTTGCCAAACGCTGTGATTGCATGGTCATCGTGGGTGGCAAGAACTCGGGTAACACCCGCCGCCTGGCTCAGATTTGCGCAGACGCCTGCGAGCACACGCATCACATCGAGGAAGCTTCCGAGCTCCAGGCCGCGTGGTTTACCGACGCTCACCACATCGGCATCACCGCCGGAGCCTCCACCCCGCAAGAACACATCGAGCGCGCCGTCGAGCGCATCAAGGAGCTTTGCCGCTAATCATGGAACAGACCGTACCCGCATACGCCGCCGAGGTGGCCGATTACGGGCGCAGCCGCGACCCCGAGCCGGGTGAGGGCGCGCTCGTTAAGAACGTGCGTCCCGAGTCGCCCGCATGGGATGTGGGTATCGAGCCGGGCATGCGCGTGCTCACGGTCAACGGCGAGCAACTCACCGACATGATCGTATGGCTTTGGGAAGCAGACGACGACACCGTTGATTTGGAGGTATTCGACCCGCGCGACGACACCGTCACCCCCGTCGAGCTCGACCGCTTCCCAGGAGAGGACTGGGGCTTGGAGTTCGATGGGCCCATCTTCGACGGCATGCGCACCTGCGTGAACGCCTGCGTGTTCTGCTTTATGACCATGCTGCCCAAGGGCGGCCGCTCAACGCTCTATATTCGCGACGACGACTACCGCCTGAGCTTTTTGCAGGGCAACTTCGTCACGCTCACGAACCTCACCGACGAAGATGTTCATAACGTCATCCAACGCAACATGAGCCCCATGAACGTGTCGGTCCACGCCGTGAGCCCCGACGTCCGCCGCCGCATGATGGGCCGCAATGCCCAGCGCGGCATGGACGTGCTCGAGGCCATCATGGCCGCCGGCATCGAGATTCACGCGCAGATCGTGCTGTGCCCCGGCATGAACGACGGCGAGGAGCTTCAAAAGACCCTGCGCTTTTGCGAGGAGCACGAGCAAATCACGAGCCTGGGCATCGTGCCGCTGGGCTTTACCAAGCACCAGAACCGATTTACCTGGTCATACAGCGACAAACCTGAGCTGGCGCGCGAGACTATCGCCATGATCCGGCCTTTCCAGGACCGTGCCTTCGAGCGCTTTGGCCGCCACACCTTCCAGATGAGCGACGAGTTCTATCTGGACGCCGGCATCGATCCTCCCGAGGCCGACTTTTACGACGGCTACCCGCAGTACTACGACGGCATCGGCATGATCCGCTCGTATCTGGACGAGACCGATGACGTACTTGCCGCCGACGCCGAGCGTCTGGCCCGCGTCCGCGCTGGCATTGCCCAGCGCAGCCAGCGCCTCCTGTGCCTTTCCGGTGCCAGCGCGCGCGATACCGTGGCGCGCTTTGTGGAGTCTCCACAGGGCCTTGCGGGCTCCGTCACGGCCATTAAAAACCGCTACTTTGGCGGTAACGTGGACGTGACCGGCCTCATCGTCGCCTGCGACATCTTGGAGCAGCTGCCGCAGGACCTGTCGGGGGTTATGCTCTTTGTGCCTAAGCTCATGTTCAACGCTGACGGCATGACGCTTGACGAGTATCATCGTGACGATTTACTCGCAAGCCTTACCAGTCGCGGCGCCGAGGTTCATGTGGTGTCGACCATGCCGCATGAGCTGCTCGATACCCTGGAGCATATCCTTGGCATTGTGCCCGCAGACTCTACTAATTCCGCTGACCCTACCCATTAAAGGAGTGCAGATGAAACCTATCGTCGCCGTCGTCGGACGCCCCAACGTGGGCAAGTCCACGCTCGTCAACCGCCTGGCCCAGACCTCGGACGCCATCGTCCATGAGTCCCGCGGCGTCACGCGCGACCGCTCGTACCACACGGCCGATTGGAACGGCCGCGAGTTCACCATCGTCGACACGGGCGGCATCGAGCCGCTCAAGAGCGATGACGTCTTTGCCACGTCCATCCGCGACCAGGCCCTCGCCGCCGCCGAGGAAGCCGCCGTCATCCTGTTTGTGGTCGACGGCCGCACCGGCGTCACCGAGGAGGATGAGTCGGTCGCACGCATGCTCAAGCGCTGCGACAAACCGGTCTTTCTGCTGGTGAACAAGCTCGACAACCCCGATCGCGAGAACGACAGCATCTGGGAGTTCTATTCGCTCGGCATCGGTGAGCCCACGCCGCTCTCGGCCCTGCATGGCCATGGCACGGGCGACCTGCTCGACGATATCGTGGCCCTGCTTCCGGAGGAAGAGGACGAGGTCGCCGATGAGTTCCCCGACGCGCTGAACGTCGCCATCATCGGCCGCCCCAATGCCGGTAAGTCGTCGCTGTTCAACCGCATCCTGGGCGCTGACCGCTCTATCGTGTCCAACATTGCCGGCACGACGCGCGACGCCATCGACACCGTCGTGGAGCGCAACGGTAAGCATTACCGCATGGTCGACACTGCGGGCATTCGCAAGAAGAGCACCGTGTACGAGAACATCGAGTACTACTCCATGGTCCGCGGCCTGCGCGCCATCGACCGCGCCGACGTGGCGTTGCTCGTCGTCGACGCCTCCGTGGGCGTCACCGAACAGGACCAGAAGGTCATGGGCTTGGCCATCGAGCGTGGCTGCGCCATCGTGGTGCTGCTTAACAAGTGGGACCTGCTCGACGACGACCGCAAGCGCGAGGCCTGCATGGAGACCGTCGACCGCCGTCTGGGCGTCATGGCTCCCTGGGCCCAGTACCTGCGCATCTCGGCCCTGACCGGCCGCAGCGTCGAGAAGATCTGGACGATGGTTGACGCCGCCGAGAAGACGCGCACGCAAAAGATCACCACCTCGCGCCTCAACACGTTCCTCACCGACCTGCGCGAGTTCGGTCACACCGTGGTGGACGGCAAGCGCCGCCTGCGCATGCACTACGTGACTCAGACGGGCATCAACCCGCCGACGTTCACGTTCTTCGTCAACCACAGCGACCTGGTCAACGACACCTACCAACGCTACGTGGAGAACCGCATGCGCTCGACCTTTGATTTTGCCGGCACGCCCATTCGACTCTTCTTTAGGAAGAAGGAGCAAAAGGATGCATAATCCGATTCTTCTGACTGCCATCTGCGCCGTGGTCTCGTTCTTTGTCGGAGCGATTCCGTTTGGTCTGATTCTGGGCCGCGTTTTTAACCACACGGACATCCGCAAGGCGGGCTCTGGCAACATCGGCACCACCAACGCCCTGCGCGTAGCCGGCCCCAAGGTGGCCGCGCTCACGCTGCTGCTCGACTGCCTCAAGGGCGCCGTCTGCGTCCTTATCGCCCGCCCGTTCATTGCGAGCGTGGGCTATGGCTTTCCGCCGAGCATTATGGCTCCCGGTGCTGCCGGCGATTGGATGCTCGGCGTTATCTGCCTGGCTGCCGTATGGGGCCATATCTTCTCGCCGTACCTCAACTTCCATGGCGGCAAGGGTATTGCGGTCGGTCTGGGCGTCATCCTCGCCTGGTACTGGCCCATCGGACTTTCGCTGCTGGGCATGTTTATCGTGGTCGTCGCCATCACCAAGTTTGTGTCGGTAGGCTCGCTTGCCGCGGCGATCGGTCTTCCCATCGCCGCCTGCGCAGTCTTTCCGTACAGCAGCCTAGGACTTAAGTTTTGCATGGCGATGATCGGCATCACCGTGGTGTGGGCCCATCGCGCAAACATCAAAAAGCTCATGGCCGGTAAGGAGTCCAAGCTCTCGTTTACCAAGCGCGTCACCGAGCCCGACGATAAGTAGGAGAGAGTCATGAATGTTGCGCTGATTGGCTCCGGCTCCTGGGGAACCGCCGTCGCCGGCCTCGCCGCCGCGCGAGCCGAGCGCGTAACCATGTGGGCCCACAGCGAGCAGACGGCCGCCGGCATTAATGGCGAGCACCGCAATCCCCGGTATCTGGTGGACTACGAGCTGCCCGGCAACGTTGTCGCCACCACGGACCTGTCGCAGGCGCTCGACGGCGCTGATGCCATCATCTTTGCCGTGCCTTCGACGCACCTGCGCGACGTTTGCCACCAGGCGGCGCCGTTCATCGCGGACGAGAAGCCGGTCCTGTGTCTCACCAAGGGCATCGAGCCCGAGTCCGGCCTGCTCATGAGCGAGGTCATCGCCAGTGAGATCAGCAACGAGCGGCGCGTGGCGGCCCTCTCGGGCCCCAACCATGCCGAGGAGATTTGCCGCGGCGGGCTCTCTGCCGCCGTCATCGCCAGCGAGGATCCGCAGGTAGGGGAGACCTTTAAGGAGCTGCTGCTGTCAACGGCCTTCCGCATCTACCTGTCGCAGGACATGACCGGCGTCGAGGTTTGCGGCGCCATGAAAAATGTCATCGCCATCGTGTGCGGCATCTCCGCCGGTACCGGCGCGGGCGACAACACGCTCGCCCTTATCATGACGCGCGGCCTGGCGGAGATCAGCCGCCTGGTGCACGCCCGCGGCGGTCAGGCCATGACCTGCATGGGTCTTGCCGGCATGGGCGACCTCATTGCCACCTGCACCTCCGAGCATTCGCGAAACCGCACCTTTGGCTACGAGTTTGCCCACGGCGTTTCGCTCGACGAGTACCAGACGCGCACGCATATGGTCGTAGAGGGTGCCGTCGCCGCCCGCAGCGTGAGCGAGCTTGCCCGTTCACTGGGCGTAGACATCCCGCTCACCTTTGCCGTGGAGCAAACGCTCTACAACGGTGTTACTTTGGATAGGGCGCTCGAGATCCTTACCGACCGCGTCCCCTCTCAAGAGTTCTACGGACTCACCGACTAGCGCAGAAAGGCTACTACCATGGGTTCCATCAAAATCGCTCCGTCCGTCCTTTCGGCCGATATGGCCAACCTCAAGGGCGAGCTCGACAAGATCGCCGGTGCCGACTACGTGCACTTTGACGTCATGGACGGTCATTTTACCGGCAACCTCACCTTTGGCGTCGATATTCTCAAGGCGGTCAAGCGTTCCACCGACGTACCCGTCGACGCGCACCTCATGGTGTCGAACCCCGACGAGACCGTCGATTGGTATGCCGACGCCGGCGCCGATATGATCACTGTGCACTACGAGGCCTCCACGCACCTGCACCGCACGCTCACGCATCTGCAGCAGCGCGGCGTCAAGGCCGGTGTGGTGCTCAATCCCGCCACGCCCGTCTGCGTGCTCGAGAGCATCATCGACGTTGTCGACATGGTGCTGCTCATGAGCGTGAACCCCGGATTTGGCGGCCAGAGCTTTATCCCGGGCACTCTGCCTAAGCTCCACGAGCTCAAGGCCATGTGCGAGCGTCACGGCGTTTCGCCCCTTATCGAGGTCGACGGCGGCATCTCTTCCAAAAACATTGCCGAGGTCGTCAAGGCTGGCGCCAACGTGCTCGTAGCCGGCTCCGCCGTATTTAAATCCGAAGATCCCGCTGCCGAGGTTACGCTGCTACAGAAGCTGGGCAACGAGGCCGCACAGGAGGCATAAACCCTTATGACCGGAGGTCAAAACCGCATACCCGTGAATCTTGACTATGCCGCCTCGACGCCCATGCGCGCCGAGGCGCTCCTTGCGCAGCGCGAGTACGACGACAGCGAGCTTGCCGGCGTCAACCCCAACTCGCTACATTCGCTCGGCCGCAAGGCCGCTGCGCGCCTAGAAGTGGCGCGCCGCGAGATTGCCCGCAGCTTTGGCGCGCGCGTCCGTCCGTCCGAGATCATCTTGACCAACGGCGGTACCGAGGCAAACCAGCTGGCGCTCCTCGGACTTTCCGAGGGCGCTCGTCAGCGCGATCGCAAGCGCGACCGCGTGATCGTGTCGGCGATCGAGCACGATTCGATCCTGGACAACCTTCCGCTGCTGCGAGCCGCGGGCTTTACCGTCGACTTGGTACAGCCCTGTCGTGCGGGCTACATTGAGCCCGCCGCGTTGAGCGACTTGTTAGGCGACGACGTGGCGCTCGTGAGCATTATGGTCGCCAATAACGAGACCGGTGTGGTACAGCCCATCCGCGAGCTTGCCGCCGCCGCGCACGCCGCGGGCGCCCTGTTCCATACCGACGCCATCCAGGGCTATCTGCATATTCCGCTCGATGTGCACGAGCTGGGCGTTGACGCCATGACCGTAGCCGCGCACAAGATTGGCGGCCCCGTGGCCTCCGGCGCGCTCTACCTTAAGAACCGCACGCCGTTGCGCCCCCGCATCTTCGGCGGCGGACAGGAGGCCGGCCGTCGTGCCGGCACGCAGGACCTGCGCACGCAGCTGGCTTTTGCCGCTGCCGCCTCCGCGCTGTTGCCGACCGTGGCCCAGGAGCGCACCACGCTGCAGACCCTGTCCGACAAGCTCTACGCCACACTCACGGCCCATCCGCGCATTCATGCCACGATGGGCGACTACGCGCAGGCCAATCGCCTGCCCGGCATGGTTTCGATCTACGTTGACGGCATGGACTCCGAGGAGCTCATCATTAAGCTTGACGCCGCCGGCTTTGAGGTGTCGGCCGGCTCTGCCTGCTCGAGCGGCAGCATGGACCCGAGCCATGTGCTCAGCGCCATGGGTATTGGCCGCGAGCAGGCTCTCGGCGCCCTTCGCATCTCGTTCGATGACCGCGTGAATCCGGGCGATCTGGACGACTTTGCCCAGGCACTGCTGTCGATCGTGTGTGCCGCATGATCGTCGCCGAACTCGAGCGTGCCCTGCTCGCACGCTATCCCAAGGCAGATGCCGAGAGCTGGGACCATGTAGGCCTTTCCGTGGGCGACCCTGCCGCCGAGATTGCCGGCGTGGCCTGCGCACTCGACGCGACCGAAGCCAACGTGCACCGCGCCCAGGAGGCCGGTGCCAACGTGTTGTTGACACATCATCCTATCTACATCAAAGCACCCGAGGCGTTTTGCCCGGCGGATGCGTCGCACCCCCAATGCAGCGCGGCGCTCTACGAGGCCGCCCGCTGCGGCGTGAGCATTATTTCGCTCCATACCAATCTGGACCGCTCGCACGAGGCGCGTGCCTGCCTAAGTGAGCTGCTGGGTGCAGCGCCCGTGAGCTCGCTGGAGCACGTGGACGACCCCGAGGCGACCGGCTTGGGCGCGCTTGCAACGCTCAACGAGCCGTGCACGCTGTGCGATCTTGCCGCCCGTGCTGCCACGGCCTTCGGAAGCGACCCACGCGTATGGGGCGATGCCGAGCGCCCGTGCCGCACCGTCGCCATTCTGGGCGGCTCCCTCGGCGACTTTGGCGAGCTTGCCATCGCCGCCGGTGCGGATGTCATCGTGACCGGAGAAGCCGGGTATCATGTGGCGCAGGACCTCGCGCTGCGCGGTCTGGGCGTCATCCTGCTCGGCCACGATCGCTCCGAAGAGCCGTTCGTGGATATCTTGATGAACTCTGCGGTTGACGCTGGGGTCGACCCCCGTCATGCGATTAAAATACTGAACCCTTGCCAATGGTGGACTGTGACAAAAGGAGAGAACTTATGAGCGCCGGCGCTACGCTACTCAAGCTGCAACAGATCGATTTGGAGCTCGCCCGCAACAAGAGCGAACTTGCCAATATGCCGGAGCTCAAGGAGCTCGCTTCCAAGCGCAAAACCTATGTAAAGCTTAAGTCCGAGATGACCAAGCTCTATGCTCAGCGCAAGGACCTCGACATCGAGCTGGACGATCTCAACACCACCGAGATCCAGACCAACAACGCCATCGAGGCCGCCAAGAAGCGCCACGTCGACGGCTCTGACTACCGCGAGGTTCAGGATCTGGAAAACGAGCTCGCCACCTTGGCCAAACGCCTAGACAAGATCGAGCATACCCGCAAGGACGTCGTCATCGCCCATAAGGAGGCGCTCGACCGCGAGGCTCGCGCGCAGGCCATCATCGCCAAGTTCGAAGAGGGCGTAAAGGCCGATACCAAGGCCGCCCGTGCCAAGGCTGCCGATCTGCAGGCTCAGATCGATGCCGTCACCAAGGAGCGCACCGCTCTTGCCGCCACGCTGCCGTCCGACGTGCTCGTCGATTACGAGCGTCTGCTCAAGCAGTTCCGCGGCCTGGCCGTCGAGACCATCAAGGGCAACATCCCCACGGTCTGCCACACCGCGCTGCAGGCGTCGTCCATGAGCGACCTCAACCACGACGGTAGTGAGATTACGCACTGTCCGTACTGCCACCGCCTGCTCGTGCTCCCCAGCAAGGAAGCTTAAACGATGGTGGCACCCAACAATTCAATGCAACTTGAGGGAAAAACGATCCTGCTGGGCATTACCGGCGGGATCGCCGCCTATAAGTCGTGCAATATCGTGCGCCTGCTGCAAAAGCGCGGCGCCTGCGTCAAGGTCGTCATGAGCGAGCATGCCACGGAGTTCGTGGGGCCGCTCACCTTCCGCGCGCTTACGGGCGAGCCGGTCGCTGTGGGCCTGTTCGACGACCCCTCCGACCCCATCCACCATATCTCCCTGGCGCAGGAGCCCGACTTGGTGGTCGTGGCGCCCGCGACGGCCAACATCATCGCCAAGATGGCCAACGGCATCGCCGACGACCTTATCTCCACCACGCTGCTTGCCACGCCGCGCCCCATTGTGATCGCGCCGGCCATGAACAATGGCATGTGGAAGGCGCCGGCCACGCAGGTCAACATGGCCAAGCTGCACGAGCGCGGTGTCCACGTTGTGGGCCCGGGCAGCGGCTACCTTGCCTGCGGCGATGTGGACACGGGACGCATGAGCGAGTCCGAGGACATCGTCGAGGCCGTCTGCGAGGTACTCAACCCGGTACCTCAGGACCTGGCAGGCAAAAACATCGTCATCACCGCCGGCCCCACGCACGAGCCGATCGATCCTGTGCGTTTTATCGGCAACCGTTCATCGGGCAAGATGGGTATCGCCCTGGCGGGGGAGGCCGCACGCCGCGGTGCCGCCGTCACGCTCGTGCTGGGACCGACATCGCTCGACGTTCCCCGCGGTGTGGAGTGCGTGCGCGTACAGACCGCCGCGGAAATGCTCCAGGCGGCGCTGAGCGCCTTCCAGACGGCCGACGCGGCCATTTGCGCAGCTGCCGTCGCCGACTACACACCTGCGGCCCCGGCGGACCATAAACTCAAAAAGGCCAACGAGCGTCTGGATCGAATCGAGCTCGTCGAGACCGTTGACATCTTGGCCGAGCTCTCACGCCAAAAGGGCGATCGCCGCGTGATCGGCTTTGCGGCCGAGACCGATAACGTCGTCGAGTACGCCGAGCGCAAATTGACCCGCAAGGGCTGCGATGCCATTATCGCCAACGATGTCTCGCGCGCCGATTCGGGCTTTGGAACCGATACGAACAAGGCCTGGATCGTGAGTACCGCGGGCACGCAAGAACTTCCCGTACTAACAAAACCCCAGCTCGCAGATACAATTTTGGACTTGCTTCAAAATTTGTAAAAAAGTTCTTGCACAAGGACAAAGTTTCGGGTTAATATACTCCCTGTTGCGAGCGAGAGCAGAGCAACAAACAAAAGCTTCGGGACGTGGCGCAGCTTGGTAGCGCACTTGACTGGGGGTCAAGGGGTCGCTGGTTCGAATCCAGTCGTCCCGACCAGAAGTTTGCAGGTCAGGCACCTAGTGCCTGACCTTTTTTGTTTTAAGCAATTGCTTAATTTTGATTAATCAACAGGGTGCCAAAAATCACCCTGCGCGATAATCGCCTTTTGCGGCTACTTGCGCGTTTTGCACACGCTTGGGCCGATTTATTAACGCGATATGAATCTACATACGCGTAGCTGGTATACAGTCGAGTACAGACTGTATTTATCGCGGCGATTTACACAGATATAGCGACTGTAACGAACAAGCGTGTCGCTGTATTTATTCCAGTAGCTCACTTGACCGGTGGACAAGTGAGCGATTGCAACGATATGCCAACCAGGATGGGCTCCATACGAGGACGCCGCAGGGGTAATGGCGGGGGAGTGCAGCAGGCGCTCTGAGAGCCGCCATATGACCCCATTTCTCCTCAACCCGAATACCTGTGCCGCGAACCTAAACCGTTCATACACTTGCCAAAAGATAGGCCCGCGCGGAGTCGCGCGGGCCTTGCACTAGAAAATCTAGAAGCACCAAGCGGGAAACACGTTGCCGGCACTGTTGGCACTACCGCTGCTCCAGCGACCGAAAGGGTCAACATAGATAAAGTCCGTTGAGTCACTCGGAGACACGGAACGAGTGCTGAAATAGCACACAATCTCAGGTCCAGAATACCTCGACGTCGCATAGTACTCGTACTGGGTGCCGTCAGACTGGAGGTCTCCGTAAATCTCGGTCGTCGAGAGGATGAAGACCTTGTCATTCGTTGCCGTCGGAGTGCCGGCGCTACCGCCGCCCTCGTTGTCCGTCATCTTCGTGACGGCCTTCGCCTTGGACTGGAGCTCGGCCGGCAGGAGCGCCCAGAGGTCACCGGAGTTCAGGCGGGCGCGGAGCTTAGAGGACCTCCAACCGCCGACATTGGTCTTTGTGTCGTTCCAGATGTGTTTGTATAGGACATCGTTGGTCGTCTCAAACGTCAGCCCCGCCTTGCCGCTACCGTCGGCGAGGTCGTCATGGTTGATACCGATGATGCGGTATCCGGGCATCGTGGTGTCCGCACTGCGAATCTCTCATAGAGGATATGCCACAACTTGATAATTTCGCAGCCATAAGGAAGAACCTTTTCAATGTTTCTGAGGACAGCACGATTGAAGAAGCCTCGGTCCATGAAGGAGACTTTCCCATTTACATAGATTAAGATAAGGTCGTGAATGACCAATATGAACTTGAGCATATTCCGTCCGTATTCATACTGGATGACCAAGGAAACATCATCGGCTCATCCGAAGGAGAGGAAGAACCTCTTGCCTTATTAAAGAAATACGCCGAATACAACGGATATAAAGCGGAAGGAGGCGACATCGAGTAACTATCAAAGGCCAGTTTAAGGAGCCAGCCATGAAGAAATGCCTGCCCTCCATCATCTCAGCAGCTCTTTGCCACTCCCTTGTCATGACACCATTTGTGCCCGTTGCGGCAGCCTATGCCGACGAGGGATCTCCCGCCGAGAGCAGCGAGATCTACGTCGGAGACAATTACGACGATAATTACGATATATACCTTTTTTGAGCGCGGGCGCTGCACGGATTCATATTCCAAGGCGTGGTGCGATTCTCACGGATCTGCAAATAACCGCACCGTCCCTCACAAGGTCAAGCTGAACGCGAAGGAGGAGGCTTGCCTGCGCGATCTCTAGCTTGTTGGCACCGCTGAAGTTATCGCCGGTCTCGTGACAACCGGTCCTAGCGGCGGCTTTTTTGCAACCGCAATGACATCGTACCGACTTTTCATTTGCATGTTCTGAAAGGAAGTTGCCATGTTGTCGCAAAATCAATCGAGATACTTGAACACAATCGGCTTTGCCCTGCTTGCATTACTCTTTGCTAGCGACCTTTTGCTGAAACCGCCCAAGGAACTCGTTTCGCTTGCCATAGCCTGCATTTCCGCCCTTTACTTTACGGCAACCCTGTTCGTCGGACTAAAGGAGAGGAAAAAAGGCGCAGTCGTTGCATCTGCCGTAGGCGTGATCATAGCCATTGCCTCATTCTTTATCTGACACATTGATGATCTAGGGGCGATATCGTAGGAATACGACCGGGAGAGCCGGGACCAGATTGCCCGGATTGCCCGGTCGGCTCGCGCGACGGCGCGGCGGTTCGACAGAAAGCTCTCCGGACTTCACGCCGTTTCTGATCGCATTGTAGACAGCCATCTCGTCTTCGCAGTCGGCGAGCACGCGGTGTGCGTCGTCGTTTTGGATGTACAGTAAATCTCGAAGGTCCTCCATGCACCAGCGTCCGAGATTTGGCCATGCGCGTCGCGCGAGCTGATAAGTGTCGATTGCGATGTTGTAGTTAAAGTCCAGACCAAAGCCGTCCCAGGCAGAACGGCATTGTTTCCTTGATTATCAACTTCATCCGGGCATTTCCCGCATTCATCCGTGTGCATACGGATGAATGCGGGATTCGATACCCCGGCGGCCTGATCGGCAGGCCGCCGGGAATTCTCACTCCTCGATAAAAGCCGGCACTCGGTTAGTCCTGCGCATCTTGAAATCGCCAATCTCGTGGGAGACATAGAGAATGCCGTCCATCCCATCTCGTGATGCATACGACAGGTGAACTGAACCGCAATCCGATCCATCATTGTCGAGAAGATCGAACGAATTCGGGTCGCTCGTTGCGGCCAAACGACCACTCAGACAAGAGCCATCGTCATTACAGATTTGCCATTCCATGTCTTCGCCTGCAAGAATCGCCATAGACGGCCTGGTCGCGCCATCGCTGACATACATCCCGTCTATGCCAAACCCATTTTCAGCGCCATCGATGAACGACTGCTCGGACCTATACCTCGCAAATGATGCACATAGCACCATTGCAAGACAAAGTACAAAGCCAACAATCGCTATCTTTGCATAGCTCTTGCCTATCATGTCATTCACCTCCCTCGTATGTATCGAGGTATTCCTGCTTGAGCGTCTGCGAGGACGACTTGATCTTTTCCACGAGCGTGCCGGCCTCGATGAAGTAGAACGAGTTGGTGAGGTCTGCCAGGTCGTCGAGCAGATGGCTTGAAATGAGCACGCTTCGTCCCCGCGCCACCTCGCTGCGCATCACGTCGCAGGAGGTTTTCCGCTTTCCCGGATCGAGGCCGTTCAGCGGTTCATCGAGGAT
>JAXJIO010000017.1:0-10016 GCA_036298675.1 Collinsella sp. | reverse complement strand
TGCTCGGACAGTCCTGCTCGCACGGAGAGCACATTAAGTGCTCTCCGGCTCGTGCGGAACTCGCGATCGACCTTATGCCCCGCCCCTCGGGACTAAGGATACATGGTTGGAGCTGCTAGATGACAAAATTCATTAGCTAGGGACGTGTCTTACCTTGCATCTTGAAACATCTTCACCACCGTTTTAATAAAAAAAGAAGTACCGCTTGGGGGCGGTACTTCTTTTGGTGCGTTGTTATTTGGCTGTGGCTTTTCTCGTTAGCTTACAGGCCGCAGGCTGCTTTGAGTTCTTTGACTCGGTCGGTCTTCTCCCAGGTGAAGTCGGCGTCTTCGCGGCCGAAGTGGCCGTAGGCTGCCGTCTTCTCGTAGATCGGTCGACGCAGGTCCAGGTCGCGGATGATTGCGCCCGGGCGCAGGTCGAAGGTCTTCTCGACGGCCTCGACGATCTTGTCCTCGGCAACATGCGCGGTGCCGAGGGTGTCGACCATAATCGACAGCGGCTTGGACACGCCAATGGCGTAGGCCAGCTCGACCTCGCAGCGGTCGGCCAGGCCGGCGGCCACCACGTTCTTGGCGACCCAGCGCGCAGCGTATGCGGCGGAGCGGTCGACCTTGGTGCAGTCCTTGCCGCTAAAGGCGCCGCCGCCGTGACGGCCGTAACCGCCGTAGGTGTCGACGATGATCTTGCGGCCGGTGAGGCCCGTGTCGCCCATGGGTCCGCCCACGACAAAGCGACCGGTGGGGTTCACATAGATGTCGGCGTTGTCCCACGGCATGTTCTCGGCGGCCATGACGGGGGTGATGACGTGCTCGATGAGGTCGTCCTTGATCTTGCCCATGTCCTCGATCTCGGCGGCGTGCTGCGTGGAGATGACGATGGTCGTGACCTCGACGGGCTTGCCGTCCTCGTAGCGCACGGTTACCTGGGTCTTGCCGTCGGGGCGCAGGTAGGGCAGGGTGCCGTCGTGGCGCACGGCGGCCAGGCGCTCGGCCAGGCGGCTCGCCAGGTAGTGCGGCATGGGCATGAGGGTCTTGGTCTCGTTGGAGGCATAGCCAAACATCATGCCCTGGTCGCCGGCGCCGATCAGGTCGATCGGGTCGGTGGTGGCGCCGGTCTGGGTCTCGAAGGACTCGTCGACGCCCTGGGCGATATCGGGCGACTGCTCGTGGATGAGGCTCATAACACCGCAGGTATCGCAGTCAAAACCGAACTTTGCGCGGTTGTAGCCAATGCGGCGAATAACGCCACGGGCAATCTCCTGCACGTCGACGTAGGCCTGGGTGCGAATCTCGCCGGCAACGATGACGGTGCCGGTGGTCACGAGGGTCTCGCAGGCGCAGCGGACGTTCTCAACGTTGGCGGGCACGCCGTTGGGCGCAATGTAGCCCTGCTCCTGAAGCTCTATTTCTTTAGCGAGGATTGCGTCGAGGACGGCGTCGCTGATCTGGTCAGCGATCTTATCGGGATGACCTTCGGTCACCGACTCCGACGTAAATACAAAGGTCCCGTGTTGGGGTGGGATGGAACGAAGTTCTTCTGACATGATTGTCCTTTCAAAAACGTGTCCCAGCGACCGTTACCATTCCGCCGAGCTCTATATGCAAGGGCACATCATATCGCGTAAATCCAACATTCACACCCTTTCCGCACCCACTCATTGGGGACAGACTTAAATGACCAGCCTTAGGCGGCACTTGGGACACTCTTCAGACAACTTCGAAGAGTGTCCCCAACGACTAGTCGTTTAAGAACGTCCCCAACGACTAGTCATTTAAGTCTGTCCCCAATGAGTAGGTCGGTGCCCTTTGTGCGGAGGTCGCTTTGTTGCTTTATACTTATGCAGTTATACATCCATCCTGCAATCGAGGAGATATCCATGGCATCAGACGTTCGCGTCCGCTTTGCACCCTCACCGACGGGCAAGCTGCACATCGGCGGCGCCCGCACCGCTATCTATAACTGGGCTTTCGCCCGTGCAAACGGCGGCACGTTCATCCTGCGCATCGACGACACCGATCCCACCCGTTCCACCGACGAGAACACGCAGATCATCCTGCGCGCCATGCGTTGGCTGGGCTTGGACTGGGACGAGGGCCCCGAGGTGGGCGGCGACTTTGGCCCCTACGCGCAGACCGAGCGTCTGGACCTGTACAAGCAGGCCGCCCAGAAGCTCTGGGACGAGGGCAAGGCCTATCCCTGCTTCTGCACCAAGGAGCAGCTCGACGCCGACCGCAAGGCCGCCCAGGAGCGCAAGGACCCCTTCCAGGGCTATCAGCGCCGCTGCCGCGATCTTGATCCCGAGGAGGCACGCCGCCGCATCGATGCCGGCGAGCCCTACGTCCTGCGCATCAAGGTGCCCGAGGACCGCGGCGACGTCGTCATCCACGACGCCGTCCACGGCGAGGTGACCTTCGACGCCAAGGAGCTCGACGACTTCGTCATTTTCCGCTCCGATGGCACGCCCACGTATAACTTCGCGACCGTCGTCGACGACGCCATGATGAAGATCACCCACGTCATCCGCGGTGACGACCATCTGTCCAACACCCCTCGCCAGGTCATGGTCTACGAGGCCCTCGGCGCGCCCGTGCCTACGTTTGCCCACATCTCCATGATCTTGGGTGCCGACGGCAAGAAGCTCTCCAAGCGCCATGGCGCCACCTCGGTGGAAGAGTACCGCGACGCCGGTTATCTGTCCGACGCCTTCGTCAACTATCTGGCGCTGCTCGGCTGGTCGCTCGACGGCGAGACCACGATCATCCCGCGTGATGTCCTGGCCAGCAAGTTCTCGCTCGACCGCATCTCCAAGAACCCGGCGACCTTCGACCCCAAGAAGCTCGACTGGGTCAATGCCGAGTACATCAACGGCATGTCCGATGCTCAGTTTGCCGACGAGATCATGGTCCCCGAGCTGCACGAGGCGGGTCTCATCGAGGGCAATGTCGAGTACGGCGAGGATTGGATCGATGCGCTTGCCGCCATCGTCAAGCCGCGCACCAAGATGCCGGCCGACGCCGTAACCGTCGCCGCCCCCATCTTTGCCACGGCCGAAACGCTCGAGTATGACGAGAAGTCTGTCAACAAGGGCCTGGCCAAGGAAGGTATGGGCGCCATTCTGGATGCCGCCAAGGCCGCGCTCGAGGGCGTGGACGAGTGGACGGCTGCCAACATCGACGCCGCGCTTGAGCCGCTGCCCGAGCAGATGGACCTCAAGAAGCGCGTGGTGTTCCAGGCTGTGCGCGTTGCCGTCTGCGGCAACATGGTGAGCCCCCCGCTGGGCGAGACCATGGCGCTCGTCGGTCGCGACGACTGCCTGGCGCGCATCGACCGCGCCCGCACGATGGCGCTGTAGCAACTGCGTAAACGCATGTATCCGAGCCCCGTTCACCCCGAGCGGGGCTCTTGTTTCTGTAGACGTATGGGATAGGAGGTGTTGGGGCCATGGCCGAGCAACTTTCGCTGTTTGGTTCGCCGGAACCGGTGGAGACTCCGAAGTCTGCGGCCCCTGTCGCCGCTCCGGCGCAGCCCGAGCCCGCACCCGAGCCTGTCGCCGCCTATGCGAGCGTAGTTCTCGACATCCCGACCCGTGCGCTGTCCGAGCCGTTTGCCTATGGCATTCCGCAGTCCCTTGCCAACGATGCTCAGATCGGCTCCACCGTTCTAGTCCATTTTGGCAACCGTGCGGCTGCGGGCTACATCGTCGACATCGCGCCTGAGCTGGCCGACCTGCAAGGTAACGACGCTCTCGATCCCGCGCGCATCAAGCCTATCGAGGCCATCCTCAGCAAGCCGTTCTTTACCGCCGAGGCGGCACGCATTGCGCGCTGGATGAGCCGCGAGTACGTCGCAACGCTTTCCGAGTGCCTGCGCCTGTTCTTGCCCCCGGGTGGAAGCCCGCGCGTTGTCAAGGGCGATGACGGCGTGTGGACCGTTGAACGCCCCGCCGTCAAACCCATCCAAAATCGCTGGGTCATGCTCACGCCCGAGGGTTTCGACTACACGCCGCCCAAGACCGCCGTTCGCCAGCGTCAGCTCATCGAGGCGCTCCAATGCGGCCCGGTCACGACGCGCGACCTCAACCTGCTCTACAACAGTATGTCGGCGACCATCAAGGCGCTCGAAAAACGCGGCGTCGTGGTGGTGGAGGAGCGCCGCGCCTGGCGTGGCTGCAGCGAGCAGACCACGCTGTCCTCGGCGAGCGGCAAGGCCCCGCTGGCTCTCACCAACGGCCAGCGGCAGGCCCTCGCGCAGATTGAGCGCGCACGCCTGGACGCTCACGGTGATGTGGTGCTCGTCGATGGCGTTACCGGTTCCGGCAAAACCGAGGTCTACCTCTCGGCGATTGAGCGCGTGCTGGCAGCCGGCCGTTCGGCCTGCGTGCTTGTGCCCGAAATCTCGCTGACGGCCCAGACCGTCGGCCGCTTCCGCTCGCGCTTTGGCGAGACGGTCGCTGTGTTCCATTCGCGCCTTTCTGCTGGCGAGCGTCTGGACCAGTGGGATATGGTCGCCAGCGGTGCCGCGCGTGTGGTCGTGGGCGCCCGCTCGGCGCTCTTTTGCCCGCTTAGCGACTTGGGTCTCATCATCATCGACGAGGAGCACGAGACCAGCTACAAGCAGGGTTCCAGCCCGCGATACCATGCGCGCGAGGTGGCTGCCGAGATGGCGCGCCGCTATCGGTGCCCGCTCGTACTGGGCTCCGCCACGCCCTCGGCCGAGGCCCTCGACCGCTGCCGCCGCGGCACGTACGGCGGCGCCACCTGGACGCGCGTCGAGATGCCCGAGCGCCCGGGACACGCCGTGCTGCCAACGGTCCGCATTGCCGATCTGCGCCGCGAGTTCGCACACGGCAGCCGCTCCATGTTCTCTAAACCGCTGATGGAAGGCCTGGAGCGTGTGGTCGAGCGCCGCGAAAAAGCCGTGCTGTTGCACAATCGCCGTGGCTTTGCGCCGTTCCTGATGTGCCGCGAGTGCGGCTGCGTGCCCACCTGCAACCACTGCTCCACCGCGCTCACGTACCACGAGCGCACGCACACGCTGCAGTGCCACACCTGCGCATCGTCCTGGCGCGTGCAGCCCTATCCGGCGCCCACGAGTCGCTGTCCCAAGTGCGGCAGCCGCTATCTGGCAAAAATGGGGCTAGGCACACAGCAGATCGAGGACGCACTGCACCAGATGCTGCCCGACGACGTCGCCATTATTCGCATGGATGCCGATTCCACGCGCGGCAAGGACGCACACAAAAAGCTGCTCGAACAGTTCGATGCCGCCGATTGCGCGGTGCTGCTGGGCACCCAGATGATCGCCAAGGGCCTCGACTTTCCCGAGGTCACGCTCGTGGGCGTAGTCAATGCCGACTTTGCATTAAAGCTGCCCGATTTTAGAGCAGGGGAGCGCGCCTACGATCTGCTGGAGCAGGTTGCGGGTCGCGCCGGTCGCGGCGATCGCCCCGGCGAGGTCATCATCCAGACCTATCTGCCCGAGGACCCGGTCATTCGTGCCGTCGCCGAGCACGACCGTTCGATCTTTACCGACTACGACCTGGACCAGCGCCGCGACGCCCTGTATCCGCCGTTCGTGCGCCTGGCCAACATCTTGGCATGGTCGACGAACGCGGATGACGCGCGGGACTACATCGGTCGCATCGCGAAGCTCCTCATGCGTCGCTGGCATGCTGCCGCGCCCGACTTTTTGCGGGCGGGGAGTGCCGTGCCCCAGGTGCTTGGTCCGGCTTCGTGTGTAATCGAGAGAGCCAAGGACCGTTACCGCTTCCATCTGCTTGTTAAGTCGCCGGTAGGGTACCATGTCTCTGATGATATCGACGCCTGCCTCAAAGAGGTGGGCTCCGTGCGCGGCGTGAGCGTGAGCGTTGACGTCGACGCCTATGATTTGATGTAACAACCCGAAAGGATGGCCATGGAAGCCAACGGAATCGTACTGTCGCCCGACCCTCGCCTGCGCCAGGAGTGCGCCGTCATCGAGGAGATTACCCCGGCGATCGAGGCGCTTGCCGAGAAGATGAAGAAGATGATGTTCGACAACGGCGGTTGCGGTCTTGCTGCCCCGCAGATCGGTGAGCTCATTCAACTTGTCACCATCGACTGCGATTACAGCGACAAGAACGACTACGACCCGTACGTGCTCATCAACCCTGTCATTGTTGAGCAGAGCGACCATCTGGTGCCGTTTAGCGAGGGCTGCTTGTCCATCCCCGGCATTAGCTGCGAGATCGAGCGTCCCGACCATGTCGTCGTCGAGGCGTATGACCTGGACGCCAACCTGATTCGCTACGAGGCCACAGGCGATCTGTTCTGCGTGTGCCTGCAGCACGAGATCGATCACCTGCACGGCAATACCATGTTCGAGCGACTTAAGCCGATGCAGAGGATCAAGGCCGTCAAGGAGTACCAGGACGCCCTGGCCCGCGGCGCTCGTCCGGGCGAGACGGAGTAAGTTTGTCCGTCCCCGGGGCGCCCGCCTATATCATCCCGTGCTCAAACATTCTCGCTGCGCTGCGAAACTGCGCGCGGGACGATATAGGCGGGCGCCCCGGGGACTACGTTGACGCTGCTCGTTTCGCCCGGGTGCCGTCGGGCCAGGGAGGGGCGTCTTCGCTGATAATTGCTTTGCTGAAAGAGCTGCTTTTATTGCGGCTCTTTCTTTGGTTTTGGGTATATTTGTTCTTGTTGAATTGTTATTGCGGATGGGCTGGGTACTTGGCTTTCCGCTGTTATTTGTAGCCGTCTCGGCTTTGGTTGAGGGGAGACGTTCTTTATGCGTATTGTGTTTATGGGTACGCCTGCTTTTGCTGTGCCTTCGCTGACTTCACTTGTTGAGGCTGGGAACGAGATTGCACTTGTTATTACTCGTCCCGATGCTGTTCGTGGGCGTGGTAAGAAGCTTGAGCCTTCTCCTGTTAAGGCCAAGGCGCTTGAGCTGGGGCTGCCGGTTATTGAGGCCAATCGTATGACGCCGGAGGTAGTTGAGGCGCTTCAGGCTGCGCAGGCTGATATTTTCTGTGTGGCTGCCTATGGCTGCATTTTGCCTGATGAGGTGCTGCATATGGCGCCGCTTGGTATTGTGAATGTTCATGCTTCGCTGCTGCCGCGTTGGCGTGGCGCTGCTCCCATTCAGCGTGCCATTCTTGCTGGTGACGAGGTCGCCGGCGTTTCCATTATGCGCATTGGGCATGGCGTGGATACGGGCGCTTATTGCGCGCAGGCGTCTACGTCGGTTGCCGGTAAGCATGCCGATGCGCTCACGATGGAGCTTGGTGAGCTTGGCGGTAAGTTGCTTGCCGATACGCTTCCCTCGCTTGCCGACGGCTCGGCTGTTTGGACTGAGCAGGATGAGTCCCTTGTCACGCATGCTGCCAAGATTTCCAAGCAGGAGATGCGTCTGGATCCTCAGATGTCGGCGCTTGATTGCGTGCGTCACGTGCTGGCTTCGTCCGATACCGCGCCTGCCCGTTGTGTGATTGCTGACAAGTCGGTCCGCGTGCTCGATGCTGCGCCTGCCGACATGTCGCTCGGCGAGGGCGCTGTTGTCGTTAAAAGCAAGCGTGTTTACCTGGGCCTTTCCGATGGTGCGGTTGAGCTACTCGAGGTTAAGCCCGACGGCAAGCGTGCCATGGCTGCTTCTGCCTGGGCTGCCGGCCTGCAGGGTGCCGATCTGACGTGGGGTGCTTTGTCATGAGCAAGCTTTCCCCCGCGCGCAAGCTTGCGCTCGATGTACTGATGGAGGCCGACCGTCGCGGCATGTATGCGCGCGATGTGCTCTCGTCCCGTGCTTCGGCCAAGGCCATTGACCAGCGCGATTCTGCTTTTGCCGCCCGTTTGGCACTTGGGGTTGCAGCCACCCAGGGCATTTTGGACGAACTGCTCGATCAGTTCCTCGATAAGCCCAAAAAGGTTGCGCCGCGCGTTCGCATGGCGCTTCGCATCTCGGCCTTCGAGATGCTCTACCTGCATACCCCGGGTCGCGTTGCCGTGAGCCAGGGTGTTGAGCTGGTTCGTAGCGGCGCTAAATCGGCCGCCGGTTTGGCGAATGCCGTACTGCATAAGGTTGCGGACAACGTTGAGGACTTTGCCACGGCATCTGACGTGGATGAGTCCGAGCGTCGTTTGGTTCGCCTGTCTCGTTTGATGGGTCTTCCTCGCTGGCTGTGCGCCCGCATTATGGCCTCGTTCGATACGCCCGAGGGCGCGCTGAACTTTGCCGGCAATCTGGCGCCCGCGCCGCTCGCTCTGCACGAGAACGCCTTTGCAACCAAACCTGATCCGTACCTATCGCAGCTTGTTGCGCCGGTGTTCCCGGGCTGCCATGCGCCGGTCGATTCGCAGGCTACGGTTGCGTCGGGTGTGTTTGAACGCGCGGCGGCCGTGGCCTCGGATCTTAACGCTCAGCTCATCGCTACTGCGGCTACTCGTCCCGGGCGCTGCCTAGAGATTGGCGCCGGTCGTGGTACCAAGACGTATGTGATGATGTGCCAGGCTAAGCGTGCCGGCTACGACCGTCAGCACACTGCACTCGATTTGCACGATCGCAAGTGTGATCAGAATCTTGCGCGCCTGCATAAGGCTGGTATCAAGGGCGTTCGTACCGTCTCGGGTGATGCGTGCGAGCTCGATACGGTCCTCACGTCGTTCGATGCGATGCTTGGTAAACCCGTTCTGTTCGATACGGTGTTTATCGATGCCCCGTGCTCGGGTACCGGCACCATGCGCCGGCATCCTGAGATTCCGTGGCGCTTGACCGAAAAGGACGTGACGGTTGAGCTTCCTAAACTGCAGCTGACGATGCTCAAGGAAGCCGCCGCGCGCGTGGCTGCCGGCGGTGAGCTTATCTATGCCACCTGCTCGGTTTTTGCTGAGGAGAACACTCAGGTCGTGGATGCCTTCCTGGCTTCTCCCGAGGGTGCCGGCTTTAGCGTGGCGCCGCTTTCCGAAGCACAGATTCTGCAACTCCCCGAGTTCGATCAGGCCAAGAAGCTCGTTTCCGTACGCCAGAACGATCGAGGCCTCTTCCAAAGCGTTCCCGTAAACGCCGACTCCTACGACGGCCACTTCTGCGCCAGGCTGGTCCGCAAGTAACTACTAAATTGCGGTGAAATAGGGATTGAAAAGCGGCTTCTACCCGCCAAACAGTCCTTATTTCACCGCAACTCATAAGGATGATTTTTCTGGGACTGGGATTAATAAATCGGATATGAAAGTAAGCGGTTGGGTTTGGTAAGTTTCTGGATGCATGAACCGCTCGCAGATTTGATATTGAGGGGTTAAAATGATCGATCTTAATAGTGACAAGATTGACAATCCTGAAGATAATACTCAGGAAAATGAAGAGGTTGAGAATTCTTCGATTAAAAAGCGGGTAATTATTGGTGCCGGTATTGTTGCTCTGCTTATTGCTGGTTGTGTCGGTGGTTATGCTGGTTACAATTACAAACAAGCATGTAGTGAACATAATCAGCAGGTTGAAGTTTTGTATTCAAAGGCTAGCGATAGTGTTGCCGCCTTTAAGGCTGATCTTGGGTTACTAACTTTTGAGCAACGTCTTGATACCATTAAAAATGCTCAAAATAATAAAGAGATTTTAAATAAAGAAATCTCTAATGACAGTTTTAAGTATGCGGATGGCACTTCCCCTGATTGGACGAAGTTGCTCAATAAATACGATTCCATTATTAAAGACTGTCGTAATGCTCAAAATGATGAGTGGAATACTTCTGTAACTGACCATGTTAATTTTGATGTAAATTCTACTGAAGATACTGACTCTCTCCAGCAGCATATTAATAGCCTCAATGGTCTTCTTAATGATATTTCTAATAAAGATAATCAGAAGCTTATTTTTGAAGATGCCAAAAAGGATTCTAATGTTAGCGCCGGGCGATTTTAGCCGCTAATAGTCAAACTATTTTGACCAATCCCGGTCACCGAATAATGGCCACCGTGCCTCCCCGCCGCCACTACGCTGGTGGTGCCAACACGCCGGCGTTAGGAGGACCATTGAGGTGA
>JAXJIO010000016.1:0-88400 GCA_036298675.1 Collinsella sp. | reverse complement strand
CCGCCGGTTCGACCGGCACGCCACGGGTCAAGATGCACTAGGCCTGGACGAAGTCCGGGCCCGCGCCTTTAGACGCGAGCCCGGAGCCCGTGGGTTATACCCTAAGAGCAAACCACCCTTTTTAAGGGTGGTTCTGATTTTGCGAAGGGCGCTTTGAAGCCCGTTTTGCTATCGATTTGCCTAGGTATAAAGGGCTATGGGCAAAAAACGTCAAATATGAGTACTGTCACAAGTCCTGTAGCATTATCTTTTTGCAAAATATGCAGTGTTACACAACATATGTCCAAGTACTTAGCCGATAAACGTCTGCAATTCTCCCACCTTAGGACCCCTGGCGTCTAAATCGCCTTCAGATGGCATGAAATCGCTGTTACTAAATTGGTAACAGTACTCATATTTGCTATTTTTTGCCCACGGGCCCTTGGATGACAGTGTGATTTAATGCCCTCGGGGTTCGAATCCCGGCATATCGGTAGCAAAAAGCCCGCTACCGCGAGGGTAACGGGCTCTTCAATTCAAATGGTGCCCCCAGCGGGATTCGAACCCGCGATATCCACCTTGAAAGGGTGGCGTCCTTGGCCGCTAGACGATGGGGACAGCGGGAAAGAGTATAGCAGACTTTTTTAGCTGTTCACATATCGTTGGCAAACTGAAAAACCACCACATAGGAGCTGGCTCTCTATCCCGATCTTCAAACATCTCAACCTGTAACATCTGGGCTGATAAATCGGCTCTATGTGTTACAGATCGAGACAAAAGGCAGGCGTCGGGACGAACATCTCATTCTGTAACAGTAAGACGACTTTTAACGGTCTAGATGTTACAGATTGAGACAAACCGCTGGGACGGGTCAAACCACCACAAAGGTGTCTATCCCTTTGTGGCGGTTGGGGCGTTAGGGGAGGAGCTTCATGGCGGCGTCGTGGGCGGCGTGCTCGTAGGTGTCGTCGAGGGGCTTGAGCGGCAGCAGGGCGGCAGCCTGTGCATCGCCACGGCGCTCGAGGGCATGGGCGATCAACCAGTCGGCGAGCTCGGGGTTCTTGGGCAGCGCCGGGCCATGCAGGTACGTGCCGATGACGCCCTTGTAGATCAGGCCCTCAAAGCCATCGTCGCCGTTGTTGCCGGTGCCCGTGACGACGGACGTTCCGAGCGGCGTGGCATCGGCGTCCAAAAGCGTGCGGCCGCCATGGTTCTCGAATCCCACAAAGGGCTCAGGTGCCAGGTCGGTTTTGACGGCTACGTTGCCGATCAGGCGGTCGGAGCCGCGTACGGTTTCGGCAGCAATGACCCCCAGACCCTCAATGCGATCCTCGCCCATATAGTACGAACGGCCGAGCAGCTGATAGCTGCCACAGATGGCGAGCAGCGAGCCGCCATCCTCAACATAGGATGCGACCTTGTCTTTTTGGGCGAGCAGCTCGTGTGCCACGGCTAGCTGGTCGCGGTCGGAGCCGCCACCCATCATGACGATATCGGCATCGGTGAGATCGAGTGACTCGCCCATACGGACCTCGTCCACGCGAACGGGGATGCCGCGCCAGGCGCAGCGACGCTCGAGGGCGATAACGTTGCCGCCGTCGCCGTAGAGGTTGAGGGCATCGGGGTACAGGTAGACGATGCGCAGCGGGCGCGAAAGCTCGACTGGCGCGATGCCGACGGGGACGGCACTGCCATCGGCACACGTTGCAGCGCGGGCAGCAACCGTGGCTGCATCGGCACCCTTCAGCCCATCGAGTTCTTTGACCAGCGGCGGGAAGGCCGTGTAGTTGGCGACGGCATAGAAAGTGTCGCCTGCGGCTTCATCCGCAACGGCGCCAATTGCCTGCGCGACGTCCGAGATAATCGCGGCATCGATGCCGGCGTACTTGAGGCGTACCTGCATGTCGTGCGCACGCGTGCCTCCGGCAAAGGCGACAAGACCCGGTGTGTCGGCGATGCGCTCGAAGTCGACGTCGTAGATCCACGAGACATCGTGGCCGTCGGCGTCGTTGTCGTTCAGGAAGAAGGCGCAGAGCCTGCCGCCTGCCGTTTTAATGGACTGGATCTGGCGATCGAAGCCCACGGGATTTTTGGCCAGGTTTGCCTCGACGGTACGGCCGGCGATCTCCCAGCGGCCCATACGTCCGCCGGCGGGGACGTAGGCATCGAGCGTAGGCTGTAGAAACGCCGTGTCCACGCCCAACTCGCGTGCGGCAAAGAAGGCGGCGGCAACGTTATAGACCATGTACAGACCGTTGTAGCGTGTGGCGATGTGTACGGCAGCCGCGTCGGGCGCAGATCCAAAGACCAGGTCGAAGCCGTAGCCGTCGCAGCCGAGCTTCACGCCCGTCACACGGCGGACCAGTGCGGGGCGTGCCCAACCGCACGAGGGGCAATGGTATGCGCCAAGCTGGCCGTATTGCACGTAGTCGTACTCCAACGGGGCGTTGCACTGCGAGCAAAAGCGCGAGTCGCTAATGCGGTCGGACTCGGTGTCGGTGGCGCCGTCGATGCCAAAGGCAATACTCGCATTGGGAACGCGCGCGGCAATCGAGGCGCACAGCGGGTCGTCGGCGTTGTAGATGAGCGTCGTTGCCGGCGAAAGCTCCAACGCGCGGGCGATGACCTCCTGGGTGTGATCGATCTCGCCATAGCGATCTAGCTGGTCGCGGAACAGGTTGAGCAGCACAAAGTACGTCGGCTTGAGCTTGGGCAGAACGCGTACGGTGTAAAGCTCATCGCACTCAAAAACGCCCACGCGCTTGCCGCTGCTGGTGTGTTTAAGGCCGCCGCGGGCCTCGAGCAGAGCACCTACCACACCAGGCTCCATATTGTTGCCGGCACGGTTGCACACCACGGCAGCACCGCTGGCAGCAACGGCGTCGGCGATGAGGTTGGAAGTGGTGGTCTTGCCATTAGTACCCGTAATCACCACGCTGCGGTCGACAAGGCCAGCGAGGTCGCTCAGCAACTCGGGGTCGATCTTCATGGCGATGCGGCCGGGGAGTACGCCGCCCTGGCGCTTAAGGACGGAGCGCAGCCCCCAGCGAGCGATATCGCTCGAGGTGCAGGCAAGAGATGAGCGGAGGTTCATGAAACCGTTCCTAACGTAAACGACATGGTCGGGTCGAGTGCGTCACTAAAATCCGTAGCGGCGCGCAAATTCCTGGGCAAGCTGCGATACATCTTCGCAGGCGTTGGCCCAGGGGGCAAAGTCGGGAGTGTCCGAGATAATACCGTCCGCTTCCCAAACGGCCTGGTGCGAAAGATCCCAGGGATCGTGTGGCTCGGGCCGGCAGGGAAGGTACGGTGTCTGGTACATGGGGTTCAGTAAGAAGAACGCGCCACCCTCGCAGCGGTTGGCGAACTCACGCAGCGCGCGTGTCGCCGGGCGCATCTTGTTTGTTTTGAACAGCAGAATCGTGCGGGCGAGCAGATACCAAGGAGAGTTCTCGAGGGCATCGGCCCCCATCTGCTCCTCGAGCTGGTGGGCCAGGGCAAAAAAGCCGTCCTCGTCTTCCAAGCGAGCGAGGGCGAGTAACACGGTGCCTGCCGCTCGGGTGGGATAGCCTTCCGCCTTAAGAACACGGCGAGAATAGTTGACGGCAGCACGGTAGCGGGCGCTCGCCATGCACAGCTGCGAGATGGCCTCGAGTGTGTGAAGCCACCCGATAAGCGCCGGCTCGCTCACGGTGAGCTCTGCCGCCGTCACGCCGTCCGTCAAAACTTTGTTGGCCCAGTAGTGCGGGGCCTCCATATCGAACCCGGGCACGCTTTGCTGCAGGTAATCGGCCGTGGTTGCCTCGAGCTTCATCAGGTCGCCCAGGCAGGCGTCAACGGGCGTGTCGGCCAGGATGATGGCGAGCAGCTGGGCATCGAGGACATGCGCATCGACGCGGACGATCTTGAGCAGTTCATCACGCATATCGTCGAACAGGCGGTTGCGCGTCTGCTCAAACTCCTCGTCGCTGCCCATGTCCTCGATGCGATGGAGCTCGTCGAGCAGGTGGCGATGAACACCGGCATAGGACAGCAGCGCTTGGGCATGCTCGGACTGCGCATACTTTTGAGGATTCGCGCTAATGTCGTTATGGACAAGCTCGCGTGCTGCATCGGTGAGCTCGGGGTGCGACGCCAGATAGGTGCGCTCCAGGTAGGCGGGGATGTAGACGCTCGGATCCATTAGAGGTCCCCTCCCTTAAATGGAAGTCCCTGCTCGGCTGCGCGCAGGATGCGCTCGTCGATCTGGGAACGCACGATATCGTTGGTGGCGACCCAGGCGGCAAAGCTGGCGTTGTCGGGGGCGCCCAGGCCCTCCTGCAGTACCGGCGTCGCCTCGGACAGCGCAAGGACAAGTTCGTCGGTGGAGCCCACACCCACGTTGACGCGGGCATAGACGCCATCGGGAAACTCGGTTTGGAAGTAGAGTGCCTCGGCTGCGTGCGGACACGAGCGCGCAAGGATGCGCAAATAGTGCTCGGCGCCCTCGTAGTCCAGCTCGCGCCAGGCAGCGCTCATCAGCGCGATGAGCGTCCACGGGTCCAAGTCGCGCTCCGCATCCTTGGGACGACGGCGCAGCGGCGTGTTGGCGAGATAGGGGACGGAGTGGGCAGAGCGAAAGCGCTTGAGCTCCTCGGCGGGGTATTCGAGCTTTGCCATGGCGAGCATCGCGGTGTGGCGGACACCAGCGGGGTCGTTGGGCGCAAAGTCCAGGCTGCGGTTTGCGGCTTCGAGCGACATGCGATAGCGGCCGCTAATGAGCGCGCGTGACGCAAGGGCGGCAAGCCAGCGCAGATAGGGGCGGCGCGTAAGGTCGCCTGCGGCCTCACGCTCGTAGGGGTCCTGCGCCGAGGCGATTTTGAGCGCCAGATCGTGCTCCACCTCGTCGCACTTGGACACCAGATACTGCACGTATTCCTCGTTGGATTCGGCGGTGAGGGCGGTCAGCATGCGCTGGGCATCCCAGTTGGTGGGGTCGAGTGCGGCTGCCTCGCGAAGCGTGTTCTCGGCAGCGGCCTCTTCTTGCTCTGCCTGGGTATCGTCAGGGATAAAGGGAATGCGGTAGTCGACAGCCTCGACCACCTTGGCAATGAGGTGCCCGGCGCGGTCGCGGTCGTGCACGATGAGCGGCGCGGGGTTGCGGGTGAATTGTTCCATCAGACGCTCTACGGCGGCACCGTCGGTGAGCGGAATATTGTCGCGGCGCAAGGCCTCAAGAACGAGGCGATGGCAATCCTCTTGAATGGGATCGAATGCCATGGGGCCTCCTTTGCTGCGGTTAGGGTTCAAATGTCTCTATATAAGGTTCTAGTTTACCCGCATGTGGCACACCGGGGGTGCCGCACTTGGACATGCACCTTTGCACCACGAAGACGGATGTCGCACAAATGTCGGCACCTTGGACGACTGAGTGGTATCACGGTGCCGCAAACGGTCGATTTTTGGCGGCGAACGGGGCGCATTTTGGAGGGGCACCGTCCTGCCCGGGATATGTGGTCAACCTTGATAAAACGTTTGCCCAGCTTGGGAGTATGAATGCCCCACAAGGGTCTTCAGGGATAGAAAAAACGTTTCATCATTGTCGGCTTTAGGTGAATAACTGACCAACTAGAACGGTAGAATAATGTTTGTCTGAGCGTTGAGACGTTTAGACATCGCGCATTGTCATCGCCGGCAACGCGCAAAACGGTCCTAACGGAGCCAATTGGGTGCTCCGTTATATACGCAAGTCTAAGAGGGGCTTGTTTAGGAGGCACAGTATGGGACGTTTTACCAATCCTCGTGATCTGTACTTTGGTGAGGGCGCTCGCCACGAGGTGAAGAACCTCAAGGGCAAGAAGGCCATCATCGTTTCTGGCGGCAGCTCTATGCGCCGCGGCGGGTTCCTGCAGGACGTTGAGGCCGACCTCAAAGAGGCCGGCATGGAGGTCAAGCTGTTCGAGGGCGTCGAGTCCGATCCGTCCATCGAGACGGTCATGAAGGGCGCCGAGGCCATGCGCGAGTTCGAGCCCGACTGGATTGTCGCCATCGGCGGCGGCTCGCCCATCGATGCCGCTAAGGCCATGTGGGTCTTCTACGAGTATCCCGAGGAGTCCTTCGATAACATCATCCAGCCGTTCAGCTTCCCCGAGCTGCGTCAGAAGGCTCACTTCTGCGCCATCTCCTCCACCTCCGGTACCGCTACCGAGGTCACTGCCTTCTCCGTCATTACCGACTATGCCAAGGGCATCAAGTACCCGCTGGCCGACTTCAACATCACCCCTGATGTCGCCATCGTCGACCCCGAGCTCACCTACACCATGCCCGCCAAGCTGTGCGCTCACACCGGCATGGACGCTCTGACCCACTGCATGGAGGCCTACGTTTCCACCTGCGCTTCCATGTTCACCGACGCCAACGCTCTGCACGGCATCCGCGAGATCGTCGAGTGGCTGCCCAAGTCCTATGCTGGCGACCATGAGGCCCGTCAGCACATGCACGAGGCTCAGTGCATCGCCGGTATCGCCTTCTCCTCGGGCCTGCTCGGCATCGTTCACTCCATGGCTCACAAGACCGGTGCTGCCTTCGAGAACGGCCACATCATCCACGGTGCTGCTAACGCCATGTACCTGGGCAAGGTCATCCAGTGGAACTCCAAGGATCCCCGTGCTGCCGAGCGTTATGCTTACGTGGCCAAGGAGATCCTGCACCTTCCCGGCGAGACCAACGAGGAGCTCATCGCCGCGCTCGTCCAGAAGATTCGCGACCTCAACGACCAGCTCAACATTCCGCAGTCCATCAAGGATTACGCGAATGGTGGCGTGAAGGTCGACGCCGAGAACCCGCAGATGGTTTCCGAGGAGGAGTTCCTCGCCAAGCTGCCCGAGATCGCCGCGAACGCCGAGACCGACGCCTGCACGCCGGAGAACCCGCGTGAGACCAAGGCTGCCGACTTCGAGAAGATCCTCAAGGCCTGCTACTACGACACCGACATCGATTTCTAATCGACTCTTGTTATCGTAACGAGGGGCTCCGCACGTATCCGTACGGAGCCCCTTTCTTTTTTCTTTTAGAGAATGGGATAGTTATGGCTGCAATTTTCAATAGCCCCAGCAAGTACATCCAGGGTCCGGACGAGCTGGCCAAGCTCGGCTCCTATGTCGAGCCGCTCGGCGCTAAGGCCCTCGTCATCGTGACGCCTTCGGGCAAGAAGCGCGTCGGTGCCAAGATCGAGGGCAGTTTTGCCGAGGCCAAGGCCGAGCTGCTGTTTGAGGACTTTAACGGCGAGTGCTCCAAGGGCGAGGTCGATCGTCTGGTTGCGCTCGCTCGCGACAACGGTTGCGACATCATCGTCGGCGTCGGTGGCGGCAAGATCCTCGACACCGCGAAGGCCGTTGCCTACTACCTGGAGTCCCCGGTCATCATTTGCCCCACCATTGCTTCGACCGATGCTCCGTGCTCGGCACTTTCGGTGCTCTACACCGACGACGGCCAGTTCGACAAGTATCTCTTCCTTAAGGCAAATCCCAATATTGTCCTGATGGATACGACAGTTATCGCGGCGAGCCCGGTGCGCCTGACGGTTTCCGGCATGGGCGATGCGCTCGCAACCTACTTTGAGGCCCAGGCGACGCATGATGCCGACGGCGGCACTTGCGCCGGCGGCAAGGGCGGCATGGCCGGCCTGGCGCTCGCCAAGCTCTGCTACGAGACGCTTATGGCCGATGGCGTCAAGGCCAAGGTCGCGCTGGAGAAGGGTGCGCTCACGCCTGCCGTCGAGCACATCATTGAGGCCAATACGCTGCTTTCGGGCATTGGCTTTGAGAGCTCGGGCCTTGCTGCTGCTCATGCTATCCACAATGGCCTGACGATGCTGCCCGAGTGCCACGGCATGTATCACGGCGAGAAGGTCGCCTTCGGCACCATCGTCCAGCTGGTACTCGAGGATGCCCCGACCGAGAAGCTCGAGGAAGTCTTGGGCTTCTGCATTGAGCTGGGCCTGCCGGTCACGATGAAGGAACTTGGCGTTGCCGAGCTTACGCGCGAGCAGGCCATGATTGTTGCCGAGGCCGCCTGCGCACCCGATGACACCATGTGCAACATGCCGTTTGAGGTGACGCCCGAGATGGTCGCAAACGCCATCCTGGGTGCCGACGCGCTGGGCCACTACTATCTCATGGATGAGTAAATCAAGCTAAGGAAGGGGCAAAGCAAGCAGATGGCTTTGCCCCTTTTTACTATGGTGCAAAGTGGCCTGTCTCCAATGCACAAGTTGGTGCAGGGGGCAAGTTACTTTGCACCAATCGTTGTTTGATGAAGGGCGGATTCTCGTATGGCGCTTCCCATGGTTTATGGCGGTCCCGGCCGGTATGTTCAGGGGCCGGGCGAACTTTCGCGTCAGGGCAGGTATTTGTCATGGTTGGGCTGCGCTGCTTATGTCTTGTTTGACCAGGGCACCGAGGATCGGCTGTGCAAGCAGATCGTCGATGGATTTCTGGACGAAGATCTAAGTGAGCCGTTCTTTAAGATTTATGACGGTCCGTGTACGGAAGACGCCGTTGTCGAAATGGCTAAGGAAGCCCGGGCCGAGTATTGCGACATGGTGGTGGGCATTGGCGGCGGCAAGATACTCGATATTGCCAAGGCCGTTGCGTTTTATGCCGAGGTGCCGTTGTGCGTATGCCCAACGGCGGCTTCGATGGACGGTCCGTGCAGCGCGATTTCGGTGCTGTATCACGAGGATGGGTCGTTCGACCACTACCTGATGCTCGAGAAGAATCCAGACCTGGTCGTGGTCGATACCAACGTGGTCGCGGCAGCCCCACTGCGTATGACGGTCGCTGGCATGGGCGACGCACTGGCAACGTACTTCGAGGCGCGTTCGTGCGCCGCGGCGCACGGTACCAACGAGCACGGTGGCGCGCCGGGGCACTTGGCCTTGGTTGCGGCTCGTGCCTGCTATGACACACTCATGGAGTGCGGCGTCGCTGCCAAGCGCGATCTCAAAAAGGGCCGTACATCGCCGGCAGTTGAGCGCCTGATCGAGTGCAATATTCTGCTCTCGGGCGTCGGCTTTGAGAGCGGTGGCTTGGCGTTGGCGCATGCCATCGCCAACGGTCTGACGATTCTGCCCGAGTGCAAGGCCATGCATGGCGAGACCGTGGCATTTGGCCTGGTGGTGCAGCTGCGCCTGGAGCGTGCGCCCGAGCTTGATCAGGTGCTCGAGTTTTGCCAGCGCGTCGGTCTGCCGACGACGCTCGAGGAGCTGGGCCTTGGCGAGATTTCCGATGCCGACCTGCAGGGTGTTGCAAATGCGGTCTTTAGAAACGAGCGTAATATGGCCAACGAGCAGGCCAAGGTGACCAAACAAAAGCTCGTGCAGCTCATATGCGAGGCATAGTTTGGCGCTTGATTGACCTTGTGCAATCGAGGCGGCGATAGGCATAGGCTATTTGCCGCAAAGATGCGCCGCGTGTAATTTGCCCGAGGCGTGGGCCGATAGCGTATCATTATCACTTGCTTGTTTGCACTGCTCAGGGAGGGGCCGCGCATGGCGCAGGAACACGATCTGTTTGATGACATTATCGAGATCAGCAAGGGTTTCGACTTTCTTAAAAACCCGCTTGGCGGTGTGACCGATGCACTCGATCCGTCGGCGCCGCAGTGGAATCCTGCCGACTACAAGGAGCGTCCGCGCGGCAACACCATTCCGTGCTTGACCTGCAAAAACGAGAAGAGCGGTTGCACCGCGTGTATGGACGTGTGCCCGGTCAACGCTATCGAGATCGAGGAAGACGCCATCGAGATCCTCGACTCCTGTCGCAAGTGCGGCCTGTGCGCCGCCGCTTGTCCGACCGAGGCGATCATCTCGCCGCGCCTGGCGCCCAAAAATCTGTATGACGATATCGTCTCTGCTGCTACGAGCCACGAGACCGCCTACGTCACCTGCACGCGCGCCCTTAAGCGCATGCCGCGCGAAAACGAGGTCGTCGTCGCCTGTGTGGGCGATATTACGGCCGAGACCTGGTTCTCGGTGCTGGCCGACTATCCCAACGTGAGCGTGTACCTGCCGTTGGGCGTGTGCGATAAATGCCGCAACACCGGTGGCGAGGATATTCTGGGCGAGGCCATCGCCACTGCCGAGGAGTGGGCCGGTACGGGCATGGGCCTGGAGGTCGACCCCAAGAGCCTCAAGTGCCATAAGCTTCGCGAGTACGAGCGCAAGGAGTACATGGATAAGATTGCCCGCACCACGGGCCTGACGGTTACCAAGCTCAATCCGGCGACGGCGGCGCTGGCCTCGGTGACGCAGAAGTTGAAGGCCCACCGTCACCAGATTACGCAGCTGGAGCGCACGCTCAACACCATGTGCGGCACCACGACGAGCAAGCGTCGCCGTACGCTTACGCACGGGCGCCAGCTGGTACTCTCGACGCTGCAAAACCATCCCGAGCTTGCCCAGAACATGCAGGTGAGCACGCCGGAGTGCGATTTTGACAAGTGCACGTCGTGTGGCGAGTGTGTCAACGTGTGCCCCACGTTTGCCTGCGATTTGGTGGGAAGCGGTCGCTTTGCACTGGAGTCCACGTATTGCCTAGGTTGCGGGGCCTGCGTCAAGGTGTGTCCCGAGCATGCGCTTAAGTTGGTTGAGCATGATGCATCCAACCTGGTCGTCGTCGATCCCGAGGCCGAGGAAAAGGCCGCTCAGAAGGCCAAGGCCCACGAGGAGGCCGAGAAGGTCAAGGCCGAGGCAAAGGCCAAGCTCGACAAGATGCTCGACCAGGTGGAGAAGCTCGCGGACTAGTTAGCGACCCCTATCTCTGCTTCATTTGCGCCGCCGCGGTGTCCGGATTCGCCCGGATGCCACGGCGGCGCTATACTTATGCAGTTTGAAGTACCTGTACCAAAAGGAGCTGTCGTGTCCCTTTCCATCGGTATCGTGGGCCTGCCCAACGTGGGCAAGTCGACGCTGTTCACCGCGCTTACCAAAAAGACCGGCCTTGCCGCCAACTACCCGTTTGCCACGATCGACCCCAACGTGGGTATCGTCGATGTGCCCGATAGCCGCCTGCAAAAGCTCGCCGACATCGTCAACCCTGGCCGCATTGTGCCGGCTACGGTCGAGTTTGTCGACATCGCTGGCCTGGTGAAGGGCGCCAACGAGGGCGAGGGCCTGGGCAACCAGTTCTTGGCAAACATACGCGAGACCGATGCCATCTGCGAGGTCGTGCGCCACTTTAAGGACCCCAACGTCATGCGTGAGGTGGGCCGCACGGGCGAGTTCGTCGATCCCGCCGGCGATGCCGACACTATCATGACCGAGCTCATCCTGGCCGACATGGGCACGCTCGAGAAGCAGCTGCCCAAGCTCGAGAAGGAGGCCAAGCGCGACAAGGAGCTCATGCCTAAGTTCGAGGTCGCCAAGCGCCTGCTTGCCTGGCTCAACGAAGGCAAGCGCGCCGCATCCATGGAGATGACCGACGAGGAGCGTGCCGCTGCCAAGGGCCTGTTCCTGCTCACCATGAAGCCCATCCTGTATGTGGCCAACGTAGACGAGGATATGCTCAACGAGGACCTGGCGCCCATCGATGGCGTCAAGCCGCTGCCGATTTGCGCCAAGATCGAGGCCGAGCTTTCCGAGCTCGATCCCGAGGACGCGGCCGACTACCTGGAGAGCTTGGGCCTGGAGCAGCCCGGTCTGGACGTGCTCGCGCAGGCCGCCTACAAGCTGCTCGGCCTGCAGTCGTTCTTTACGGCTGGCGAGATGGAGGTCAAGGCCTGGACGGTTCGTCAGGGCGCGACCGCCCCGCAGGCCGCCGGCGTCATCCACACCGACTTTGAGCGCGGCTTTATTAAGGCCGAGGTCATTGGCTACGACGACTACATCGAGCTCGGTGGCGAGCAGGGCGCCAAGGCTGCCGGCAAGCTGCGTATTGAGGGCAAGGACTATGTCATGGCCGATGGCGACGTCGTGCACTTCCGCTTTAACGTGTAAGGACGACGCGTATGTTTAAATATGGCAAAAAAGCCGGCTACATGGGTATTGCACTGCTCGTACTTGCGGTGATTCCGCTGGTGGTCGCAGCATGTGTTATCCCCAACATTGGTCCCGAGGTGGCAACAAAGTTTAATGCCGCGGGCGAGGTGACGCGCTGGGGCAAGAGCTACGAGCTGCTGGCACTGCCGGTGCTCAACCTGCTGCTGAGCGTGGCGACGTACTTTACGGCGGGACGCCAGGCTAAAAACAATGATGACTCCGCCGCCATGGCGCGCATCGTGTGCGAGCGCTACCTGCGCAACGGTTGCATCACGGGTGTGTTCCTCAACGTGATCAACGTTTACTTTATGTACTCGGCGATTACCGGAACGGGCTTTGGCTTCGGCTTTTAGCTTTTCCCTTTAGGCAACGAGTCTGCAGGCATATTCGATGGCTGCTGCAAGGCCGCCGCTCGATCGTGGTTTAAAGACCATGTCGGCGGCGGCCTCGTTTTCGTATCCGGCGCCGCGTAACGTCAGAGCAACGGCTGCTTCTAGGAGCAGGGGGAGTCCTTGCGGGGTGGTGGCAATAACGGCGGTCTGGTCGAGTGCACAACCGTGCTTTTGGCACAGAAACACGAGCTCGTTATGTTTCGGATTTGGGAGCAGCGCGGTCGTAACGCGGCTCGATAGCAGCGTAAAGGCCGTGCGCTCATCTGGCGAAAGACAATCGGCTTCGACTGCCACAAGCCTGAGCGGCGTATTGTGTGGGCGGCAGCTTGCGTACTCCGCGCACGTCGAAGAATCCGACATAGAAAACTCCTGTGTATTCGGCAAAACGTAAACTATAGTTTACGTTTTTGTTTTGCCGCATTTCAAACTCGTCTGCATGGACGAACGTGCAAAACAGATTCTTGGCAAGCGAGTTGAACAGACACGCAGAGACCTTGGCATCTCTAAGGTCGATTTTTGCGTGGCTGTTGGAATTAGCCGGCCCTATCTCAACCGAATTGAAAGCGGGACGGCAAATAGTACGCTCGAGGTTCTTGTTAAACTTGCACCCGCCCTCGGAATGACGGTGTCAGAGCTTCTCGAGGGTATCGAATAGGGGATACCCGTCGACAACTGAATTACGCCATTGGGATGCGGTCGTGGTTGACTTGGCTGTAGAACAGGCGCTGGATCTCGGCGGCATCGCGTGACTGGCCGAGCGCCCACATGGTCTTGGCCACGAGCGTCTCGGTGGTCATGTCGTCGCCGCGCAAAATACCCGGATGATCGGCGTAGGCACGGCCGACCTCATAAACGCCCAGATCAAGGCCCTCTTCGGGGACCTGCGTGGTCATAACGACGGTGCGGCCCGAATCGACCCAGCGGAAAATTGCCTCTTGGAACGACTCGCCCGACTCACCAAACTCGGGAATACCGCCAATGCCAAAGGTCTCAAGGATTACAGCATCGTAGCTGTCGGCAAGGGCGTCCAGGATGCCCGGGTTCACGCCGGGCGTGAGCTTAAGGACAAACACGCGCGGGTCGATGCTGTCGTAGAAACGCACCGGGTTTTCGCCCTGATGCGTGCCGTGAAGCCCGTTGCGCACGATGCGGGCGTTGCGGATATAGGCGATGGGCGGATAGTTGACGCTAATGAACGCGTTAAAGCTCATGGTGCGCTGCTTGCGGGCGCGCGTACCGGCAATGGCGACGCCGCCAAACACGATCGAGACGTCGTGCGAATGCTCGTCGAGCGCATAGAGCAGGCTCTGGTACAGGTTGAGCTTGGCGTCGGTAAAAGGGTTGCCCATGGGCTTTTGCGAGCCGGTGAGTACGATGGGCTTGGGGCTGTCCTGAATCAGATAGGAAAGCGCTGCCGCGGTGTAGCTCATGGTGTCTGTGCCGTGCAGGACCACAAAGCCGTCGTGGTCGGCATAGCCTTCGACGATGACGTCGCGGATACGCATCCAGTCGCTCGGGCGCATATTGGTGCTGTCGATGTTCATGGGCTGCACGACGTCGAGCTCGCAGAGGCCCGAGATCTCGGGGACGCTCTGGGCGAGCTCCTCACCGGTCAGGGCGGGGGAGAGGCCGTTGCCGTCCTCGGTCGATGCGATGGTGCCGCCCGTGGCGATGAGAAGGATGCGCTTCATGCTGGTATTCCTATCGTATTTGCCGCCACAGGGGCGGAGTCGTTCGGCAGTATTGTGGCACAGGGCGACGAATGTTCAAACGTATTACATCATCTGTAACGTTTGGTAACACTTCAACTGGAGCCAAATAGGGGCCCAGGTCGTGCGTTTGCCGTGCGCTGATGGCTGCGAGGGACGAGAAACCCCATATAACGTGTACACTATGAAAGTTATTTTCGTTCATTCACGCGGGTGGGCACCGGCTCCCCGCCAACAAGAGGGGGAAACCATGGATCAAAAGGCTTCCGCAAAGGTCCTCGTACTCGACTTTGGTGCGCAGTACGGTCAGCTCATTGCCCGTCGCGTCCGCGACCTCAACGTGTATTCCGAGATTGTCCCCTGCGACATCTCGGCCGACGAGATTCGCGAGATGAACGCCTCTGCGCTCATCCTTTCTGGCGGCCCGGCCTCCGTGTACGCCGAGGACGCTCCGTCCATCGACCCCGCCATCTTTGACCTGGGCCTTCCCGTCCTGGGCTTTTGCTACGGCCATCAGATCACGGCCGTGACGCTCGGCGGCAAGGTCGGTCACTCCGAGGTGGGCGAGTACGGCCGCGCCACTATTACGCGCACTGCCGGCGCCAAGCTCTTTAACTCCACGCCCATGGAGCAGACCGTGTGGATGAGCCATCGCGACGCCGTTTCCGAGGTGCCCGAAGGCTTTACCGTTACCGCCAGCACCGACGTGTGCCCGGTTGCCGCCATGGAGTGCGTCGAGCGCAAGATTTTCACCACGCAGTTCCACCCCGAGGTCAAGCACTCCGAGTACGGTCAGCAGCTGCTGAGCAACTTCCTGTTTGAGATCTGCGGCCTGGAGCCCAACTGGAGCATGGACAACCTGGTCGAGACCATGACGGCCGAGTTCCGCGAGAAGGTCGGCGACGACCGCGTGATTCTGGCCCTGTCCGGTGGCGTCGACTCCTCCGTCGTGGCTGCGCTGGGCGCTCGCGCCGTGGGCAAGCAGATGACCTGCGTGTTCATCAACCACGGCCTGCTGCGCAAGGGCGAGCCCGAGCAGGTGGAGGAGGTCTTCACCAAGCAGTTTGACGTCGACTTTATTCACGTTCACGCCGAGGACCGCTACGCCGAGCTTTTGGCCGGCTTGACCGAGCCCGAGGAGAAGCGCCGCATCATCGGTACGCAGTTCTGGAAAGAGTTCTTCGCCGTGGCGCAGCAGCTCGAGACCGATGGCAAGCCGGTCAAGTACCTGGCTCAGGGCACCATCTACCCCGACATCATCGAGTCCGGCGCTCGCAAGACGGGCGGCAAGACGGCCACCATCAAGAGCCACCACAACCTGATCCCGTTCCCCGAGGGCGTGCACTTCGACCTTATTGAGCCGCTCGACCACTTCTTTAAGGACGAGGTCCGCGCACTTGGTCTGGCGCTGGGCCTGCCGGGCCATATCGTGTTCCGCCAGCCTTTCCCGGGCCCGGGTCTTGCCATCCGCATCATTGGTGCGGTCGACAAGGAGAAGCTCGAGATCCTCAAGAACGCCGACGCCATCGTGCGCGAGGAGCTCGACGCCTACAACCAGCGCCTGTTTGAGCAGACCGGCGAGCGCAACTCCGAGCATAGCTGCTGGCAGTATTTCGCGGTTCTGCCCGACATTAAGTCCGTGGGCGTCATGGGCGACGAGCGTACCTACCAGCGCCCGATCATCCTGCGTGCCGTCGAGTCCAGCGATGCCATGACCGCCGACTGGGCCAAGCTGCCCTACGACGTGCTGGCCCGCATTTCCGGTCGTATCGTTGCCGAGGTTCCCGGTGCCAACCGCGTGTGCTACGACATCACGTCCAAGCCGCCCGCGACCATTGAATGGGAATAGAACAGACGTTCGATAAAATAATATAGTATCAGATAGCGGGCACGGTTTCAATTGAATCCGTGCCCGCTGCTGTATGCGTGTCCTTGCATGCCCAATATGCGCCGTAAAAGCCGTCTTCTTCGACGTCAAAGTGAATGCGCTTCGTTTTTGCCTCTTAAAATCTTATTTTCACGATTTGCATTTTCATCCCGTTGTCACCGACCCTTGCGAGAAACCGGAAAAAGCCGCTGACAGAAGGGTCTCTCAAATCGTTGTAGCCCAGCATATAGCCGCGACTTGTGACCTGCAGACGGCTGTCCCACGTGCCGATTTCCTTGGCGGCATCCGAAACCGCAAAATATGCCCCCACATCCTTGATTTTTGCAGTCTTAAGCCATGTTTTTGCGATCATCTTTACCGCCGTCCGATTGGCAGCATCAAAGACCAGCACACTGCCGGGGAAAGCGTCCGCCATCCCCCGCACCAGTTCCCGGACCTGCTGGGTCAGAAAGTAATAGAACACCCCGGAGGCAAAGAACACCGCCCCGCGGGAGGCATCGATTTTGCTAAACCATGCGGTGTCTTTCAGGTCGCAGGGGATATTTTGTTCTCGATCCCCGGCGGGCAGTAGCTGCTGCCGCAAGGCAATCACATCCGGGAAGTCCAGATTGTAGATCTTGCATCTACCGTTGTCGCAGGTTCTGCCGGTGTTGTCCAGCCCGCAGCCCAGATTGACCACCGCCGCATTGGGGTGGCCTTTCAGGTAATCCCGCACCTCGAAAGCAAGATCACTCTGCCGTGTGGCCACCTCCAGCGCACCAAAGCGCTGCATCAGGCTGCGGGAGTTTTTCTCTGCCTCTGAAAAGTCGTAGTCGATCTGGTCGAGCAGACGAACCGCTGTTTCATCCCTGTAAAGGTTCGGGTACAACTCCGTACACAGCTTCCGGGAATACAGCGGGAGGATCAGCGTCTCCTGCACGGTGTTTTTCTCAATTTTACATTTCATAGGTTTCTTCCTCAGTGAATAAAAACTGTCATAATTGCCGCCAGCATAGCCGCTATGACCGTCATGCCTATCGCCATGTGCAGGATGGATGCAAAAATACCCGTGCTTGATACCCCTACTTCCGCGCCGTGACGCAGAGCCACTTTTTCTTTTTGTGTATCTGCACCTCGTGAAAACCCGCCTGCTCCAGACATGCCTTTAATTCGATGTCCTTGTAGATGGTCATGCCGCCGATGATCTGCGTCCACCTCTCGTCCTTGTCCGTATCGCCATTGCTCTCGTTGCAGATAAGAATTGTCCCGCCTGGCTTCAGCGTCCGCCAGACCTCACGGAAGCATTGGGGCAAATCAGGCCAAAAATAGACGGTCTCAAAGGCCGTGACAGCATCGAAGCAGCTATTCTCAAACGCCATATCCGCCACACTGCCTTGCAGAACGGCGCAACGCCCCTCCTGAATTGCAGTTCGGTTGAGCTTTCTAGCCTTCTCCACGCTGACGGGCGAATAGTCGATGCCCTTGACAACGCCATGCGGGCATTTTTTCAGCAGCCGTTTTATGTTCGCCCCGCCGCCGCAGCCGCAATCCAGCACCTTGGCATTTGGTGAAAGTCGCAGAAATCGAAGTCCCCACCGCGCCACAGGGCTGTGGCCCAGATTCATCATGGCAACCATAAGTTTTCCGCCGAGGCCCACGGGCTTGCGGGTGTTTTCAAAGAACGACATCTGGCCCCTCCGATTTCGTGCATTCCGCATAGGTCAACGGGAACGAGGCCTTCAGCACCGCGCTTTTCTGCACTGCCCAGCCGTTTTGACGCAGGAAACGTAGGTATTCCTCGCTTGTCCACCTGCTGTGGAGGGGGAATCCCGCCATACTCATGAAAAAGGCTTTTGCCTTGCCGGAAACCGAGCTCCCCGCGTGGGTGAAAGTTGGCGCGATGAGCACGCCGTCGTCCTTCAGCACCCGCCTGATTTCTTGCAGGGCCTTTTCCGGATGCGGCACTATGTGAAGCGCGTTGGACGCGATCACCACATCGAAGGACTTCTGTGCATAGGACAGGCGGAACATATCTTGTACGAAAAGTGCAGCTTTGCGGATTGACTGTCCCGTTTTGCTTCAAGGATCATCTTTGCAGAAGCGTCCGTAGCCTCGATGTGTGCCGCCGCATTCACGACGCTCTTTGCGATAAGCCCCGTGCCAGTGGCAACCTCCAGTACGATTTTTGCTTTCACCACCGGCCTGATCAGCCCATACATCTTCTCATACGCCGCCCGGTCCTTTCGCATGAAACGGTCGTACCGACCGGCATTCTTGTCCCAGAAGCCCTTGCGTTCGTGCATGGCTATCGCCCCCCCAAATAGTTAGAGCTATCTAACTATAACACACGAACCATGCAGTAAGATGAGGCTAACCTTCTTTTCTTGGCTAAGACGCATCTCTCCGGTTTTCGCTTATAACGGCGCGAGTCAGATACTAGGCTGGAGCTGAAGAAGGAGCTTGGCGGGCAGGTAGGTCGATACCGGTTCCCGGAACGGTGATCCAGCCAATTACACCAGGGCTCTAGTCATTGAGTGGGAATAGAAAAATCCTTAGTTATGGGGGTATAAATTTGATTCCCTTTAGGATAAACCCCCATGACTATATGAATTGACCTGCTGACTTCAATGAAGATTGGAGGGTAACGGCCAGGGGTGACGGCCCGGCGAGTGTTATTTTGCGAGCTAGGCGCATCGAAAGCGACCTTTCGTGGTATAAACTACTTGCCGGAAGCCGCGGCTTTCAGAGTACGGCTTACGTGTACGTTTAACCTCCGTGGGCGACGGGGTGCCGCAAGGCGTAGAATATCGCCCACCTGTAGGGGCCTGCAGCGATGCGGGCCCCGCTTCGTATGAAGGGGGCGTAACCGATGAAGATCGTATCCATCTCCCAGGACTTCTTCGACCTCGTCGAGGGCGACCGCGAACTTATGCTTAAGCACAATCGCCCCTGTATCGTGGTGGTGAGGCTGCGTTTCCGCGGGAAGCGCAGGGACTTCGCTGTGCCGCTGCGTTCCAACGTCGCCCCTAACGTGCCCAAAGACCAGTACTTTGCGTTGCCACCCCGCCCCACGACGCGCCCCGGCTGCCGCCACGGCATCCACTACATCAAGATGTTCCCCATAACCAAGGCCTACCAGCGCCGCTTCAGGACCGAGGGCTCGGCCTACTACGAGACGCTCCAGCGCATCATCGACGTCAACACCAAGCGCATTGTCTCCGAGTGCCAGGCATACCTCGACCGCTACGAGCGCGAGGGAAGGCCTCGCTTTGCCGTCGACATCGACCGCATCGTGGGGCTGCTGGAGGGCGAGAAGTAGGGCACCTCGGCTCAGTCTCGAGCCATGCGGAGTCGCTCCGCATTTTTGAACGCCGCGTGTGCGTCCCAAATACTTGAGAAACAAGCTGTGAAGTGCGGTGGCGCGACCGTGCCCGTGCATAGCCGTCACCATCAGCGTCTACGCGGCGTCGGCTTCAAGTGGAACTGGCGCCGCTGCTGTATATGGTTTGCTTTGCTGCAAATGGCGATCAATGCCCACGATGCTTCTGCTTGCGCTTCAGCTTTCGCTGCTCGAAGCGCGCCTCCGCCTCATCCGCGCGACGCTGGCTTCTTGCTTGAGCCGACTCCCGCTTCATCGCTTCCCGCTGTGCCGCGAGAGCCTGCTGCGCCTTGGTGCCCATTGCCGGCTGCTTAAGCGCCCTCGACGCCTCGCGGGCGCGTCTCTTGGGGTTCTTCGCGGGCTTGCTCGCCTCGGTCGGATCGTCGCCGAAGAACGCGAGCTTCGCCCATTTGCTTGTAACGAATCGCAAGATCTCCTCATTGGACGGTTCTGCGCCGAAGACGATGCGGGCGACGCCGTACCTTCCGTCCTCGACATGCTCCGCCAGCCCGACCCAGAATTGGCCGTCGTGATATACGGTCAGGGTGGACGACATGCTGATCTGCATGGCTGATTCCTCCTTTATGTAGATGACCATGCAGAGAAGGGACAACCAAGGAGGCAGGTTACTGATACGGACTCCCGCACGCCCACGACTACCCGACGGGGCTGTGTTTTCATCTATGACGCGATATCAAGCGAGCATGGAAGAGTTGAAATAATGTTTAAGACACCAATTTCTGCAAAATCGAAAAAAATAGGTGCCTTAACCGACGATTAGCGTCCTCTCTGATAAGCTAAGCAGAGGAGGCGATTTCTATGAAACTGTATCATCGCGAACAGTACTTGAAAAAGATTCGACCGTTCTACGACGATGACCTGATCAAGGTGATCACGGGTATCCGCCGCTGCGGCAAATCGTGCCTCATGTCGACGATTGCCGAAGAACTGAGAAACCGTGGTGTCGAAGACAAGGACATCATCTACCTCGACCTCGACAAGCGCGGCAACCGCTCAATTAAGACGCCTGATCAGCTGGAGGAAAAAATCGAGTCGCTTCTGGCTGACAACGACTTCAAATACCTCTTCATCGATGAGGTGCAGAACGTCCGAGACTACGAGGAGGTCGTGAACGCCTATAACTCGGATGGCGGCTTCTCGATTTTCATCACAGGCTCCAACTCGTATCTGCTGTCTGGCGAGCTGATGACCAAGCTCACGGGCCGATACGTGGAGTTCGAGATGTTCACCCTGTCCTTTTCCGAGTTTCTCGATATGAAGAGGTTCATGGGCAAGGAGGTCGGTGACGCGCGGATCGAGTTTGACGAATATCTACGGTATGGAGGGTTTCCCCGGTCCCTGGAATACGATGACCCCGAGGCGAAGGCTCGCTACATCGAGGATGTCGTAGGGCAGATCGTCGACAAGGACATCAGGTCTCGCAACAAGATCCGGAACATCGATACGTTCAACCGTGTCATGACCTACGTCATCAACAACTACGGTGCGCCGACGAGCCTCACCAACCTTCACGGCTACTTCACCAAGACAGAGCATATTGCCGTCGAGCGGCGGACAATCGCCTCCTATATCCAGATGCTCGTCGATGCCAAGGTGCTCTATAAATGCGAGAGGTTCGACCTTAAGTCCCGCAAATCGTTGCGCGGCGAGGAGAAGTACTACCTCGCGGATCCGGGTATCTATTTTGCGCGCAACGCCGATGTCCGGTTGAATTACGGGCCCTCGTTGGAAAACGCCCTGTACATCTATCTCCGCTCGAGGGGATATAAGCTATCCGTAGGCCGCATCGGGAAGCTGGAGTGCGACTTCATCGCGCGTAGACGCAACGCCTACGCCTACATCCAGGTCTCGATGACGATCGCCGATAGGGACGTGGAGGAGCGGGAGTACAGGCCGTTCGGCTACATCAGGGACGGATATCCGCGCTACCTTTTCACGCTTGACCCCCTGCTGCAGGAGAGAGACGGCGTCAGGCATCTGAACATGGTGTCGTTTATGAAAGACGACGGCGACCTAATTTGAGTGGAGGCCGGCTCCGATTCATGTCGGCATTGATTAATGCCCGCGATGCTTTTGCTTGCGCTTCAGCTTTCGCTGTTCGAAGCGCGCTTCCTGCTACCAAGGATGGAGCGTGCATTTCCGACACGCCTGCACGAGCGTGGAAATCTGGACGCATGAGCGTGGATTATCCACTCTCATTTTTTTCGACATGTGCCGAGCCGGCGGCCCTAGTGTGCGCTGAGCGCGTGTGAGGACTAATCGAGCCGCCTGAATGAATAGCCATCGGGATAATCTTGCCCTGCCAGTCCATCTACAATCTGGCGTTCATCTCGCCCGTCTCGTTGTTCACTCCCGGGATGGTTGCCTCTTTGACCTCGTTGAAATCCACCAGCATCGGTACGTTTCTTTCCGTGCGTCGATTTGCCATATTTTAGCTAGCTGTTGCGGCTCCTTGTTGCGGAAATGCCGGCTGCTGCGATCGCTACGCCAACTGCGCTCAAGACGACTGCCGTTGCGCCGTTGTCGCCTGTTGCGGGCAGGACGGTCTCGGTGTGCTTAACGACCGCTGGTGTCTTGGCGGGGGAGGAGGCTGCGGCTGGCTTTTCTGTTTTAGGCTGCGGCGTGGGCTCGGGCTTGGTTTCTGGATTGGGTTTCACCTCTGGGTTCGGCTTAACGTCAGGGCTGGGCTCGGGATCGGTTGCGTCGGTTGCAATCAAGTGCACGTCGCTGTCGAAGACGTAGCGGATGTAGTAATCGTGTCGTGTCTCGCGCATAATCCCCTGGCCGCTATCGTAGTCATGGTCAACGTGTGTACCAAGGCAGGTTGAGCTGACGAGATTCAGCCTGTAAGGGATTTGGTCGTCGGCGTAACCGCCTGTAAAGACTACGGTTGCTCTTACGTGATTGTCGATCATGGTCAGGGCGATAGAGACGCTTGCCTCTTTGGGGTTCTCGGTTTTTATAAGGCTTTCGGTATCGGTGTCGACCTTGAAGAGGTGGACGGTGTCGTTAAGCCCGTAGGAGAAATCCTCGGGTTTGTCGGGGAAGTCGTAAACAAACGCCTCGTTCTGGATCAACATGAAAGCAGGGGGTAGCTCTAGGTCGTAGTAATGGTCGACAACGGTGGTAGCTGTGAAGTTGCCGTTCGTGTTGGTTTCGTCGCAGGTAATGGGCGTTGCGGTATCGGGTTCGGGCATTTCGGCCGCCAGTGCCGCGCCGGGTAGCAAAAGCAGCCCCGCCATAAGAATGCATACTCCGAAAGCAGCGACTCTGACACCTGTATGACGCATGGCGTTGCGGATAGACAGGCTGGTCCGTTTGTTCTGGGTTTGAGGTGTAACACACTGTCCATACATAAGGCGCTCCTTGTTCGTAGGCCGGTTTCCGTGGGTCTATATTGCGCCTGTCCGATTCGGCCAGGTTCATACACGCGAACGCTCACGCGAGCAGGGAGAAAGCTCAAGTTAATTTTCCCACAGCCGACACTTTGTGAGCAACATTCTGCCCGCTTGATTCTTGGAGAGAGAATTAAGGTTGCCGGGGAGTTATCAACCAATGGAATTGTGTCTAGAGAGTGCGAACAAGAGATGTGGTCTGCAGACAACTGAATAGCTCCATCCGGTTTGGTTAAAACAGAAAGCGTGCCGCGCGCCTGCGGCATGAAGGAGGGAGATTCCTATGAATATCGTTGTATTGAGCGGTAGCCCGCGTAAGGGCGCCAATACCGACATTATGGTCGAGGCGTTTGCCGAGACCGCGCGTGAGGGCGGCCATACGGTCGAGGTCGTCCGCGTTGCCAGCAAGAAGATCACTGGTTGCCTGGGATGCCAGTACTGCTTTGCCCATGAGGGTGCCTGCGTGCAGAAGGACGACATGGCCGGCGTGATCGAGTCGTTGAAAGACGCCGACATGGTCGTCTTCGCTTCGCCGATCTACTGGTTTGATATTACCGCGCAGGAGAAAGCCGCCATCGACCGCCTTTACGCCTTCGGTGCTACGGGCTTCCCGTTCACCAAGACGGCCCTTTTGCTCGATAGCCACAGCGAGGGCGTCTATGATGCTGCGATCGCCATGTACAAGTCCGCATGCGCATACTGCAAGTGGGAGGACCAAGGCGTTGTCACCATCAGCGGTATGGCCGAGCGCGACAGCATGGCCTCCTCGCCCAAGTTGGAAGAGGTGCGAGAGCTCGCTCGCAAGCTCGCCTAAGGACAAGAAGAACGCATGGCAATCAGCGCTAACCGAAGTGCTTGTTGCTCTTACCAAGAGGATTGCTGATTGCCATGCGTGGCTGTTGACATTTCCTTTTGCAAGTTTTGGTATTTTTTTGCAAGTTTTGCTAATTTTTGCAAATTTTGCTAACGACAGTACCAGGCCTTTCGCTTGACGAAAAGGCCCAGGCGGTTGTGTCGCCTGGGCCTTTAACTGTTCCTAAATCATGTGCCTGATGAAGAGTTCTGGCTTTTAGTCAAACAAGCTCGGCATGTCGTTCTCTTTCATGAGGGCACCGGCGGAGGGCAGGCTCTGCGCGGTGAACTTTTCGGCCGAGACACCGGCGCCAAGGATCTCCTCGGTCGTGCCGACGGTGGTGACCGAGCGGCCCTTCTTGGCCGTAAAGGCCTGGACGCCCTGCGTGTTGGTGGTCGTCTTGGTCTTGAGCAACGACGTGTTGAAGTTCATCAAACGATAGTCGCTCGAGACCAGTGCGATGTCGCGGTCTTCCTTGAGCACCTGGGCATACAGCAGCTTGCTGCCGCCGTAGATAGCGTTCTTGAGGCGCTTGCGGTTGGTCTTGGTGACGTATCCAGAAAGTGCGACACGCACCACGCGGCCGTTCTCAAAGACAAACAGCACGTCGGCCTTATAGTCCTCGGGGTCGATGACCCAGATGACGCTCTCGTCGGGTTCCATCTCAAGATCGGTCGGCAGGTACGAGCCCAGCTGGGCCGACTTGGTGTCCTCAAACGCCGCAACCTTGCATTTGTACACCTGGCTCTTGTTGGTAAAGACCAGCAGCTCGTGGGTGTTGGAGGACGGGAACTCGATAAAGGGTTTGTCGCCGTCCTTGTACTTGAGCGTGGTCGCCTTCTTGAACACGCGGTCCGTCATCTTCTTAAGGTAGCCATCGCGCGAGAGCATGATGGTCACCGGGTACTCCTCGACCTCGGGCTCCAAGCTTACCTCGATAACCTCATGGGGCTCGATCCTGCCCGTGCGACGCGGCATCACATATTTCTTGTTGACCGCGGCCAGCTCGTCGCTGATGACCTTCTTGATGTTCTCCTCGCTGGAGAGGATCTCCTCAAGCTCGGCAATCTCGCTCTCAAGCTTGGCGATGTCCTTGGTGCGGTTGAGGATGTACTCTTCGTTAATGTTGCGGAGCTTGAGCTCGGCAACAAACTCGGCCTGGGTCTCGTCGATGTCGAAACCCTTCATAAGGTTGGGCACGACCTCGGCTTCAAGCTTGGTGCCACGGATGATGGCGATGGCCTTGTCGATGTCGAGCAAGATTGCCTCGAGGCCGTGCAGCAGGTGCAGGCGCTCGGACTTTTTGCCTAGGTCAAAGTTAATGCGGCGACGCGTGGACTCAATACGCCATTTGACCCACTCGTGCAGAATCTGGCGCACGCCCATAACACGGGGATAGCCGTCGACGAGCACGTTGAAGTTGCACGAGAACGAATCCTGCAGCGTGGTCGAGCGATAGAGCTTGGCCATGAGCTTGTCGGGGTCGACGCCGCGCTTAAGGTCGATGGCGATGCGCAAGCCCGAAAGATCGGTCTCGTCGCGGATGTCGGCGATCTCCTTGACCTTGCCCTCCTTGGAGAGCTTGACGATGCGCTCGATGATGACATCGGTCTTAGTGGTGTAGGGAATCTCGTAGACCTCGATGATGCGCTCTTCGGGAATCCAGCGCCAGCGGGAGCGGATCTGGAAGCTGCCAAGGCCGGTCTCGATAATCTTTTCCATCTCCTCGCGGCGGTAGATAATCTCGCCGCCGGTCGAGAAGTCGGGCATGGGCATATACTCGAGCAGGTCACAGTCGGGATCCTGCAGGTAGTGCATGGTGGCGGTGCAGACCTCGTTGAGGTTGAAACCGCAGATGTCGGACGCCATGGCGACGCCGATGCCCTTGTTGGCCGAGACAAGGATGTTGGGGAACGTGGTGGGCAGCAGGCGCGGCTCCTTCATGGCGCCGTCGTAACTGTCAACGAAGTCGACCGGGTCCTTGTCGATGTCCTTGAAGATCTCGGCGCTGATGGGAGAGAGCTTGGCCTCGGTGTAACGCGAGGCGGCGTAGCTCAGGTCGCCCGAATAGTACTTGCCAAAGTTGCCCTTTGACTCCACGAAGGGCGCAAGCAGCGCTTCGTTGCCCGTCGCCAGGCGCACCATCGTCTCGTAGATCGCGGCGTCGCCGTGCGGGTTGAGCTTCATGGTCTGGCCCACGATGTTGGCGCTCTTCTGGCGCTCGCCCTTGAGCAGACCCATCTTGTACATGGTGTAGAGCAGCTTGCGGTGCGAGGGCTTAAAGCCGTCGATCTCGGGGAACGCACGCGAGACGTTGACGCTCATGGCGTAGGGCATGTAGTTGACCTCGAGCGTCTGCGTGATCGGCTGATCGGTGACCTCGGAGTGCAGGCCGATGACGTTCTCGGCGTTGACCTGCTTTTTCTTTGGCTGGGTTTTCGTCTTCTTCTTTGCCACGATTTCCTCTTGAACTTCTTATGGGCCGTCGTTATCGATTTGCTGCTATTGCAGGTCCAGCTGGTCCAGGTATTCCTTGCCGTGCTCGGAGATATGGCGCTTGCGGCCCGCCTCGTCGTTGCCCAGCAACAGGTTAAACATGGTCTCCATCTTGGTGACGTCCTCGGGCTCCACCTTGATCAGGCGACGCGTCTCGGGGTTCATGGTGGTGAGCCACATCATGTCCGGGTCGTTCTCGCCAAGACCCTTGGAGCGGTTGATGGAGCACTTTTGGTCGCCAATCTCCTTGAGGATGCCGTTCTTCTCGAGCTCGGTGTAGGCAAAGTAGGTCTTCTCTTTGCAGTTGATCTCGTAGAGCGGCGACTCAGCGATATACACGTAACCCTCGTCGATAAGTGTGGGCACCAGGCGGTAAAGCATGGTGAGCACGAGCGTGCGGATGTGGTAACCGTCGACGTCGGCGTCCGTACAGATGATGACCTTGTTCCAGTTGAGGTTGTCCAGGTCAAAGGCACCAAGGTTCTTGATGCGCTTGTCTTTGATCTCCACGCCGCAGCCCAGCACGCGCATGAGGTCCATGATGATGTCGGACTTAAAGATGCGCGGATAATCCTCCTTCAGGCAGTTGAGGATCTTGCCGCGGACGGGCATGACGCCCTGGAACTCGGCATCGCGTGAGGTGCGAATGGCACCTGCTGCCGAGTCACCCTCTACGATGTAGATCTCGCGGCGGCTCTTGTCCTTGGAGCGGCAGTCGATGAACTTCTGCACGCGGTTGGCCATGTCGGTCTTCTGCTGCAGGTTGGTTTTGATACTCTGGCGCGTTTTCTCGGCGTTCTCGCGCGAACGCTTGTTGATGAGCACCTGCTCCATGATCTTGTTGGCGGCGTCTTTGTTCTCGATCAAGTAAGTCGAGAGGCGCTCCTTAAAGAAGGCCGTCATAGCCTGCTGGATAAAGCGGTTGTTGATGGCCTTCTTAGTCTGGTTTTCGTAGGACGTCTGGGTGGAGAAGCAGTTGGTCACCAGCACCAGGCAGTCCTGGACGTCCTGCCATTTGATGCCGCTCTCGTTTTTGTTGTACTTGCCCTGTTGCTTAATGTAGGCATCGATGGCGCTGGTCAGAGCGCTACGGGCAGCCTTCTCGGGCGAGCCGCCATTCTCGAGCCACGATGAGTTGTGGTAGTACTCCTGCATCATGAAGGTGCGCGAGAAGCACATGCACGCGGTAATCTTCACGTTGTAGTCGGGCAGGTCCTCGCGGTCGCGACCTCGACGGTCGGCCTCGATAAAGAAAGGCTCGGTGAGGTAGTCGGTACCGACCTTCTCGAGCACGTAGTCTTCGATGCCCTTGGGATAGCAAAAATCCTCTTCGGAAAACTCGCCATCGTCGCCCTCGATGCGCAGGCGGAAGGTCACGTTGGCGTTGACCACGGCCTGGCGGCGCATGGTCTCGCGATACCAGTCGTGGGGAATGCTGATCGAGGTAAAGACCTCAAGATCGGGGCGCCACTTGATGGTGGTGCCGGTGCGGTTCTCGTCGCTGGGCTCAATCTCGAGTGCCTTCTTCTTGGCGCCGACAACCTTGCCCTTCTTAAAGTGTAGGGAGTACTTGTTGCCATCGCGCCAAACCGTGACGTCCATGTACTCGGAGGCGTACTGGGTCGCGCACGAGCCCAGGCCGTTGGTACCGAGCGAGAAGTCGTAGTCGCCGCCCTGGTTGTTATTGTATTTGCCGCCGGCGTAGAGCTCGCAAAAGACGAGCTCCCAGTTAAAGCGCTTCTCGGAGGGGTTCCAGTCGAGCGGGCAGCCACGGCCATTGTCCTCTACCTGGATAGAGCCATCGCGAAAGGCGGTAAGGGTGATGAGCTTGCCGTAGCCCTGGCGCGCCTCGTCAACGGCGTTGGACAGGATCTCGAAGGCGGCATGCGCGCAGCCGTCGAGCCCGTCCGAGCCAAAGATGACGGCGGGGCGCAGGCGTACGCGCTCCTCGTCCTTGAGCTGGCGGATACTGTCGTTACCATAGTTTGCGGTGTTTTTTGCCATACTCGCTCTCTCGGTGCTCCCTTGCTGCGTTTAAGTCATATAGATAGTCAAGGTAGCATAGCCGAGCCCACAGGCGATTCCAACCAACACGAAATCCATCGAACAATCGTTCGGATTAACAGGGATAGTGTTTAGTGGTAGCGCGGCATTGTTAAGCAAATTTGGATACAGATGAATTTTATTTAATAGGGATCTAGTTTTACTAAACAAAATCGAACGATGCTGATCGCACGAGCGGGCACATCGATCGACTATCAATCACGTTTACTCGGAGAAACTCGAGTCGGTTTTGTCCGAGTAAGTTTGAATGGCGAATTGAAATTGGTATGTCTGCATGGCGATGACAGACATGGTTTTCATAATGACAGATATAGTTGATATCTTTTGATGGATGCAATATATTTCTGTCATGTTGCAACGGATATCTGTCCATTACCACGAAAGGAACTCCATGCCGGGCAAAAAGAACCTACGCATGAAGGCGGCGCGCGCGGCGGTTGGCCTTTCGCAAGCTGACCTGGCCGAGGCCGTGGGCGTTACGCGCCAGACCATCGGCTTGATCGAGGCGGGCGGCTACAACCCCACGCTCAATTTGTGCGTGGCAATCTGTAAAGCGCTACGCGTTACGTTGAACGACTTGTTTTGGGAAGACGAGAGCGACGTCGACCCTGACGCTCTTTAGGAGTTCGCTATGAAATTTGAAGATTTAAAACTCGTGCAAAAGTGGCGTGAATATGCCGGCCCAAAGGATGAGCGCCTGGAGGCCGAGAGCGCGAAGATCTACAAGATTGGTTTCGTGCTGCTTTCGTTTGGCATGTTGATGATCTTTTTCTACCAGTTTATAGCTCGACAGGTTGCGTGGGTTCACAGCGACGCCAGTGAAATGCCGCATGGCTTTGCAACGCCGTTCGAGGCAGCCATGTATTTGTGGCTCGTTCTCGTGATGTTGATTTGCGCAGGACTGCAAACGCGGAAGGGCTATGTCGATACCAATCGTTTTGGGCAAACCGAGCATCTTCCTGTTGGATATTTCCTGCTTGTCAGCGGCCTTAGCGGCGCCGCGTTCGCGCTTGTTATTGCTGCAATGCGCTGTATCGCTGAGGCGCAGATCGTACCGCTCGAAAGCGTCTTTTGGCTGGCGAACCTGGCCACGGGCGTGTTCTGCGGTGCGACGATTTTCGCGGCCACGTTTGCTGGCCTGTGCGCAACGTTTTTCACGGCGAAAAGACGCCGTGCCAAGCTCGAGGCAGAACTCGACTCCTCTGACGACATCTGATGCGTAATGGGCTGGCTCTGGGTATTCAGAACCAGCCCATTTGATGTTCGATGAGCCGAGTCGGCGTTTCTCACAAAAGTAACTAGGAGCTAGCGAGGCCTATCCGAATTGGCCTCATTGGCGGTGTCGATCTCGAGCGCCGTGCGGCGGGCACTGTAGGCGACGAGGCCGGCGCCTGCCGCGGCGAGTGCTGCAGCGGCTGCCGTGAGGGGAGCGTTGGCATCGCCCGTGCCCGCAAGCGCGCCCGCTTTTCCGGAGCGCTTGTTATTGCCGTGGTCCTTGCCACTGCCGGAGCTGCTTCCGCCGGAGCCGCCGCCCTCGTCAGTACCGCCGCCACTTGAGCCACCATCGCCGTCCGCCGTCATCGGAGCGTCGTGAAGCCCTGTGGCGTCCGCGCTGTCGCATACGCCGACCTGAACTTCTGAGCGTTCGCATGCCGCGTCGGGCACGTGGAGCTCGTGCAGTACAGCACCCAGCGCCGAGTTCGCGCCCGGTCGAATTTCTTCGAGCGTTACGGGATCGAGCGCCACCAGATTACGCGCCTTCGCATACAGCGTTACGCGTTTGCCCACTTCGTCGCTCCAACTCTCGGGGATGGCGAAGCTCATACGGAACTGTGCCGTGCAACCCGGTGCCAGCACGGCGTTGCCGTTGTCGGCTACCAGCGGGTGCGTTGCAAAACGTGCGCCCAGCGTCTCGACTGCGTATTTCACGTGTGCCATGTCGTTGGCCGGAGCATCTTCGGCAAGCTCTGGATCAAAGATCGATGCCGTGCGTGCGTTCGCTCCGAATCCGATGGATGCGCTGGAGAACGGCTGGCTGGAGCCCTCTCGGTATAGATCGATCGTGCCGGCGGTGAGCAGCGTGTTGCCGTCGTTTCGCACCGTGACCATGAAGGATTCGCCTGCTGCTCCGGGCACCACCGCGCCCGAGGTAGCGACCGCGCCCGTCGGAGTGGCGCACGCCACCAAGGGTACTTCGATGCCGTGCAGCTCTGCCTCGCTCTTCTCCGCGCTCACAATGTGCGTGGCGAGCGCGGAGAGCATGCTCCCCGACGTCAAAAATGTCGTTATCTGATCGACGGGATGGTCCAGCTCGCACATCACGAACGGCTCCGTGAACAGATCGCCTGCCAAGGTGCTGGCGAAGATGCGGAAGTGCTTGCCCATCACTGCTACCGGGTTGCCTTCTTCGTCGTAGGTTTGTCCCACCTTGCCATCGGTGTTCTCTACATAGAGCACGCACCTGCCGTTGTTGCTTACGCTGAACGATGCCGGGCCGCAGCCTGCGGCACCCACGGGCTGCGTTGCAAATACCGATGCGCCTCGCGTCCAAGTAATATGCTGCAGTTGCTCGTTGACGGTTGCCAAAAAGCCCGAATGTTGTGGCCATGGCACCGCACGGGGTACCGTGGCGTCTGGTGACATAACGCCCCAGCCCGCAATGGACTGGCCGATCACGGCGTACGATGTGCAGCCGCAACCGTCTGCGGTCTCGTACGCAACGGGCACCACCATTTTGCCGTTGATATTCTCGGGCGCGCCGAGCTCGATGCTCGACGGTGCCTGCGGAAAGCGGAGAACTTGGCGGAACGTCAGGCTGTCGCCCGAAACGTCCGACCACAGGGTAAAGCACTCCAGCGCAACCTCGGCCTCGCTGCCGAGCGCCTTTTCTGCGGTGGTTCCGCGGCGGTGGAGGTAGGCGCCCGACAGGCGCCCGTTGACAAGTGTCTTGCCCACCGTGATGCGTGGGCACTGCAGGCAATGGTAGCCATCCTCCTGAAGGCGGCCGCGCGAGATGCTGCGCCACGACGTGTGCGATACCACGCGAACTCCGTCGTTGCTTATGCGCAGGCGCACAACGGACAGTATGCCGGCTGTGCTTGCCATATCGAAAAGGGTGTCGTCGCCGGCGGGGCGCTCGCCCGAGACCAGCAGCACGTAGGCGTCCTGGTTTCCTCTTCCGTCCGTATATTCCACTACGTCGAAGTCGTAATCGTATATGCTGTCGCGCTCCACGTCGCCCTCGCCAAACCCAAGGGGAAAGTCCACAGGCGTGGGAGCGGACCACGTTCCGTTTGCCTTTGTGTGTACCACCAGGCGCGAGCGACCATTGTCGCCGTAGCGCACCGAGGCGATACGGAACAGGCATTCTACGCCGGCAATCATTGCCAGCTTCATGTGGGCTTCGCTGAGCACGCCAGCAAACAGCACGTTGTCGCTCGAGGGCTTGATGCCGCCACGCTCGTCCTCCGACACGCCGGCAGAATCGGCGTTCGGGTCGGCAACGGTGTTCGTTGCCTGACCGATGTAGGTGTACTCATACATCGGCGCGGCGTTTTCGTCGTTCTCTATCAGTGCATGGACGAAATGCTCGACCTGTCCCGTGTCGTCGCTTTCTGCATCCGCCTCGAGCTCAATGCGCGTGACCGCTTGATCCCAATCGCGCACGACAGGCGCGGCGTTTACGGCAGTGGCCTTAACCTCGGCGCGTGCGAGCAGTTCGGCGTTGGTGACGATGGTGGCCGATGCGATAAATTGCGGCACACCACCCGCCTCGGCGTTGCCGGCCGAGCCGAAGCAGGCATCCAGCGTATAAGGCGTATCTCCATCCAATGCGAGCTCAGAGCGCTGGAGCACATACTGGTCGCCATTGTTCACCGACATATTCCACGAATCGATGAGTGTGGGCCACGACCCCGACCAAGCCTTGGTGGTCCACTTGAACATTACGAACTGGAGTATTACATCGACATCGACGTCTGCACCTACACGCAGTCGCGGAAGCTGGTGTCCATTTGCCTTTTCGTACCCAATGAACAGCGTGAGGGATGCGGCGCCGCGCACGGCAGACGAAGCGACGCCTGCAACGCCGGCGCCAAAGGTGACGGCAAGCCCGATCTGAATGGTGAACGAGCCCGACGTGTTTGAATAGTCGAGCGAAATGTTTTTAAAAAACGCCGCGCCGCTGCCGTGCGTGTGGGCACCCACGGCGAGCGCCAGTTTTGCCAGCACCCAGGGGTTGACGTTTAGGAAAAATGGCACCGGTCCTAGGGTAAACTGCTCGGTCCAATTGAGGTCGGTTCTTACCTGGAAGAGGGCCTTAATATTGCCGTATGCGGGATCGTTGTTGTTGCCCCAGGTTTTGCCCACCCAGTCGTAGGCGAGCGATCCGTACAGCTGTGTGGCGATATCCATCGTGAACAGCGGCGTGCAATGGTGGCGAAGGAGCTTGGTGTTTCTTGGATCGGTGCCCGAACCGGCACTCATCCTCTTGTACTGATTCCACTTCCCTTCCATCTCGTCGAGGTAGCGGTTTGCCTGCTTGGCGCCCGACTCGCGCGGCGATTTCTTCCAGTATTCCGGATCAGGGTTGCCCGAATCGTTCATATAGCTAGCTGGTTTGTACCCTCCGCCAAACAGCACGTATCCAGCAAACGAGAAATCGAACAGAATGGGAAATGTGGGCATCCAGCACGTGAACTTATTGCCGCCGATACCGGGAAACGCCGCGGGGAAATCAAACGGAGTGATCTCTTGGTCCATGGTGGTGGGAATGATGGTGGTCGAGCCCGATTCCGCCTTTGCGGCCGGCGCGGTGACAACGGTCATAGGGGATGAGAGCGTGTAGGTTTTGCCCTGGTAGTCGAGCATAAAGCGCAGCTTGCACCCTTCCTCCAGAAGGCCCGAAGCTGCATCGAGGAACGTGTCTTCGAGCGTGAACGTCGCCAGATTATCCGCGCCCGATGCGCTGGCCTTGATCTGGCCGATCTGCGTGACGGTTTCGGATGAGCTGCCCGCAGCGGGCATCACTTTATTGATATGCAACGTTGCCTGCCCGCCCTGCGGCAGATGGGCCTGCACGGTAAAAGCGTGCGTGTCGGGCTGATCGTTTGCTGCTTCGTCCGCTGGCATTGTCATAAACGTGGCGTCGGCGTACTGGATGTCCCATTCGTCGAATGTGAGCTGGCGAAAGTACGGCTCGCCATCGGAGAGCGGACGTGTGGGTGCGGTAATGGCGGTGCCGCCTTGGACACGCGCGAGGGGAATCTCGACATCGCGGTAGCCTGCCATGCTAATGGAGATGCCGCCGTTAAAGTCGTACGCGTCGAGAAGCGTCGCCTCGTCCACGTAGCCTTCCGAAAGCGGCGCGACCTCAAAGATGGCCGTGCCTTCGTCATCGGTAGTGGCGGTGAGCTGCTTGCCTGCGGCATAGCGCGATGTGAGTGTGACTTGGGCACCCGTGATGGGCATATTCTTGTTGGCGACGTCGACCACGACCACACCGAACATGGTGCGCGAGAGCACGAGCACCCTGAAGGGGTCTTTTTCGTTGGCATGGGCTTCGGTGGGCGCGAACGGCAATATGAAGGCGTTTGCGCTTCCCGGCACGCGCGGCAACATAATGCTCGCTAACGAGGACGCTCCGGCGACAAGTAACGAACGGCGATCAAGCATCTTGGGCTCCCATCCCGCAAGTATCGGTGGAAATAATCCAATTTTGCGAGAAGGCGCCCCGTAGCGGTAGTGCCGTTCAAGGGTAAAAATGTCCAAATTGATCGAGCGAAGCGCCGGGTTCCGGAATGCGTTCGATGCGCTTGGCAGTCCGGTCGCTAACGTAACATATGCGCGACCAGCTCGGCGCGTGTGCCGATGCCAAGCTTTGCGTATACGCCGGATAGGCGGTTTTTGACGGTGCCCGGCGATACTCCCATATGGCGTGCGATTTCGGCGTTGGTCCACCCACGACAGGCGAGCATGGCCATGGTGAATTCCGTGGTCGTTAGATCGTCGGCCACGTCCTCGCCCGAATCGGGGTTGTGGATGCGCCGCCAGCCGTAGCTGAAGCGGTACGTGATCTCGATGATGCGCGCGAAGTCGTCAGGGTATTGCGTTTTTAGGCACGCCTCGATGAGCCCCTGTAAAAGGCCGTGATGCTCGCCAATGAGCTCGATGAGGCCGTCAGGACGCGCAATGTTCCAAGCGGTTCCGAAGTGCGTTTTTGCGGCGTCGACGTCTTTGAGACTCATGCAGGCCATGGAAGCTGACAGGTGCAGGAACAGCTCCGAGATGGGATAGCTTCCCTGTTTCATGATCAGGGCGTTTTCCGCCATGCCCAGGCTGCGGCCGTATTCGCCGCGCAGGTACAAGGCGTGCGCCATCACGTAGCTGGCGAACAGGCGCAGGCCTTCGGGCAGATGCGCCACAAGTGGATAAAACTCTTCGGCAGAATACGGGGAAGGCAAGTGCAGCAGGACACTCGCGGCCGAGGCGAACAGGATATGCGTAGCGTGGATGGCGGGCGATTCCTCGTCGGCCGGCGTATCGAGGATGCCGGCAAGGCACCGGCGGGCGTCGGCGATACGGTTGAGCGACAGGCTGGCATATCCGCAGATAAAGCATGCGGAATAGCGCAGTGCGGGGTCGGTGGCGTCAAGATAGGGGCGCGCCGTTTTGGCAGCGAGGGCGGCTTGTCCGCGAAAGTACAGCGCTTCTGCCGTGGCGATGGTGCGTGAATCGGGGTCGGAAATGCCTGCAACCGCAGCGTCAATCTGCCCTGGCACAAAGGCAGTGCACATCAACGGCATGGGAACGCATGGGTAGCCATCGCAGTCCATCTTCCATCTCCCAACAGCTGGCAACAATAGCAGCAATTGTACTCCTGTTGCTCGGGACCCCTTTCGTTTTACTGTTCGGTTAACGCTACGGATCGTTTTGGAAGGCTTGCGAGCATGGTGGTCCCGTTCTCGGAACTTGTTTCAACCTCTACCGTGCCTCCGTGCAGCGCTGCAATCTCCCAAACAAGCGCTAGCCCGAGTCCTGCGCCGCCGTATGCCCTGCTGCGGGATTTATCCAGGCGAAAGAACGGCTGGAAGATGCTCTCACGGTACTGCTTGGGTATTCCCGGGCCCTGGTCCTCGACTCGCAGGAACACGTGGCTGTTGTTATCGCAGATGGAGACGTTGACAGTCGAGCCGGGGCGGCTGTAACGGATGGCGTTTTCGACCAGATTAAACACCAGCCGATAGAGGAGCGTGTCGCTCCCGATTACTAAAGCGTTCCCAGCACAATTGAGGGCCATGCCCTTATTTTCGGCAAGTGGCGCTAGGTCGGTGAGGACCTCTTCGGACAAGGGGCCAAGTTCGACATCGTCCTCGCAGGGAACGCTGCGGAGCTCACTCATCTCAAGCAGTACCTTGGTCATTCGCGACATCCGCTCGGTTTGTTCTTGTAGCAGGCCGAGCAGCTCGGCTGTTTGAGGTTGCGATGTGGGGTGCTCGGAGACAAACAGTTCAATCTGCGCTTGCATAAGGGCGAGCGGGGTGCGCAGCTCGTGTGCGGCGTTGCCGGTAAACTGACGCTGTGCAGAGAACCCTTCGCCAAGACGGGCGATCATGTCGTTGAAAGAGGCGCTGCATCGTTGTAGCTCGGCGGGCACATCTTCGCTGAGTCTGATTTCGCTTAGGTTGTCAGGCTGCACGCGCTCTACCTGGGCGGCAAAAACCCGTAGCGGCTTGAGTGCGCGGCCGCTCACAAAGTATGCCAGCGCGCCGCCAAGGAGTGTGATTCCAGCCGTGATGCACCAAGCCGTCGCGCCGAAAGATTCCTGTGCGTCGTTTACAACGATCGTGACCTCGTCATCGAGGGCTGTTTTTGTTGGGTCAAACGCCTGGGGCGAATCTTCGCCGGTTGCGGTAAAGGCCGAGATGTCACTGCCGATGGCATCCATATAGCGCATGCCCGTATAGCCGACCAGGCAGTTCGTCAGCACGCATGCCGCACACGTGAGCAGTGCCGTCATGATCGTTATGCGCCATTGCAGCGAAAGCCTTTTCATTCGCTATCCTCCATAACGTAGCCCTCTCCAATCCGATTGCGAATCGGGTCGTATCCCAAAGCGCTGCGCAACTTTTTTCGGAGCGACGAGATATGAACGCGGGTTGCGTTGCTAAAGCTGTTCACGCTGCTATCCCAAACGTGCTCGATAAGCTCCTCTTGGCTTACCGGTCGCCCCTGATTAAGCATCAGGTATTCCAAGATTCCCGTTTCCTTGCGTGTAAGAGATAGAGCCTCACTGTCCACGGAAGCGATGCGCGCCTTGGTGTCAAAGCGGAGCTTTCCGCAGGATAAAACTATGTCGCTTTGTGTAAAGCGTCTGAGGGTAAGGCTGCGAATCCTTGCCGCAAGCTCGTCAAGATGGAACGGCTTGGTGAGGTAATCGTTGGCACCGGCATCGAGTCCGGCGACTTTATCGGATACTTCGCCGCGTGCGGACAGAATCAGTACCTTAGTCTCGCAGTCAGTTTTCCTAAGTTCCCTGAGTACGGTCATGCCGTCGATGCGGGGAAGGTTGAGGTCGAGTACCACGAGGTCGAAGGCCTCAACGTCCAGTAGGTCGAGCGCCTCCTGTCCGTCGTGACAGCAGTCGACGCTGTACGCCAAGTTTCGCAAGCTGCGCGCGATTGCGTCACACAGCGCCCGCTCGTCCTCGACGATCAAAATACGCATAACAGTCTCCTTGCACATTTCAAATCGCGCTTAACACGGATTTTATAGCCGATATGGTCCAATGGTCGCGTAACGAAAGGAGTGGTCAGGTTGTTCAAAGCGGTAAAACCCGTGGTACAGGTCGCTTTGTTGATCGTCGGAATTGCCATGGTGTGCTTTGGCGTTATGCGTGGCGAGGCGGATGCCGTGCTGGCCAAAGCGATTAGGCTGTGCTTGGAGTGTATCGGAATTGGATAAAAGAGCAAACACCGCGTCGCATGTTTTGGCCCGATTTCGCGGACTCATTCAGGCGGCGGCGACGCTGGTCACCAACATTCACCTGCCAAACTTTGCCAAAGGCGGCATCTATCAGGGAGCGGGAAAAACAGTCTGCGTACCTGGACTTAATTGCTATTCGTGCCCCGCGGCATCGGGTGCGTGCCCCATCGGGTCGTTCCAGTCGGTGGTAGGTTCATCCAAGTTCAACTTTTCTTACTATGTTACCGGTACGCTCATTTTGCTCGGCGTGCTGCTGGGGCGCTTTGTATGCGGCTTTCTGTGCCCGTTTGGCTGGCTGCAGGAGCTGCTGCACAAGATTCCCGGCAAAAAGCTTTCGACAAAAAGGCTCAAGGCGCTTACGTATATCAAATACGTTGTGCTGCTGTTTGCTGTGGTATTGCTGCCTGTGCTGGTGGTCAACGATGTGGGGATGGGCGATCCGTTCTTTTGCAAATACGTCTGTCCGCAGGGCGTGCTCGAGGGTGCCATTCCGCTGGCCATTGCCAACGCCGGCATTCGATCTGCGCTGGGGCAGCTCTTTACCTGGAAACTCGTCGTTCTCATTGCCGTGGTAGTGCTGAGCGTTTTGTTCTACCGCCCCTTCTGCAAATGGATTTGTCCGCTCGGCGCATTCTATGCGCTCATGAATAAGGTGTCCCTGCTGGGGATTCGGGTCGATGCGTGCAAATGCGTCTCGTGCGGCAAGTGTTCAAAGGTTTGTCAGATGGACGTTGATGTGGTCCGCGCACCCAATCATGCCGAATGTATTCGGTGCGGAAAGTGCATTGGGGCCTGTCCCGTCGATGCCATCAGCTATCGCTATGGCCTGGATGTGTCGGCAGAAAAGCTCTCCCCGACCGCCGATGAAAAGTAAAACAAGCTTCGACAAAACGGAGGAATGACCATGAAGCTTTCTAAGATTGCGGCCCTGTTTATGGTGCCGGTATTGGCCTTGTGCCTTGTGGCATGTTCGGCGCCCGGTGGCAATGCGAGCGAATCTGCGGGCGCCGATCCTAAGATCGCAGAACTCACTGCGCAGAAGCCGGCCAATGCCGACGAGGCTGCCGAGCTGTATGCGAAGCTCATGCAGAAGGAGAACGAGATCTTTTCGAGTGATAACGCGCTGTGGGAAAAGGTATTCAATGCGGCAAATAAAGACTCGACAATGATTGAGGACGGCAGCAATTACGGCGATTTCTTGCTCAAGACCATCGACGGCGCCAAGGATGAGTTTACGGCGGATGAGCTTAAGACGCTCAAGGCCGGTGCGCAGCAGATCAAGGAAATCGAGGACAAGCTCGAGAGCTTGGAGAAGGAGTTCCCCGGCTGTGGAAGCACGCCGAGCGCAGGCGAGAGCGTCGACGCTTCGACCGCTGGCATGACGGCTGGTGCCAATGCTTCGAGCGAGGCGACGAAGTTCCCCAGCTTTACGGGCAAGGACCTGGACGGCAACGACGTGAGCAGCGACGAGCTGTTCTCTAAGAACAAGGTCACCGTCATGAACTTCTGGTTCACCACTTGCAAGCCGTGCGTGGGTGAGTTGGGCGACCTTGAGGACCTGAATAAGGAGCTTGCCAAGAAGGGCGGCCAGGTCGTGGGCGTCAATTCCTTTACGCTCGATGGCAACAAGGGCGAGATTGCAGATGCCAAGGACGTACTGAGCAAGAAGGGCGTGACATATAAGAACATCTGGTTCAAGTCGGATAGCGAGGCCGGTAAGTTTACGTCAAATTTGTTCTCGTTCCCGACAACGTATGTCATCGATCAGAATGGCAACATCGTAGGGGAGCCCATCGTGGGCGCCATCAGCTCCGCTGAGCAGCGCGCAGCGCTCGACAAGCTTATCGACCAGGCGATTGCGAATAGCGAGCAGTAGAAAACGCGTAAAGCATGGCGATGATCGTGCGCCGCTGTACGAAGTAGTCCGCTACCTTTCAAGATAAGCTCCACCATATAGAGGTCCCGCTCGGGACCTCTTCTTTTGGGCGCCGTCCCGTTCGTTTTTTGGCGCGGTTTGTTACATTCCTCACTGGCGTCGGCAAAAAATGGGGATAGAGTAGGACAAACGCGTCGAATACGAACGGCGGAGGAGAGCGGGCAGGGTGCCTGCGCAGGAGAGGTTGCCGTCCATGCTGGAGCTCAAAGGTATTTGCAAAAGGTACGTTACGCAGTCGTTTACGCAGGTGGCGCTCGACAGCGTGAGCCTGTCTTTTCGCGATAACGAGTTCGTGGCCATTCTGGGTCCCTCGGGTTCGGGCAAAACCACGATGCTCAACGTTATCGGCGGACTCGACCACTTTGATTCTGGCGACCTGCTGATTGACGGCATCTCGACCAAGGACTTCCGCGACCGCGATTGGGATGCCTACCGCAACAACCGCATCGGCTTTGTGTTCCAAAGCTATAACCTCATTCCGCATCAGACCATTTTGGAAAACGTGGAGCTGGCGCTCACGCTCACGGGCGTGGGGCATGCCGAGCGCCGCCAGCGTGCGCGCGAGGCGTTGGAGAAAGTCGGCCTGGGCGAGCACGTTAACAAGCGCCCAGGCCAGCTATCGGGCGGACAGATGCAGCGCGTGGCCATCGCCCGCGCCCTGATTAATGATCCCGAGATTGTGCTTGCCGACGAGCCGACCGGCGCTTTGGATTCAACGACATCCGTACAGGTCATGGATTTGCTCAAGGACGTGGCGCGCGACCGCCTGGTCATCATGGTCACGCACAATCCCGAGCTGGCGTACCAATATGCCACGCGTATCGTCAATCTGGCGGACGGCAAGATCACCGACGATTCCGATCCCTTCGATGCTGCCAAGGCCGCGCGTCGCGAGGCAAAGCCTACGCGCAAAACCTCGATGAGCTTTGTGACGGCGCTGGGGCTTTCTGCCCGAAACCTCATGACCAAAAAAGGCCGTACGGCCATGACGGCCTTTGCGGGCTCGATTGGCATTATCGGTATCGCTGCGATTCTGGCGCTGTCCAATGGCGTAAACGGCTACATCAAAAAGGTCGAGGAGGATACGCTCTCGAGCTACCCACTCACCATTTCCAAGCAGGATTACGACCTGTCGTCCATGATGGGCGGGCAGGGGGCCACGGATGACGAGGCGTCCAACGGCGAGGGTCCGTCCGACGACGGCACCGACGGCAAGGCTCAGGGAACCGATAGGATCCCTGTGGTCACGGCCGTAAAGGATATGTTTGCGAGCGTTAAGTCCAACGACATGAAGAGCTTTAAGGCATGGCTCGATGCCGGTGGCGACGGCATCGATAAAGAGGTCAACGCCATTCAGTACGGCTACGGTGTATCGCCGGTTGTCTATCGTGCCGGCAAGGGTGACGAGAAACCCGTTCGGCTGGTGCCCAATGCCATGACCGAGGCCATGAGCGGAGGCGCGAGCTCAGCGGCAACGGTGAGCATGGAATCCATGGGAACCTCGGTCTTTAACGAGATGATTGACGACCAGAGCCTGCTCGACAGCCAGTACGATGTCGTCGCCGGTCATTGGCCCACGTCTGCTAACGAAGCCGTAATGGTGCTTTCGAGCCGTGGAACGGTGGGCGACTACACGCTCTACAGCATCGGCGCGCTGGATATCAACGAGCTCAACGACCTGGTTAACAGCGCCATGACGGCTGACGGTAAGATCGAAACGCCCGAGACCGGCGCCGACTTTACCTACGACGATGCGCTGTCCACGACGTTTAAGGTGCTGTCGCCGGCCGATGCCTATCGCAAAAACGAAGAGACCGGCATGTGGACCGACATGTCTGACGACGCCGACTTTATGGTTGCCAAGGTTGCCGACGGTATTGACGTGCACATTGTGGGCGTGGTGCGACCCAACGAGACCGCCAACGCGAGCGCGTTGTCCCCGGGCATTGCCTACACGCATGCGCTGACTCGCCAGCTTATGGAGCGCGCCGCAAATTCGCAGATTGTGCAGGAGCAGCTTGCCCACCCCGAGACGGATGTCTTTACGGGCAAAACCTTCGACGAACTGCAAGGCGAGGCCAAGCAAGGCGTTGATCTGGGCAGCATGTTCAGTGTGGACGAAGCGGCGCTCAAGAGTGCGTTTTCGTTCGATACATCTGCGCTTTCGGGTGCGGCCGGCGGTATCGACCTTTCTGGTATTGACTTGTCCGGGCTGGACATTGACCTTTCGGACGTTGGAAAAGACGTCGACTTCAGCGACATCATGGCCAAAGCACCGGCCCCAGATTTCTCGGGCATCTTTGACGGTCTGGAACTCACGCCCGAGCAAATGCGGCAGGTGGGAACGCTTGCCAACCAACTGTTCGAGGGCTTTTTGCAGTCTGATCAGTTTAAGGCGCTGTCGCCCGAAGATCTTAAGGACGCGTCAAAGCTCTTTGCCGCATTCTCGACGTATCTTGAGCATGATGCCGCAGCCCAGCAATGCCTAGCTCAGCTGAAGGCCCTCGGCGGCGATGCCCTGGCCGAGCGCCTGCGGCAGGCGATGACCGACTATGTGCAAAAGCAGCTGGCTCCGTATCTGCAGCAGGCTATGGATCAGATGATGAAGTCGATCAGCGACCAGATTGCGGCGACGGTGTCAGCTCAGCTCAAGGCAGGCACGGCTGGGCTTATGGACCAGATGGCGACGCAGATGTCTTTGAGTTTTGCCAACCTAGCGAGCGCTATGCGTGTGGATGCGAGCGCCTTTGCCCGCGCCATCCATTTCAACATGGACGCCGAGGACCTGAGTTCGCTCATGATGAGCTATGCCAAGGCTTCGAAGCTCACCTACGACAACAATCTGACCACGTTGGGTTATGCGGACGAGGCGGATCCCATCTCGGTCAAGATTTTCCCGCGCGACTTTGAGGCCAAGGAGCGCGTACTCGATCGCATCGATGCGTACAACAAGCAGGTCAAAGCCGCTGGCCACGATGATCGGGCAATTTCGTACACAGACTACATGGGCATCATCATGGGTTCGGTGACCGACATCGTGAACACCATCAGCTTGGTGCTCATCGCATTCGTGAGTATCAGCCTGGTGGTGAGCTCCATCATGATCGGCATCATCACGTACATCAGCGTGCTGGAGCGCAAAAAGGAGATTGGCATTCTGCGCGCGATTGGCGCGTCGAAGCGTAACGTGGCAAACGTGTTCAACGCCGAGACCTTTATCGAGGGCCTCATCGCCGGCGTCTTTGCCATTGTCGTCGTGGTGGCCGTGAGCTTCCCGGTTAATTCCTGGGCGCTTGCTGCCAAACAAGTACCCAACCTGATGAGCCTACCCGTGCAGGATGCGCTGGTGCTCATCGCGATTTCGGTGCTGCTGACGGTTGTTGCCGGCCTGCTGCCGGCCCGCAGTGCATCCAAAAAAGACCCCGTGGAAGCCTTGCGCTCCGAATAATGTGACAAAGGGACAGTCCCTTTGTCACATTGAGACCCTTGCGAAAACGGGGTCTAATTACCGTTCGGCAGGTTAAGAACTCCCTCTCCCCGCTTAATGCTTGACGAAGAGTCCTCTGGTTTATATACCTATCGGTAGGCATATAGGATGTATTGCCGGTAGAAATGGAGCAACCATGACTCTCACCACACCAGCCAAAAAAGATTGTCTCCGTGAAAGCGGCGCATTTGCTTGGGTCGTCGTTATTGCGCTCGGCTTAATGTCCGCCGGAACAACTGGCACATATAGCATTATTGCCGGCTCATTCGTTGCTCCAGTATGTGAAGATCTGGGCTTTGACTACACTTCTTTTTCTTTCTATTTCACCGCGATTCTTCTTGGCCTTGCGCTTGGGCTTCCGCTTTTGAGTCGCTTCATTCCAAAAGTAATCGGCAAACCATGGCATATTTGCATTGAACTCGTCCTTATTGCCGCCGGCGCCGCAATGGCGTTCTACACCGAGGTCTGGATGTTCACCGTCTCCGCCGCAGTGATCGGCATCTGCTTTTCGTTTACAACGGGCGTCTGCATGTCCGATGTCATTGACCAATGGTTCAGCAAATCGTCCGGTCTCGCCATCGGCCTCGCTTGGGGCGTTAATTCTCTCTGCACGCTGTTATTGAGTCCTGTCATTACGCTGGTCATCGAGCAGCAAGGCTGGCGTACGGGATACATCGTGCTTGCGGCCGTTTCTGCAGCTATGATTTTGCCTGCAAGCGCATTTATCATTCGCCTTAACCCCTCTGATCGTAATATGCTTCCGTACGGAGAGACCGCCTCCGAAACCCATGAGAGCTGCAGCGCCGATGAGCAGGAAGATGTCCTTTCGGGCATGGCACTCCGCGATGCCGCGAAAACGCCGTCTTTTATTCTCTGTGTCCTCTTGCTTTGCGTGGCGCAGCTCACCTGCTGCATGAACCAGCTGTTTCCAACCTATGCAAGCGAGGTCGGTTTCAATCCTATCGTAGGAAGCTTAATGGTCTCGGCAGCTTCACTCTCCGATATCTTCCTAAATCCCTTCGTGGGCAAAACATGCGACAAGCTTGGCGCTATTAAAGCAACGGTCGCATGGACAGGTGTCAGCATTCTTTCATTCCTGCTTCTTATCATTGGCGGAAGCAATGAGACCGTTTCCATCATTGCAGCTGGTGTAAACGATGTCATGTTCGCCATCGTTGGAACCGCAATGCCGATGCTTCTCCTCTCGCTCTTTGGATCACGCGATTTTGGAAGGATCTATTCGATCGTTTGCTCAGCGGGCTATGTCGTCGGTGCTTTTGGAATGCCGGTCATGATGAAGGTTTACGGCATGGCAGGGTCATTCCAGGGAGTATTTATCTTCTGCATTGCCTGCAACCTTATGATTGCTGCGTTTGCTATCGTTTCCGGCTTTCTCAATAAGGCTGCTGAAAAGTAATAAGCGCCGATTGCACCGGCATAGATTGCCACGCAACAGGGGTCGACTCCAAGCCAGATTGGAGTCGACCCCTGTTTTCGTTTTAAAGGTTGCCCGCAGGCACCATGGGCGCCAACATGCGCTTCAGCTTGGCTGGTCTATTTGAACATAAGCTCGACTATTCCCGCCCAAACCGCTTTCTCATCAATATCCTCACCTTGAGCGACCGTATTGCTTGCTCCCTCCAGAACGGTATAAAGAATTTGTACGTAGAGCATTACGTCGGCGCTATCGGAAAACGCGCCAATCTCTACACCATGAAGAAGGATGTCTTTAAGCGCATCCATGGTTCGTTTGGTCGCCGTCGCTTGACGTTCCTGAACTGCAGGAATTCGATTTGCTTGAACGCTAACCTCGGCCAGCACGCGCCGGCGCTTTTCATCGCTTCGATAGCCACCTATAACTGAATTGCCGAGCTCGATAAGCGCGGCCTTGAACCCGTCCCTATCGACTATTAGCGAGTAGTCGCGCTGATAGTCAATGGTCGGAAACATGCTGTCCAAGAGCGTAGTGAAAATCTCCTCTTTTGAGGGAAAGTAGTAGTACACCGACGGCTTGGATATACCGACAAAGTCGCAAATCTTTCCGATAGACGCTTTGTCATAACCGACTTCTGCCACAAGATCGTACATTGCGTCCAATATTTTTTTTCTTGTGCTCACGCTGCATTTCTCCATTGCAAATCACTTCCGCACTACCAACATTATTAAGGATGGCAACGGAACATCAATTCGTGTCCAAACATGACCACTATATACGGCGAACGGTATGTATCAGTAGGCGAGCGGCAATTATTCAAAATTATCTACCGAACGGTAGGTATAGTAATACTATAGCAGGTGAAACCCCGCTATTGTCGCGGCCGGACAGCATCGCGGGAAACCCGACGGAAGGACCAACCATGTACGAGAACTATCGTATGCCGGGCGAGTTCGAGAAGCGCTCCAACGTCTATGTGACATGGCTTCCCGATTACATCCGTGCAGAGGGCTACGATAACCGCCAGCCCTGCGTTGACGTGATCAAGGCTCTGCTCGAGTATGGCGACGTTACGGTCAACCTCAATTGCGGCACCCCCGGCTCCTATGAGGAGGCTTGCTCGCGCCTGAAGGAGGAGGGGGTTGATCTCGATCGCATCGAGATCACGCAGTTCGAAGACTCCAACTTCTATGTCCGCGACAACGGTCCCAGCATCATGGTCGACGACAAGGGCCATTCTTATATGGTCAACCCCGCTTGGACCTATTACGGCGTGTGGGACAAGAACTCCCCGGAGTGCCAGTCCGCACGTAAGGCAGCCGTTCACATGGCGGTTGCGCTCGGTTGCTTCGATATCGTCAATTCCGAAATGGTTTCGGAGGGCGGCGACCGCGAGTTTGACGGTCACGGCACTCTGATCGCCATCGAGGACACGGAATGCCGCAAGCGTAATCCCGAGTTCACGAAAGAGGAAATAGAGGCCGAGTATAAGCGCATCTACAACCTCAACAAGGTTATCTGGCTTCCGCAGCCTATGCTCGAGGACGACGACTATCGACTGGGCATCCTCGACGAGAAGGAAGACGGAACTCCCGTCTTTGGCATGAGCTTTGCAGCTCACATTGATGAGATGTGTCGCTTTATCACTCCGAACAAGATTCTTCTTGCCGAGGTGTCCGATGAAGAGGCAGCCTCGAGCAAGGCTGGAGCAGAGTCTCGTCGCCGCATTGAGGCAGCCTACGAGATCCTGAGCAACGAAACGGACTGGGAGGGCAAGCCCTTCGAGATCGTTCGTATGCCCACCGCCGAGCCTATTGAAGTCGTTATCGCCCCTGGCGATGAAGATTACGAGCTCTATAAGGGCTTCATCGACGAAATGGGCGGCAAGTTTATGGATGGCACCCCCTGGCCCGAGGGCCCCGTCCACTTCTACGCCGCAGCGAGCTACTGCAACTTCCTGATTTGCAACGGCGTCGTTCTTGGCCAGCGTTATTACCACGAGGGCATGAGCGAGGTCGTGAAAGAGAAGGATGAGCAGGCCAAGGCAGTTCTTGAGAGCTGCTTCCCCGATCGCAAGGTCATCATGATTGATTCCCTCGCGCTTAACCTGTCCGGCGGCGGCGTGCACTGCTGGACTAAGGACGTGGCGGCCAGTCGTTAGTGAGCCTTAGAGCCTGCGCTCTTTGGCTTAGGCGCCACATGTACCGCTCCCCGAGGGATATCCGTGTTTTCCTCGGGGACACATTCAACAATAATTTTGATAATAATTCGAAAGGAAATAGGCATGAACAACAGCCTCCGCGGTCGCGACTACATCAACATCCATGATCTCTCCTCCGAGGATTTCCGCTATCTCATCGATCTTGCCTGGAACCTTAAGGCTCAGAAGAAGTCTGGTGTCGACCAGCGCTACTTCCCCGGCAAAAACGTCCTCGCCAACTTTGAGTGGGGCTCGACCCGTACTCGTTGCGCATTCGAGACCTCCTGCAACGATTTGGGCATGGGCTTCACTTATCTGACCAACTCCCACATGGGTGACTGCGAGACCGTCAAGGACGCCATGCGCGTCTTTAACGGCATGTATGATCTCATCGTCTATCGCGCACAGAAGGACGAGCAGTTCCTCTATGACGTCGCCGACCTGGTTGATATCCCGGTCATCAATGCCCTTACTCTCGGCGATCACCCGACTCAGATGCTCGCTGACGCTCTTACGATGGAAGAGCAATGGGGCGGTTTGCGTACGAGCCGCGGCAAGAAGATGGCTTTCGTTGGCAACTGCGCCGGCGCCCCGGTGTGGTATGGCCGTCTGTGCGCTATGCTCGACATGGACTTCCTCGCCATCGGCCCCGACGACCTCCGTCATCAGATGTGCAAGGAAATGATCGAAGAGGTGGAGGCCTGCTACGCCAAGTACGCTCCCAATAGGACCTTTACCATCACCTCTGACCTCGATGCCCTGGATGGCGTTGACGTTATCGTTACCGAGGAGTGGCGCTACATCAACCCCGAGTGCGGCGAAGAGGTTCTGGATCCCGACGACTACAACTCCTGGCTGGGCGATGCCGAGTCTTTGTACCCCTATCGCGTCACCAGCGAGCTGTGCAAGCGCACCAACAATCCCGACATCTTCTGCATGCATGAGCTTCCCTCTGTCCATAACGCAGATCACCGTGTCGGCAAAATGCTCCTCGACCAGTGCAAGAACGACCTCCATCGCGAAATCATCACCGAGGGCTTTGAGATTGCCGACGAGTGCTTTGAGGCCAACGCTTCGGTCATCTTCCGTGAGGCAGAGAACCGTCAGCACACCATCAAGGCCGTTATGTGTGCCCTTCTGGGTCTCTAGGAGCTGTATCAATGGAAAATGCAAAGTTAAAGAGCAGCAAGGTTTACGCATGGGTTCTCGTAATCGCGCTCGGCCTTATGTCTGCCGGCACGACCGGATCCTATAGCGTCATCGCGGGCTCCTTCGTCGCACCCGTGTGCGAGGAGTTCGGGTTTGACTATTCCATCTTCTCGTATTACTTCACCGCAACGCTCATTGGTCTTGCGGCAGCTCTTCCGTTTGTCGGAAAACTCATTCCCAAGGTCGTTGGCAAGGTTTGGCTCCCCGTTGTCGAGCTTATTTTGCTTGCTGCCGGCGCAGGCATGGCCTTCTACACCGAAGTCTGGATGTTCATCGCCGCTGGCGCCCTGATTGGCGTTTGCTTCGCCTTCACCACCGGCGTCGCCATGTCCGACGTTATTGACCAGTGGTTCAAAAAATCTGGTGGCCTGGCAATCGGTCTCGCTTGGGCAGTGAACTCGATTTACATGCTCATCATGAGCCCCGTCATCACCTCTGTCATCGAGGCCGCTGGCTGGAGGACTGGCTATCTGGTGCTCGCTGGCGTCTCCGCCGTGCTCATTCTCCCCGCTTCCGTCCTGATTATTCGCTATAAGCCTCAGGACAAGGGCATGCTGCCCTATGGCTACGTCGAGGGCGAGACGGTCACCGAGACCGAGGAGACGACCGAGGATAGCACGCGTGGCGTTAGCTATGCGCGCGCCATTAAGTCGCCTGCCTTCTTCTTCTGCATCGGCTTCCTCTGTCTCGTTCAGCTCACTTGCTGCATGAACCAGCTCTTCCCGACGTATGCTTCCGAGGTTGGTTTTAGCCCCATGGTGGGCGGCTTCATGGTATCCGCTGCATCGCTCTTCGATCTGTTCCTCAATCCGATCGTCGGCACCACTTGCGATAGGTTCGGCAGCACGAAGGCCATTCTGGGCTGGCTCGCTGTCTCCATCCTCTCCTTTGTCATGCTCATGATGAGCAGCGGCAACTCGACGCTCAGCATCCTCGCAGCAGGCGTGAACGACGTAATGTACGTCATCGCTGGCACTGCCCTGACCGTTTTGGTTATGGATGTCTTTGGCTCCCGCGATTTCGGTCGCATCTTCGCGCTGATCTGCTCCGTGGGCTATATCGTCGGCGCCTTTGGCATGCCCGTTATGATGAAGGTCTATGAGCTTGTCGGCTCCTTCCAGGGCGTCTTCATCTTCTGCATCGCATGCAACGTTATTATCGGCCTGTTCTTGCTGCTGGCAAAAAAGACTGGTAAGAACCTCTCCTGGGACGAATAGTTCGATTCGTCTTAGACATACGCTGTAGGGCTTAACCTGCAGCCGCTTTGGGGCATCGACTAACATCGGTGCCCTTTTTCATCGAATGTGACAAAGGAGCAGCCACTTTGTCACATTGAGTGGCATGTAAATCGAGGTCTAATACTTTTCCGAGAAGTGAACGGCCATACTTGGACCTCCGAAGCATCGACATTTTTAGACGTCAAACCCGCAGGATTTGGCTGGCAAAACCGCAGGAAATTGCATCTCGAAAGTGCCGATGCTTCGGGGGCCCGTTTTCACTCGTTCACTTCTCGGGAAAAGTATTAAACCTCGTTGTATGGGGTGCGGCTGGAGGGTGGTCATCGTTCAGTAGCTACCTCTTCCTTGTGAATCGCCTGAAGCGCAAGGCATAATGCATGTGACAAAGGGACGGCCCCTTTGTTGTGTTGATATGAGAGAAGAGTAGATGATCCTTTCGCTGGCCCCTATGGAGGGGATTACCGGGCATGTGTTCCGTCGCGTGCATGCGGAGTGCTTCGGTGCGCTCGATTGCTATTACACGCCGTTTTTGCCGCCGCCGCGGGTGGGAAACCGCTTTGGCGGCAAGGCGTTTAAGGAGATCGATCCTGCCAATAACCAGGGGCTCAACGTGGTGCCTCAGCTGATGTCCAAGAACGCGGACGAGTTTGTGTGGGCGGCACAGGTGCTCGCCGACATGGGCTACCGCGAGGTCAATCTCAACTTGGGTTGCCCTTCGGGAACGGTTGTCGCCAAGGGCAAGGGCTCGGGTTTCTTGCGCAATCTCGACGAGCTCGAGGCGTTCTTAAGCGATGTGTGCGAGCGGTCGCCGTTGCCGGTGTCGGTAAAGACCAGGCTGGGGCTGGAGAATGACGACGAATACGAGCGCGTGCTCGATCTGTATTGCCGCATGCCGTTGGCAGAGCTGATCGTGCATCCGCGCGTACAGAAGGACCGCTATACGGGCTTGCCGCGCAAAGAGTTTTATGGCGAGACGCTGGAGCGTGCGCCGTTCCCCGTGGCCTATAACGGTGACATTTTTGATCTTGAGGATATGGACGCGCTGGTGGAGGCCTATCCCGGCACGCGCCATGTGATGTTGGGGCGTGGCCTGCTCGCGAACCCCGCTCTGGCTCGCATGGTCAAGGGCGGCCCTGCTGCAACGGCTGCTGAGCTGCAGCGCTTCCACGACACGCTGTTTGCGGCATATGCAGAAGAGATTGGCGGCAATGCGGTCTTCCGCATGAAGGAGTGGTGGTTCTACGCCAAGTGCGCTTTCGCTGATCCCGCTACCGTCCACAAGATCGTACGCAAGACCAAAAAGGTCGACGAATACCGCGCTGCCGTCGAGCGCGTCTTTCGTGAACAGCCGCTTGCACCCACAGCTCGCTTCCACGGCTAACTAGTCATCGGGGGCGTTCTTTAACGACTGGTCATTTAAGGACGTCCCCAACGACTATGTAGCAAAAACATGTACACCAGCATCCAAAGATGTCGAAAAATGTCGACTTTGGATGCTGGTGTACATGTTTGGGTCCGACGGGGGAGCGGGCCTAGGCAATCAGTGCATCAAGTGTAATGAGCTCTCTGAGCCGCTCCGTGCGTGTTTGCCCATGGCGTTTGGCTTTTTCGTCAAACGCCTCAAGAATCGATTCGCCCACACGTGCTGATATAACGACGCTCGGCTCATCGGAGATTGGTGGCCTTCCCAACTTGATGGTGTGACCTTTCGGCCACTCATCTTTTTCGTAGGCTTCCGCGGCTTTCTTCAACTCTCCGGGAGCAAACCCCATCATCTTTTCGAGCTGCTTAGCATCCATGGCGCCTCCTATCGATCGACATAATGTCGAGCGCCGGTTCTCGGATTCTCTTTTTGTATACAATTTTGTAGACAAAAATACAAGCAGTTCATCGGGCTAATTAGCTTGTTTTGACCTGCCTGTTCGATAGGAAATGAGCATTGACGGCTTCGATACTCCTTTGCTTTTCAGCTTGGAATTTGGATGCTCATTGAACTTCCGGAGGGGAGCCCTTTATTAAGCTATTGAGATTCTGGGCAGGAGCTCTCACTGGTCTTCGGTAATGGGGCCAGCTTAATTCGCGACACAGTGTGTCGCGAATGGGAGTAGTCGTTAGGTGTCCTTCAATGGCTACTCATATAAGAACGTTCAAGTGTCGGATTTTGTCATTTAGTGTCGTTCTCAGCGACTATTCTGGAGGGTCGTGGTCAAAAAAGGGCAAATATGAGTACTGTTGCCATTATGGTTGCATTTATTTTGCTATAAATAGTAGCTCCTGATGAGATTTGTTCCCATTAGGAGCTACTTTTATTGAACATATGAGGAGAAATAACGTCGTCTGCGGACGAGTGGAACGTTGAATGGTTCCTGAAGTGATCAAAATCGCTGCTACTAAACAGGTAGCAGTACTCATATTTGCCTTTTTTGACCACAGCCCTCTCGGAAACCTTTCCAGAGGCGTCAAACAGCCATAATCCAAAGGTCGCCTCAAACAATTAGCCGGCTAAGAGCGTCCATGGCTACCCAAAAGCTGTACACCAGCATCCAAAGATGTCGAAAAATGTCGACTTTGGATGCTGGTGTACATGTTTGGGCCGTATGGGCTGGGTCCCTGGACGGACAGAGTGTGCGCACTAGAGCAGATTCTCCTGCACCCATGCGATGATGTCGCTTGACTCGTAGAGCGGCTTGCCGTCGATGAACAAGCAGGGAACCTGGCGTTTTCCGCCGACGGCGATGAGTGTCTGCTCGGCTTCGGTATCGGTCGAGATATTGCGTTCGGGAATGGTCACGCTGCTATCGGCCAAAAAGCGCTTGACCTTTATGCAATACGGGCAGCCGGTCATAACGTAGAGCACGAGCTCGTGATCAGTAGCCATGGGTCTCCAATCGGTTGAGGTTTCGATTGAAATACCCAAAGCAGCCGCGGTCTATGCGCGCGTCAACAACGACTCGATGGCCTGGACCAGAAACGCCGTGGCTCCGGTGCCGCAGGGCTTGTCGTAGTAGTCAACAAAGCGCTGGTCGGCAAGATAGCCGTGGGCGAGGCCCAGGTACGCCTCGTCTTGGGGCTCGCATCCCCAGTTGAGAGCAATCCATCGACGGTGCATTGTAACCAGTTTTTGGGCTTCGTTGCTCTCTGGGTCGCCAATGCCCATGGCAATCGAGAGCTGGCCCAAAATGGCGCGTTCAAGTTCCTTCATGTCGTTCCATGTCTGAGGATCCATATCCAGTAACGTTTCGTTTGCTGCATCGATAGCCTCATTGCCATAGCGAGCTCGAGCCTCGGCGCCGTAGCATTCCTCGTTTTCCTGCACGGTGCGCCAGCGCCCCAGTTGCGGCAGGACGGCGCCCATGAGCGAGACGGCTTCGTCAAGCGACATGCCGGTGTTTTGCGCCAGGCGCGGGGCACAGTCCTCGATCATCGCCTCCATGGTGGTGGCGTAGGTGTACTTGCCGTGGTCGTAGCACCACTTGCAGTAATGGTCGGTCGTGGCGCCCGTGGCATCGGTGCCGCAGTCGTCGGGCGTGAGTATCATGCCGCAGCTCTGACAATAGTGCTCGGGCATTTCGAGCAGGTGAGACAGGGGCTCGCCGGTTACGGCGGCAATGAGCTTCATCATGTCGATGCCCGGTGTGACCTCGCCGCGCTCCCAACGGCTGATGGCCTGGCGTGTGACGAAGAGCTTGGCGGCGAGCTGCTCTTGGGTAAGGTGATGGGCGCGGCGGACAGCGATGAGCTTTTCTGCAAAGGCCATAGCGGCTCCTTTCTGCTGGTTGATGGCTTAAGCATACGCGGTGACAGGCGCCCTTCCAAGCAACCGTTGGTTGCACGACGGGGGACCGCGGCGAAGAATTGCGCGTAACGCCCCATGCCCCCATGCCGTACAATGACCGGCATGGAACCTATCGCACACATACATACCGACCTGCCGCAGAAGTTCGGCATTCCGCGCAACAGCTTTTTGGCGCCTCATCTGCAGGGACACATCGTTTTTGAGCCGGAATTTGCCTCCAATGCAGCAGTTGAGGGCTTGGACTCCTTCTCTCACCTATGGCTGCTGTGGCGTTTTGAAAACGGCACACCCGGCGGCACGGCTAAGGACATAGCCGCCGATGCCAAGACGCGGGACAGGTCCGGAACCAACGCAAAATGGTCGAAGACCGTGCGCCCGCCGCGTCTGGGCGGAGCCGAGCGCGTGGGTGTGTTTGCCACGCGCAGTCCGTTTCGCCCTAATCCCATTGGGCTCACCTGCGTCAAGCTCGACCGCGTGGAGCTTACCGACGATGGCCCCATCATCCATGTGTTGGGGACCGACCTGCGCGACGGCACGCCCATCTACGACATTAAGCCCTACATTCCGTTTGCGGACTGCCACCCGGATGCGACCGGAGGCTGGATTGAGGATGCTCCGTGGCAAGAGCTCGACATCGAGTTCCCGCAGACGCTGCAGGATATAGTCCCGCCCGCAAAGCTCCCCGGCTTGGTCGAGGTCCTTCGCCAAGATCCACGCCGCGCGGGCAGCAAGCACGAGCCAAACCGCGTTTACCACTTGGCCTACGCCGGACTCGACATATCTTTTACGGTCGATGAAACCCAGCTAACCGTAGTCGCCGTCACCGACGCGCGAGACTAACCAGCCATTCGTCCGCACCCGTCAAATTAAGCGCCAAACCCCGCGCCAAAACCGCCCACGCTGGTGGACAATAACGCCTACCAAAACAATCAACTTTGCACGGGAGTCCAGCATGAAATACGACTTCACTTCAATCATCGACCGCCACGGCATGGACTCCATCGCCGTTGACTCTTGGGGTGAGATCCCCGGTATGGCTCCGAATGCACCCGACGAGGGCTTCGACCGCATTCCCATGTGGGTGGCCGACATGAACTTCGCCACGGTGCCCACGGTCCAGGAGCATATCATTCAGCGTGCCCAGCACCCCATGTTTGGCTATTTCAATCCGCGTTCCGAGTACTTCGACCGCATCATCGAATGGCAGAGCCGCCGTAATGGCGTCGAGGGCCTGGCACCTGAGCATATCGGCTACGAAAACGGCGTGCTGGGCGGTGTCGTGTCGACGCTGCGCGCGTATGTCCAGCCAGGCGATGCGGTGCTGGTCCATAGCCCCACCTACATCGGCTTTACCAAGTCTATCGAAGCCGCGGGCTATCGCATTGTCCACAGCCCGCTTAAACTCGACGACCAGGGCGTGTGGCGCATGGACTTTGAGGACATGGAGTGCAAACTCGCCCAAAACCACATCCATGCCGCGGTGTTCTGCTCGCCGCACAATCCCTGCGGCCGCGTATGGGAGCGCGACGAAATCGAGCGCGCCATGGACATCTATCGCCAGAACGATTGCGTGGTGATTTCGGACGAGATTTGGTCCGATATCATCCTGCCGGGGCACAAGCACATCCCGACGCAGTCGGTGAGCGAGGATGCCCGCATGCGCACGGTCGCCCTCTACGCGCCCAGCAAGACGTTTAACCTGGCGGGTCTGGTCGGCAGCTACCACATCATCTATAACGAAACACTGCGCGACCGTGTGTGCGCCGTGTCCAACAAGACCCACTACAACGAGATGAATGTCCTCTCCATGCATGCGCTTATCGGTGCCTACCAGCCGCAGGGCTATGAGTGGGTGGACGAGCTCAATCAGGTGCTTGCCGGCAATATCGAGTACTTCTGCAATTACGTGGACGAGCATTTTGAGGGCGTGTCCTATTCACGTCCGCAGGGCACGTACATGGTGTTTCTGGACTGCACCGAGTGGTGCCGAGAGCATGGCCGCGATATTCAGTGGTTGCTCGATGAGGGGGCACGCGTGGGCGTGGGGTATCAGGACGGCCGCCCGTTCCACGGACCCTGCCACATTCGCGTGAATCTGGCGCTGCCGCTTTCGCGCGTAAGGGAGGCGTGCGACCGCCTGGACCGCTACGTTTTTAATGCACGGTAAGTGAGCACTGCATGCGGGGCCTTCTGCCAAGTCGGCTGGAAGGTCCCACACGGTAAAGCGCCTGTAACAATTGGGCACTCGTGTGGTTTTGTTTGCTATTATCTTTAACCATTTAAGTCTGTAAACAGGATCGTATGGAGCTCGATGAAAAGATCCCGTCGCTCGGTTGCCATTTCGTTGTTTGTTGCGCTTGCAGTGGCGAGCGTCTTTGTCGTAGCGATAGCTGGCTGCTCCGGGTCGAATGACGGAGCCTCGACGTCTGCATTAGAAGGTCTGGACGCCTCGCAAGTCAAAGACGACGACCTTAAGACGCTCAACGTCGGAAGCGACCTCTATCCACCGTTTGTGTATACCGACGAGTACGGCGATATCGTTGGCCTGGATGTCGAGATATTGACCGAGGCTTTGGCTCGCATTGGTTACAAGCCAAAATACCAGCTGATCGACTGGGAAAAGAAGAAGGAGCTGCTGGCGAGCGGCGAACTCGATTGTGTCATGGGCAGCTTTAGTATGACGGGTCGCGAAAACGAATATCGTTGGGCCGGCCCGTACCTTGCGAGCCGCCAGGTGGTCGCGGTCGATCCCCAGAGCGATATCTACACGCTTGCCGATCTTGAGGATAAGATCGTGGCGGTTCAGTCCACCACCAAGCCCGAGGACATTTTGCTCAATCGCATAAATGAAAACGTTCCGCAGATCAAGGAACTCTACAGCTTTTCGGACGGTTCATACCTGAACCCGGCGCTCGTCGAGGGCCTGGTCGACGCTATCGCCGCGCATGAGTCCTCGTTCCTCACCTACGAAAAAGACTATGGTGTGACATATCGCATTTTGGATGAGCCGCTGCTAGAGGTCGGTTTGGGCACCGCTTTCGATATCAACGATACGCGTGGCATCGACGTCAAGCTCACTCATGCCTACCAAGAAATGCTTGCCGATGGCACCATGGAACGCCTGGTGTCAAAGTACTTCGATGACCCTTCGCCATTTTTGAATATGGAGGGCCTGTCATGATCGATGCGCCCGACCACGCTGCTCAGGAGCGGGGCAATCGTTCGGCAGGGGCATGGCTCCTTGTCGCTCTGCTGGGGATAGCGCTCTCGGTTGTTGCCGGCATGATGAGCTACGATTACACGACGGCCCAAGCCGAGCAGCGCTTTGCCGACGTTGTCGATTACGTGGCGACGCAGAGCCTTTCCCACAATGCATTCAACAGCGCCTATACGACCAAAAACCTGATTCGCGTTATGGGGATCGCCGGAGAGACAGCGCGCGATATGGAGCGCGACGGTTCGGTGGATAACGCCATGCTGGAGCAATACGCCGACCAGTTCAACGTGAGCGCGCTGATCGTGACGGACGCATCGGGCAATTTGGTGTCCGAGTCCTCGACGGGCGATGTGGACTACGGGTCGCTCGCTACGTATCTCAAAGAATCACCCGTGCTTGAGGTGGCAACTCATCCGCTTAAGTCCTATACCGCCCGCATCACGCTTGCGGATGATTCGGTCGCAGACATTGGCTGCGTGACTCGGCAGGATGGCGAGGGCATCGTTATCGCGGTAAGGCATCAGAGCGCGAAAGCGGTTGCAAGCAATACACTCAAACTGCAGAGCTTGCTTGATGGCTATGAAACCATCGATAGCGGCAATATCGTGATCGAAAGCGACGGCAAGGTCGTTGCGACCAATGCCGTTGAACCCACCGTATTGGGCGTGTTCGATCTGCCTGTGACGGATGTCTTCATTGTCGACGGTATTAAGGATCGATGCCTGGCTGGTAAGGTCAGATTGGTTAACGCCGACGGCGAGTGGTATTTGGGCACATTTGGAAAAGCGCACAAATTCTATGTGTACACCTATGCCTCGGCGCAGCGCTACTTTGAGGTCGCCGCGGCTGTTGCCGCCGGCGTGCTGGTGCTCTACGGCGGTGTTATAGCCGTTGTTGTGACGGTGCGTCGCCGCGCTGATCGCCGACGTTTGACGGACTTGCTGCAGCAGGAGCGCGGCTATGGCGACAACCTGGCAAAGGCAGCGCGTGAGGCCTCGTCTGCCAACTCGGCAAAGACGGAGTTTCTGCGTCGCATGAGCCACGATCTGCGCACGCCCATCAACGGCATTCGCGGCATGGTCGAGGTTGGCGATGCCAATGCGGACGATCTGCAAAAGCAGACTGAGTGCCGCTCAAAGATCTGGACGGCATCGGGACTGCTGCTCGACCTTGCCAACGAGGCGCTCGATATGAGTCGCCTGGAGAGCGGGCAGGTCGACCTGAACCTCGTACCCATAAATTTGGTGGCCCTCAACTGTGAAGTGCGCGATATTCTGGAGCGCCAGGCCGAGGAGCGTCTGGTGACAATTATCTCCGACCAGCAGACGCTTAATCATCCCTATGCGCGGGTGAGCGTGACGCACCTCAAGCGTTTGTTGCTCAATATTGCCGGCAATGCCGTCAAGTACAACCGCCAGGGCGGCTATGTCCGCCTGGTGTGCCGCGAGGTGGAGCCTGTAGATGGCGTCCCCGTCTATGAATACACGATCGCCGACAACGGTATTGGTATGAGCGAGGAGTTCCAACAGCACCTCTACGAGCCGTTTTGTCGCGAGGAGCAACAGGTGGAAGGCGCTTCATCGGGAACTGGCCTGGGCGCGCCTATCGCAAAACAGTTGGTCGAGCTTATGGGCGGAACCATGAACTTTACGAGTGTCTTGGGGCAGGGGACGACGTTTACCATCCGCCTACCGTTCGAGAAGTGCGACCGCTCCGAGATTCTTCAGGCAGTTCGCGTAGGTGCGGGCGATGGCGATGCGCTCCAGGGCCTGCGCGTTTTGCTCGTAGAGGATAACGATCTGAACGCCGAGATCGCGCAGTTTACGCTCAGCCGTGCCGGTGCCGTCGTGACGCATGCTAAGGATGGTGAGTCTGCCGTCGAGATGTTTGCCGCGAGCGCGCCGTTCGAGTACGACGTGGTGTTGATGGACATCATGATGCCTGGCATCGATGGCCTTGAGGCTACGCGTCGGATTCGAGCACTCGATCGCGAGGATGCCGCGACCACGCCGATTATTGCCGTGAGCGCCAACGCCTTTGCCGACGACCGCAGGCTTTCGCGTGAGGCAGGCATGGACGCGCACCTGAGTAAACCCGTGAGCTCGCAGGAGCTCGTTGAGGCGCTTGCACACATAGCCGCCGACGCTTCATAAGCGTATGGCCCGGTTCCAAGGTGGGTTGGAACCGAGCCATATTGCTATTGATGAGGCCTGCTGAGGGACTTACTTTTCCTGAATCTGCTTACCGCAGAGATGCTCAATCGTAATCTCGTAGAGCTGGACGCCCTTAATGTCCTTGGCGATTTCCTCTTCGACTTCCTCGGTGGAAGGGTAGTACTTAAGGGCGAGCTGGCGGACTTTTTCTTCGATAAACGCGGGAGTGTCGTTCGCCAGGCGACAACGGCCAAAGACGACGGTGCTCATAACGTAGGGAGCCCAGTCGCCGTCCTGGTACCACTCGTTTCCGTAAACGGTAAAGCAGACCTTGTCATCGCGCTTGAGTGCGTCGACCTTGTGGCCAGCTTTGGCGCCATGGAAATAAATCTTGTCGTGCTCGGTGTCAAAGAAGTAGTTGACGGGAATGGCGTACGGGTAGCCATCGTCGCCGTTGACGGCAAAGACGCCGCGCTTGCAGGTAGCGAGCAGTTCGCGCGCTTCCTTGTCGGTGATGGCGCGTTTCTTTCGACGTAAGGGCCTAAACATCGTTGGCTTCCTTTCTGGTCGTGCGTGGTGGTTGAGCACAAACTATAGCGAAACGGATCCGTTTTTCTTGATGCGGGCGAGTATGTTTTTGAGCTTGTTAAAGTCGAGCGGTTTGGACAGATGGGCGTTCATGCCGGCATCGTGTGCCGCCTTGGCGTCCTCGGCAAAGGCATTGGCGGTGAGCGCGATGATGGGGATATCGGCTGCATCGACCTTCTCGCTCAGACGAATCGCGCGGGTTGCCTCATAGCCGTCCATGTCCGGCATCATAATGTCCATCAGGATCGCATCGAAGCTGCCGGCGGGATGCGACAGGTACAGATCGACGACCTCGTTGCCGTTGGCGGCGCGGGTGACCACGACGCCCTCGGATTCTAGCAGCGTCTGGGCAATCTCGGCATTCAATTCGTTGTCTTCGGCGAGCAGCACGTTCATGTCGGTGAGCGAGCAGTCAGGCGCACTCTCAACCGTATTCGCCCGCGCCTGGGGATTCTCGTCGATATCGAGCGGAATCTCCACGTAGAACGAGGTGCCCACATGGAGCTCACTGGTGACTTCGATGGTGCCGCCCATCAGTTCAATAAGCGACTTGACGATTGGCATGCCCATGCCGGTTCCTTGGAACCTGCTGCGCGCATCGTCGCCTTCTTGGGCAAACGGCTCATAGATATGCTTTAAAAACTTGGGAGTCATGCCAATGCCGGTATCCGAAACGCTAAAGCAAAAGAGCGCGCGCCCGTTATCGAGTGGCTTGGTCTTTGAACTAAAGGTGACGGAGCCGCCGTGCTTGTTGTACTTAATGCTGTTGTCTAACAGGTTGATCATGATCTGTCGGATATGGGTGGGACTGCCGATCATGTATGGCCCCGTGGCGTACGGCAGGCTATTGTCCTGCATGGTGATGCCGTTACTGGACGCGCGGAGCTTGCACAGAACCAGCGTATTGTCACAGAGCTCTTTGAGGTTAAAAGGCGCATGTTCCAGTGTTAGCTTGCGGTCTTCGATTTTGCCCATCTCGAGGATGTCGTTGGTCAACGAGAGCAGGTGATTGGCGGCAACGCGCGCCTTGGCACGGCTCTCGCGGGCGACCTTGATATCGCCTTCCTTCAATTCCTCAATCTCGATAAGGCCCAGGATACCGTTGAGCGGCGTACGGATGTCGTGGCTCATGCGCGTGAGGAATGCCGTCTTAGCGGCGTTGGCAGCGTCGGCTTTTTTGCGCTCGGTTCGAGCGCGCACGAGCGCCCAGATGAGCAGGACGATGCCGACCGACAACATACCGATGAGGGTAGCGGCAATGGCGGTGCGGTTGCGAAAAAGGAATTGAAGCGTGTCTGATTCCTGGGTCGTGTACGACATGGAGGAGTAACTGCTTGCAGAGAGCGATTCTCCGGCATTGATGATCCCCTTGTTGATGATTCCCAGCAGCTCGGGCTTTCCGCGCGAAATCCAGCACGAGAGCTCACAGGTGTCAGGGAGCTCGATCGTCTCGTAGTCCTTGAGATCATGACGGTCACCGATAGTTTTTACACGTGAACTGGGAGCGAGGATGCAGCGCGCCGTTCCCTTCCTGAGGGCGTCGAACACTTCATTGTCGGATTGGTATTCGGTCACGGTCGCTGTGGGGAACAGATTTTCAAGTGCATTTTTGTTGACAAACGATGATTTGGTACAGGCGATGTTCTGAAGGTCTTTGTTCAGGTCGCTGCCGGTGTGGATGGCGGTGAGGGATATGGTCTCCAACGATACCGACTGCGCAACGCCTGTTTGCTCGGCAAACCAGTAATCTCGGTATACCGGCAGCGCAACGTCTATGCTTCCCTTTGACAGGGCCTTTGACATCATCTTGTAGCTATCAAAGGGGACGGTTTTGACCGTAATGCCAAATTTATCGTGCAGCGTCGTCGCAAGCGATGCGAGCGAGCCTTTCATTTCGCCGTTTTCGTCTTCGTTGCAGTAGGGGAGTTTGCCCGTAATGTAGCCGAGCGTGATGGTGTTGCCATTTGCTTTGAGCCAGGAACGTTCGGGGCCGTTGAGCGATGATGAACCGCCGTTTTGGGCCGAGTAGTTAGATTTGACTTCGTCGATATAGCGTGGGTTGACGCGGGCGATTGCCGACATGGCGGCATTGATGTCGTCCATCAGGTCGGGGCGGCTTTTGGGGACGGCAAAATAGTAGTCGCTCGAACCAATGTAGAACATGGGGGAGGCATTGGGCGACGAGATTGTGTCGTTCATGATGACGGCATCGACTTCGTCGTTTGCGAGCGCGTCAAAGAGATCGGATCCTCCGTCATACTCCTTGTATGTGCAGGCGATTCCTTCGCTGGCGAGCCATTGCTGGCCAACGAAGGTTTGCATGACGTCGGGGTTGCAACCGATAGTGAGACCCTGGAGTGCTTGAGGGTCACCCTTTGCAAGGTCGTCACGGTCGGGCCTGGCGTAGATGTAGTAGCGCTCGGTGCCCTCGGGGTTCGAGGAAAAGAGCAGCTTTTGGGCACGTTCCTCGGAGTAGGAGATGTTGGGCATGAGGTCGATCTCGCCTGCCTCGAGCATGTCCATAAGCTCGGTGAAGGTGCCGGAGACGTATTCGTACCGCCAGCCGGACGTGTAGTACGACAGGGTCTGGAGGTACTCGTAACCCCATCCCGAGAGACGCTCGCCGGGGGTGCCGTCCTGGAAGCCTTCGTTGTTGACGAGCCAACCAACGCGGACCGTCTTGACTGGCTGACTAGAGTCAGCGGCAAAAGCTTGGACAGGCGCGACGGTGCTCAGTACGGCGAGCGCGGTAAGCGCGACGGCCAGGGTGCGATATATAACTGAACGAAGGACAGTGGCAGCTCTCACATGCAATCCTAACGAATCGAGACATTACCGCATAAGGATACCAGCTCAGCCTGCCCAGTCGGCAGCCGCACAGCTAAACGCTCCCGCCCGGCAGTTGGGGACAGTCCCTTTCTGCCGGCACAAAAGGAACGTCCCTAGCTGCCGGTTGTGGGACAATACCGAGCGAACGTGATTGGGCGTCTGGGAAAAGGGGTCGCGATGAACAGGTTGAGGACGCTTTCCGACGTACTGCGACAGGCTGGCTTTGCACGCATCACGGGTCTGTTTCTTATCTTTTACCTGCTGTGCTCGACGGCTGTCTGGCTGTCCGAGCCCACGACCCTCACGTTTGGCGATGGTCTCTGGTTTAGCTTTGAGACGGTCTCGACGATCGGCTTTGGCGACATTCCGGCCGAGACACCGGTTGCCCGCGCCATTACCGTCATTCTGAGCATCATCAGCATCTTCTACATCGCCATGCTCACGGGCGTGGCGGTGAACTACTGCAATACGCTTATCAAGCTGCGCCAAAAGGACACCATGGCGCGCTTTATGGACGATCTTGAGCATTTGGAAGAGCTCGATCGTGACGAGCTCGCCGATCTTTCGCGTCGCGTGCGCGAGTATCGTCGACGCCAGCGCTAAGACGAACGTCGTGCGCCACAACAAGGGGGACCAAATATGAATATCACCGTGTATCTGGGTGCCAGTGCCGGCAATGATCCGGCGTTTCTGCCCGCGGTGCAGGAGCTGGGCAACTGGATTGGCGCCAACGGACACGCGTTGGTATACGGCGGGTCCAAATCGGGCCTGATGGGTGCGCTCGCCGATAGCGTGCTCGATGCTGGCGGACACGTGACGGGTGTTGAGCCGAGCTTTTTTATCGAGGCCGAGTTTCAACATGACGGTATCGACGACCTCATCGTGACGAGTGATATGGCCGAGCGCAAAGCTAAGATGATTGAGCTCGGCGATGCGTTCATCGCCTTTCCCGGTGGGACGGGCACGCTCGAGGAGATTGCCGAGGTCATGTCCGCGGTGTCGTTGGGGCACCTGAGTGCTCCGTGCATCCTGTATAACCTGGACGGTTACTACAACGACCTCAAGGCGCTGCTCGGGCACATGATTGATAAAGGGCTTTCGAGCCCGAGGCGCCAGCACGGCATCTACTTTGCCGACGATTTGCGTGAGATTGCCTCGATTATCAACGGATAAGTCTTGAGCCTGCTCCACTATGACTCCCAATGGTGCCGTTTGCGGCGCAGGTGGTTGGCTCGTTCGGGCAACGCGCGCTCTACAATAAAATGTATCTATGTCGACTTTGACCGCGGGAGGACCCGATGGATAACCTTGCCAAACCCACAAACCGCGCGCTGTTTTTGGTCAGCGTTGCTGTGACCGGTGCACTCGCGGGTGCTGCAGTCTGGCTATTCTTCTTTGCGATGGAGCACGGCATCGACTATCTATGGACTGAGATCCCGCACGCACTGGGCGTCGCTTCGCCCGAGCTCGCCAGCGGCCCGTTTGGCTTTTTGCCGTACCCGTTTTTCGTTTGCCTGTTGGGCGGCTTGGTGATTGGCCTATACGAAAAGATGACGGGCATCAAGACCGATGACCTCAACCAGGTGATGGCCAAGGTAAAGCGCGATGGACGCTACCCGTACGACAATCTGGGCAAGCTTTCGCTCGCGGCATTGCTGCCGCTGCTGTTTGGCGGCAGCATTGGACCGGAGGCCGGCCTAACCGGCGTTATCGCGGGTCTGTGCAGCTGGGTCGGCGACCGCATGCGTCGTTTTGGCGCCGAGTTTAGGGAGCTCACGCTGCTGGGTACCCAGGCTGCCCTGACGGCGCTCTTTACCGCGCCCGTCTTTGGCTTTGTGGCACCGCTTGCCGGAAGTACTGACGGCCAGGGCGAAGACGCCGACGATGAGTCCGCGTCCGGCGAGATTACCATCAAGCTGCCCAAGGCGCAAAAGACGGTGGTCTACGGCATTGCGATTGCCGGCGGTCTGGGCACCTACCTGCTGCTCGGCCAGCTTGTGGGCGGTGGCATGGGCATACCGAGGTTCGAGGCTGCCGTGGTGGGCAACCTGGAACTTGTCTGGCTCATTCCGCTGGCGTTGGTCGGCACCGTTTGCGGATGGCTGTACTTTGTCTCTGAGCATGCGAGCGAGGCACTGTCCCATGCAATAGGGGAGCGTCCTGTCGTCAAGGCCATGCTAGCCGGTCTGGCGCTCGCCATTTGTGGCACGGTTCTGCCTTACACCATGTTTGCCGGCGAGACCCAGGCCGACGTGCTCATGGAAACCTACCTGACCATCCCCGCCATCGTGCTCATCGCGACCGGTCTTGTTAAGGCCATGCTGACGCCCGCCCTCATCAACCTTGGTTGGCGTGGCGGCCACTTCTTCCCGGTTATTTTCTCGGGTGTGAGCCTGGGCTACGGCCTTGCCATCCTCACCGGCGCCGATCCGGTCTTTTGCGTCGCCGTCTGCACGGCATCGACGATGGGTGCGGTCATGCGCCAGCCGGTCATGGTCGTGGGCCTGCTGCTCATGTGCTTCCCACTCAAGGGTATCGTCTGCATGATCATCGCTGCCGTTATCGCCGCCGGCATTCCGCTGCCCAAGCCGCTGCGCAAGTAGCGCGGTTTTTCACGAGTCAATTCCAGGGGTACGAGATGATCCTGTACTTTAGCGCGACAGGGAACAGCGAGCATGTGGCGCGTCGCATTGCAGCGGCGACAAGCGACAAAGTTATGTCGATTGAGCGCTTTGATGCCGAGATCCTTCACCTTGCTGTGATGGAAGGCCCCTGTCGGCTGGGGTTTGTCGCCCCGGTATACGCCTGGGGCTTGCCGACGCCAATGATCGAGTTTTTGAAGACTGTCGACCTATCGGTTGCTGCCGGCACAAAGGGCGGCGAGCGCCCCTATACGTTCTATGTCTCGACATATGGTTCGACGACCGGGCAATCGGCCAAGTTCGCCCGCGATCTGCTACACGAGCGTGGGCTCGAGTTAGATGCGGCGATGAGCGTCAAGATGCCCGATACCTGGACGCCTGTTTTCGACCTGTCTGACCCTCAAAAGGTTGAGGGTATCAATAGAGCTGCCGAGGCGCAGATTGATGCCGTAATCGAGGCGGTGCGGGCACGCCGCACGGGCAACATGATGCGCCATCGCGTGCCTCTGTTTGCATCGTGCGCGTATCACGCAATTGGGCTGCCGCGCATGCAACAGACGAGCAAGTTTGCCGTCGATGCCGATCGCTGCATCGGCTGCGGCCTGTGTGCCAAGCGCTGCCCCATGGCGGCGATTGAGATGCGCGACGGCCTTCCCGTCTGGACAAAGCCGGAGTGCGCAGCCTGCCTTCGTTGCCTGCATTGTTGTCCCAAATTTGCCATCTCGCACGGTAAGCGCACGGCATCCCACGGTCAGTACAGGCATCCCAAGCCAGGTGTGAGGATGTAGCGGCTGCTGGCCGCGCTACTTCCAAACTGCGAGCGCGGCGGTGCCCAGTACGATGAGGGCGAGACCGATGACGCTGTGTCGTGAGAGTTTTTCGTTGAATGTCAGGCGCGCAAATAGTACTGATACGACAATCGATAGTTTGTCGATCTGCACCACGACGCTCACCTGGCCTGTGGCGATGGCGTAGTAATAGAGCAGCCACGATGCTCCGGTCGCGATGCCCGATGTTGCGAGAAATGTGAGTTCGCGCCGGTCAGCGTGCGCGACCTGATCCAGTTTTCCCTTGGCTGCCACGATCGCCCATGCCATAACCAGTACCACGCAGGTGCGGATTGCCGTGGCCAGGTTTGACTCGACGCCTTCGATGCCAACCTTGGCAAGGATGGACGTGAGCGCCGCGAACACGGCAGCGCCGAGGGCGTAAGCGAGCCAGGTCCGGTCTTGCTGCTGCTCGGGTCCGGCAGACTGCTTCTTCTCGATCATTAAAAACGTGCCGAGGGTGATGACAGCGGTTCCCACGAGCTTAACCGCAAGGTTGCTCGTCTCGCCAAAAAGCACGATGGCGATCAGTGCGGCGAGTACGGTGCTCATCTTGTCGACCGGTACGACCTTATTGACGTCTCCGATGCCCAGCGCCTTAAAGTAACAGATCCACGAAGCGCCGGTAGCGAGTCCCGAGAGGACGAGAAAGAGCCAAGATCTGGGTTCGATGCTGCCGATGGTTCCAATGGATCCAGAAATGCCCGCCATTGCCCAGGCGAAAACGAGCACCACGCAGGTGCGAATGGCCGTCGCGACATCGGAGTCGGTCTGCTTGATGCCGCATTTGGCCAGGACAGATGTGACGCCGGCAAAGAAAGCCGACACAAATGCTGCTGCGACCCACGACACGGGTGAAATGCCTCCCCAAAGAACGACCGCGCCAGATTTACGGCGCTCGTCCGATGATACCGCCCCGCCATGAAGCTTTGGTATCGCTGTGGTGAGACAGGGGCCATAGTTCGAGAGGGCATTTGGTTAAGGCTCGAATCGAAGGTGAATGGTTTTCCGCGAAGTGAACGAGTAAATCTGGACCCCTGGAACATACACACTTTTTACGAACAAAACTGCAGGATTCTTAGACAAAAACCGCAGGAATTGAGTCCTTAAAAATGTCGATGCTACAGGGCACTGTTTTTACTCGTTCACTTCTCGGAAAAGTATTCACCTTCGATATGCTGACGGTGTCTTTTTGGTTGCCAAGAACTAGACGGCCTGCTGTGAAGGGCGGTGGTGACGCTATGCCGCCTCGTTACATTGAAAAAATAAGCGGGGTACCACCTAAGCTTTTTTAGCCGTCGATTACAGATCGCGTGCTCGATAAACCTTGGTGCTGACAGCGCAGCTGATTACACATAGTGCGAGCGCCAGTACGGCAATTCCTGCACACAGACAGCCAAGGACGGCAGGATCGGGATTCGCCCCGGCAATCGACATAAGCCAGTTGCTGATGGGGTTGGAGGAGCTCAGCGCTGCCATGGTAAGGCATCCGAGTAGGGCAAACAGGCCAACGGATAGGCGCAGTGCCTCCATGTGTCCAAATCGGAAGAACAGCGGCTGTGCCAAGAACACCATCATGAGGGAGATGAGCATCGATGCTGCCGAGGCAATTGCGATCTCAAAGATGGTTTGTCCTGTCGAGGCCACGCCCGCGCTGTTGAAGAACGGAAGGGCGATGATGTTCAAAAGCACGGCGGCGCAGGCCATGATGGCCGAGAAGACAACGATGCACAGGTAGCGTGCGCAAATAATGTCTTTGCGCGTGAGAGGCAGCGTTGCCCGATAGCGCTCCCATCCGTTTTGATTGTCGAAGCCGGCCAGCGAGCTCATGACCATGATGGGCGACATGGCGCTGACCGCGCAGGCGCCGGCGCTCATGCCGGAATCGCCATCCGACGCGTTGGCAAGGGTTAGCACGACGAAGATGAACAGGCCGACGCCCGCGATGCTCGGGGTGAGCGTGCGAACGATGGCGAGCTCGGACATAAAGGCGCGTTTCATTTCGAAGCCCCTTTCAGCATGAGGCGCAGATAGTCATCAATGGTTGCCCGATCGCAGGGAATCTCGGGAAAGGCTTCGAGCGTTTCGCGACGGTTGGGCACGAGCACGTCCACGCTATAGGCGTGGTGGACGGCACGGGCGCCTTCGACGCAAGCCATAAGCTCGGCGGCCTGTGTTTGGGTACAGTGGGCGATGCCGGCGCGGTCAGTAATGTCCTCGCGCGGCAGGTCAAAAATAATCGAGCCGTTATCGATGCAGATGACGCGGTCGGCGGCGCGATCGAGGTCGGACGTAATATGGCTCGAGAGCAGCACGCTGTGCAGGCCGTCGGAAACAAAGGCGAGCAGCTCCTCGCGTGCCATGGGATCGAGGCCCGCGGTGGCTTCGTCCAAAACGAGCAGCTTGGCCTGGTGGCTGAGCGCGCAGGCAAGCTGCAGCTTCATGCCCATGCCGCGGGAGAGGTCCTTGACCTTTGCCTTGGGATCCAAGCCAAATCGGTCGATGAGGCTGGCGAAGGTGTCGTGGCTCCAGGTGGGGTACGCCGGGCCTACGAGTGCCTCGATCTGGCCCGCCTTGAGCGTTGAAGGGAAGGGGCATGTGTCCAGGACGAGACCGACGCGGGAGCGCAGGCAGCGCTGTGTCTCATCGGGCGCGTCGGCGCCACAGTGCTGCCCAAACAGGTGCACTTCGCCGGCATCAAGCTTTATTAGCCCGAGAGCGGCTCGAATGGTCGTTGTCTTGCCGGCGCCGTTTGCGCCCACAAAGCCGACGATCTGGCCGGGCTCCACGGCAAGTGTGACGTCGCGCAACGAAAAACGGCCGCTCACGCGGCGTGAAACACCTTTGAGTTCTAGCAAGTTTTGCATGGTATAGCCTTTCTTGCAGATGGCTACTGCATGGTTTCGGGGGCTACCAGGTCGAGCATCTCGTGCAGCTTGTCGCGCGTGACACCCAGGGTTTCGGCTTGGCTTGCCGCTTTCGCAAGCAGCTCTTCGATATGGCAGAGCTGGTTTTCGCGCAAGAGCTCCTGGTTGCCCTCGGCGACAAAACAGCCCTTGCCCTGCACGGTGCAGATAAAGCCGAGCTGCTCCAGATCGGCATAGGCGCGCTTGGTGGTGATGACGCTCACGCCCAGGTCGCTCGCGAGTGCACGGATGCTGGGGAGTTTGGCTCCCGCAGTAAGTGCGCCCGATAAGATCTGAGCTTTGACCTGCGAGGTTATCTGCTCGTAGATGGGCTTATCGCTCGAATTGGATAGGATGATGTCCACAGCGGCTCCTTAGCTGTTGGGCTACACGTGTATATAACCGGTAAGCACAGTATATATACACTATGCACAGTTACGCAAGAGGTAAATACCGATTGGCCCGGCTACCCAGGCCCCAACTGATGAATTTGTCCTGATAGGCGCCCTAGAGCGGGATTTCGCGGCTACAATAATGCGGTTACAACGACGTAATGCACTCAATGCAAGAAAGGATCCGCATGGCAAGCCTGTCGGATGAAATCTCGTCGCGCCGCACATTCGCGATCATCAGCCACCCGGACGCCGGTAAGACCACGCTTACCGAGAAGCTGCTGCTCTATACCGGCAGCATTCAGACCGCCGGTTCGGTCAAGGGCAAGAGTTCGGCCAAGCATGCCGTCTCGGACTGGATGGACATCGAGAAGGAGCGCGGTATTTCCGTCACCTCCTCGGTGCTGCAGTTCACCTATAACGGCGCCTGCGTCAACATCCTCGATACCCCCGGCCACCAGGACTTCTCGGAGGATACCTACCGTACCCTTATGGCCGCCGACGCCGCGGTCATGGTCATCGACGGCGCCAAGGGCGTCGAGGCCCAGACCAAAAAGCTCTTTAAGGTCTGTACGCTGCGTCACATTCCCATCTTCACCTTTGTGAACAAGCTCGACCACGAGGCTCGCGATCCGTTTGAGCTCATGGAAGAGATCGAGAATGTTCTGGGCATCAACACCTATCCCATGAACTGGCCGATCGGCAGCGGCCGCAACTTCCGCGGCGTGTTCGACCGTCAGACCCGTCGCGTTATCGCCTTCGAGGGCGACGGTCACGCCAACGCCACCAAGAAGGTCGCCGAGGTCGAGGCCGAGCTGGGCGATCCTTCCATGGACGAGCTCATCGGCGAGGAGAACCATAAGAACCTGATGGACGACATCGAGCTGCTCGATGGCGCTGGCGACGAGCTCGACTTGGATGCTGTGGCCTGCGGCAAGCTGAGCCCGGCGTTCTTTGGCTCGGCGCTCACCAACTTTGGCGTGGAGCCCTTCCTCAAGGAGTTCCTGCGTCTGGCCCCGACGCCGCGCGCCTATACCGATACGCTCACCAGCGAGCCGGTCGATCCCTGCCGCGACGACTTTAGCGGCTTTGTGTTTAAGATCCAGGCCAACATGGACAAGAACCACCGCGACCGCATCGCCTTTGTGCGCATTTGCTCGGGCAAGTTCGAGCGCGGCATGGATGCCTTCCACGTGCAGGGCAACCGCAAGCTCAAGCTTGCCACGGGCACGTCGATGATGGCCGACGATCGCGCCATCGTGGACGAGGCGTACGCGGGCGATATCGTGGGCCTGTTCGATCCGGGTATCTTTAGCATCGGCGACACCGTGTGCTCCGGCAAGCGCCACGTGCAGTATCCGCAGATTCCGACGTTCGCCCCCGAGATGTTTGCTCGCATTACGCAGGTCGACACGCTCAAGCGCAAGCAGTTCGTCAAGGGTATGGAGGAACTTGCCCAGGAGGGCGCCATCCAAATCTTCCGCGAGCTGGGTGCCGGCATGGAGAGCGTCATCGTGGGCGTGGTCGGCGTGCTGCAGTTTGAGGTGCTCGAGCGCCGTCTCAAGGCCGAGTACCGTGTTGAGGTTCGTCGCCAGCCGCTGCCCTATACGGACATCCGCTGGATCCAGAATGACCCCGATACCATCGATATCCCGGGTCTTTCGCTCACGCGCGACACGCTGCGCGTCGAGGACATGCGCGGCGGTAAGCTACTGCTGTTCACGAGCCCGTGGAACGTGGATTGGGCTACCGACCACAACCCCGACCTTATCCTGTCGGAGTTTGGCAACGTGGCCTTTTAACGCATCGGCGCGGTGGCCCTGCGGGGCTGCCGCGCCGTTCGCTTGCCTGATGCCGTGTGAGCGGCTATCATACCCACCGTCGTCTCAAGACCGGGGCGTCCGAGCAGTTCGGGTCCGATATCCTGCTCGTTAAACCTAAAACCAAAGGAGTACATAATGATCAAGAAGGTCATGGAGGACTACAAGGTCCTGCTGCGGAGCATTCCCGCGGCAACGGTTTCGCTGTTTTTCGTGAGCGTCATCATGATGAACCTGCTGGCCAACAAAGAGCTTATCAGCCTGCCGTATCTGGCACTCGATTGCGGCTTTGTGGTGAGCTGGGTTTCGTTTTTGTGCCAGGACATGATCTGCAAGCGCTTTGGCGCCAAGGCATCCATCAAAATCTCTATCCTCGCGCTGCTGGTCAACCTGGCCGTGAGCCTGTGCTTTTGGGCATGCTCGCTCACGCCCGGTATGTGGGGCGCCTACTACGACACCGGCATGATCGAGGTCAACACCGCCCTTAACGCCACCATTGGCGGCACCTGGTACGTGGTGCTGGGCTCTTCGCTGGCAATGCTCGTTTCTGCCGTGGTTAACTCCACGCTCAACCAGTCGCTCGGTCGTATGCTCAAAAAGAATAACTTTGCGAGCTTCGCCTTCCGCTCCTATGTGTCCACGGGTGTTGGCCAGTTTATCGACAACTTGGTCTTTGCCATTGTGGTGAGCCACACGTTCTTTGGTTGGACCTGGGTGCAGGTCCTTATGTGCTCGCTGACCGGCGCTGTTGCCGAGCTGCTGTGCGAGGTTTTCCTGAGCCCCGTGGGCTACAAGGTCGTGCGCGGCTGGGAGCGCGAGAATGTGGGCTCCGAGTACCTCGAGCGCCACGCAACCGCCTAAGGAGCGAGTATGCGGGTTTTGATCACGGGCGCTTCGGGCGGTATCGGAGCCGCGTGCGTGCAGCGCTTTTTGGATGAGGGCCACGAGGTCGTGGGCTTTGATCTGCTGTCGCCGGCGATCGAACACGAGCGCTACCGCCATCTGATCGTTGATGTCCGCGAGCCGGACTCGTTTCCAAGCGACCTTGAGCCCCAGGTGATCGTGAACGTTGCCGGTACGCAGGATTCGGCCGACGACATCGCCGCCAACCTGTATGGCACCATCAACGTGACCGAGCGCTACGCCTTTGCGGGGGAGGGGCTTGCTGCCAAGCCGGCATCGGCTATCAAATCCGTGGTCAATGTGGGGTCGGCGAGCGGGCATACGGGATCGGAGTTTCCCGACTATGCCGCCAGCAAGGGCGGCGTTATCGCCTACACCAAGAACCTTGCAAACCGTCTGGCGCCGCAGGCTATCGCCAACAGTGTGGACCCGGGTGGCGTTATCACGCCGCTCAACCGTTGCGTGATGGAAGACGAACACCTGTGGAACCAGATTATGGAGCTCACGCCGCTTAAACGCTGGGCTACCGCCCAAGAGATCGCCGAGTGGATCTACTTTGTGGGCGTGACCAACCGGTTTATGACCGGACAGAGTCTGTTGATCGATGGCGGCGAGGCCGGCCGCACACAATTTATTTGGCCCGAATAGGAAACGCGCCCGATGGAAAGCCGTCGGGCGCGTTTTTGATGTATCGATTTTTAGCCGAGGCAAGTCCAGTCGACGGGGGTCGAGCCGTGCTGTTCGAGTAGCCGATTGGCAGCGGAGAAGGGGCGCGACCCCATAAAAGCGGGGGGTTCTGCTGTGGCACGGTTGGCCGAAAGCGGCGAGGGGTGCGTGGAGGCCAGGCAGAACTTGTCGGTTGCCTTGCCCGCACCAGTTGCGTCGAGCTTACCTTCGACCATCTGCTGGGCAAAGCGGCCCCATGCCAAAAAGACTACCGGCTGGGGCAGCTGGCAGCAGCGTTCGATAACGTAGTCGGTGAGCGTGCTCCAGCCCAGTTTGGCGTGCGAGTTGGCGGCATGCTCGCACACGGTGAGCGTAGTGTTAAGGAGTAGGACGCCCCGTTGTGCCCATGGGGTTAGGTCTCCCGTGGCGGGAATGGGACAACCCAGATCGGCTTTGAGTTCCTTGTAAATGTTGCGCAGGCTCGGCGGCAACTTGGTTTGCGTCGCGGGGACCGAGAACGACAGCCCCATTGCCTGGTTGGGTCCGTGATAGGGGTCTTGACCCAAGATGACAACCTTGACCTGGTCGGCCGGCGTGTAGGCGAGGGCATTGAGGATGTCGTCTTGTGCCGGGTAGATAGTCTGCTCGGCACGCAAAAGGGCGATGCGCTCGAGCAGCTGGTTCGTAGTGTCACGTACCGGCTGCGGTGCATCGCCCAACCAAGTTGCTATGTTGCGGTCGCGGGTCGCGGCGTCCATGGGGCTCCTTTACGTCAGATGCTCTGTTTGCATCTATTGTAAAGGCGCACCGGTTGCCTTTATGCCACGGCTGTATGAAGAGCGGGGTCTACGAGACGTGCTCGGGCGCTCCTGCCATGCGAGCCTGTCCATGTGCGCGGAGGCGCGGAAGCTCGACGGTTGCCACCATGACGCCGCTGAGGATGAGTGCGGCGCCAAAGAAGGCGATGGGGCTCAGAACCTCGCCGACCAGGAAGAACGAGAAGACGGCGGAGCAGACCGGCTCGAGCGAGAAGGCGAAGCCGGTGGTCTCGGCGGGCACGTGGGGCTGCACGAGCGTTTGGGTGATAAAGCCATAAGCAGAGCAGATGAGTGCGAGTGCGACGACGACCACGACCTCGCTGGGCGTGCTGGGAAGTGTGAAACCGCCAAAGACGCATGCGGCAATGCCCGAGAACAGGCCGCCAAAGCCCAGCTGCCAAACGCCCAGGGACAGCGGATCGACTTCTTCGACAAACCGCTTGGCGACAATGATGTGGCCGGCGTAGACAAAGGCGGAGAGCAGCATGATGAGCGCGCCCGGGTTCAGGCTGGTGAAGTCGGCGCCCGAGAGCAGCAACATACCGCAGGTGACGATGGCGGTGCCGACGAGCACTTTGCGCTCGGGGGCGCGGCGCAGCAGGGCGGCGTTGGCAAACGGCACGATCACGACCGTCAGGCTCTGCAAAAAGCCGGCAGTGGAGGCGGAGGTGAGGCTGGAGCCCAGGCACATGCAGGTGAGCTCGGTTGCCATGATGGCGCCGATGATAGCGGCACGGACCATAAGGTCGCGGTTGATGCGAAACGCGTGCTTGTGGAAGAGCAAAAGGCAGGCTACAAAGGCGATGATGCAGCGTAGCGCGACGATGCTCGTGGCGTTCATGCTGTCCATGCCGATCTTCATGAGGGGATACGAAAAGCCCCATGCGACGGGAACGGAAAATGAGAGCGCGATTGCTTTTTTGCGATCCATGGGACTCCTTTTGTTACAGAACGGTTTCGTAAAAAGGATTCTGCTCCCAGATGTGGATGTAGTAAAGCGAATGTATCTTCAGTATGATTAAGAAATACTAATGTAGGCAGAAAAAGCCCTGGCAAACGTTTTACGGCTGCATTGATGTGGAGGCACGATGGCATCGCGGTATCAGATTGTTTGTATGGTGGTCGACTGCGGCAGCCTTAAAGGCGCGGCGGACGAGCTGGGCTATACGCAAAGTGCGGTGAGCCAGGCCGTCAAGGCGCTCGAGCGCGAGCTGGGTACCACGCTTATCGAGCGCGGAAAGCAGGGCGTTTCGCTTACGCGCGACGCTAAACAATATCTGCCGTACCTGCGCCAGATCGTGACTGCCGAGGCCGAGCTCGAGGGCAAGCGCCAGGAGCTGCTGGGGCTTTCGTCGACCGATATTCGCATTGCGACGTTTACCAACGTGAGTCGTACCGTGTTGCCACGCGTGATCCGCGACTTTGGTGCGCTGCACCCGGGCGTACGCTTTACCCTCAAGCAGGGCGATTACACGCGCAACGCCCAATGGGTGCACGATGGCGTGGTTGATTTTTGTTTTACGGCACGTGGGTTTACCGCGGGGCTCGAGAAGCGCGTGGTCTATCATGACGAGTTGGTGGCGCTGTTGCCTGTCGCGCATCCGCTGGCGGCAAAGGAAAAGGTGACACTCGCTGACCTAGCGTCCGAGCCGTTTGTGCTGCTGGATGAAGGCGAACAGAGCCTGGTGCTCGATGCATTCGCGGCGCATGGCCTGTCGCCGCACGTGACGAGCGAGGTCACCGACGACTACACCATCATGGCGATGGTGGAGGAGGGCCTAGGCGTGAGTATGCTCTACCGTCGTACTGTGGAGGGCATGCGTGCCGATATTCGCGTACGTCCCATCGTGCACGCCCCCTCGCGCGACGTAGTGGCGGCCTGGCGCAGCTGGGACACCATGCCCATCGCCACGAGGCGCTTTATCGACTATATGAGCTCGCATATTGTCAATTAATGACTGGCGCGGCGTTGAGTGCGGTGTTTAGCGGGCTGTCGCTTTGGCTTGGGTGACACGATAGGTGCGTGCCGGGTGGCAGAGTAGCACCGTCACGACCATAAAGAACGCCGTGGTGCCCAGGCTGATGGGGTAGACCATCATGATGTTCGCAAAGGTGCGGAAGTGCGGGAACACGCAGAACACCCAATAGAAGCGGATGCCGCAGACGCAGATCATGGTGATGAGGGCGGGCGTGAGCGAGATACCAAAGCCGCGCAGGTAGCCGGACATGTTTTCGTAGAACATGCTAAAGGCGTACGCCGGGAAGATCGAACACACGCGGATATAGCCGATCGAGACGATGTTGGGATCGCTGTTGAACAGCGACAAGATCTCGCGCCCCAGGCCGACAATAACGATGATCGTGGTGAGCGCGACGATACCGCCTTCGACCAGGCAGACCTTGAGCGTTTTGGTGCAGCGGTCGATCTGGCGGGCACCGTGGTTTTGTCCCACAAAGGTGGTGCACGCCTGGCTAAAGCTGTTGAGCAGGTTGTAGCATACGTACTCCAAGCTCATAGCGGCGCTCGATGCCGCCATGACCTCGGTGCCCAGGCTGTTGATGGCGGACTGGATGATGATGTTGGCTACGGCAAAGACGGCGCTTTGGATGCCGGCTGGCAGGCCGATCTTGACGATGCGCTTGAGGGCGAACGGGTCGATAGCCAGGTCGCGTGGGGTGACGCGGACGACGGAGCCGGTCTTGAGCAGGCGGATAAAGAGTGTGGCGGCGCTGACGGTGTAGGCGATGGCGGTGGCGATGGCGACGCCCGCGACACCCCAGTGGAGTACGGGGACAAAGATGAGGTCCAGGCCAATGTTGAGGACGGTGGACACGGCAAGCGCCTGCAGCGGCATGCGGGTGATGCCGACGGAGCGGAAGATCGCAGCCTCAAAGTTGTAGAGCAAGATCGAGGGCATGCTCAGCAAAAAGACGCGCAGGTAGAGCGAAGCGAGCGGCATGGTTTCGGCGGGAACGTTGAGGGCGGCGAGCATGGGCTCGGCAAAGATCTCGCCCAGCGCGATGACGATAAAGCCCACGAGCGCCATTAAAATCGAGGTATGGACGGCGCGTTTGACCATGTTCTGATCGTCGCGGCCGATAGCGTTGGCGATGACCACGTTGGAGCCAAGCGACATGCCAATAAACAGGTTGAGCATAAGGCTGGTAAGCGGAACATTGGAGCCGACCGCCGCCATGGCGAGGGTTCCCTGGTCGCCCGAGAAGTTGCCGATAATGACCGTGGCGATGAGGTTCGACAGCTGCTCCAAGATGCTCGTGGCGGCCACGGGGAAGGCGAACAGGGGAATATTGCGCCACAGCGAGCCGGTGGTCATATCGATGTGCTTAGATGCGGTATCAGCCATACGCTCTCAATCTCTAACATGCTATATCGTGCTTATTTGCGCAGACGATGATACTCCTAATGCAACCAGTCGGCACTTAGGGACGTTCCTTTTCTGTCGGCAGCTGGGGACACTCCTTATCTCTTCTAACTAGTCATTCAAGAACGTCCCCAATGACTAGGTGGGGAAGGCGTGCGACAATGGTGGGCGTTGTGTTGTTCGCGCTAAGGAGTTGCCATGTTGTTGTGTCCCGTTTGCCATGAGCCGCTGGTGGATGACGAACGCGGTGCTGCATGCGCGGGTGGGCACCGGTTTGACCGTGCGCGCGAGGGCTATCTATATCTATTGCGCTCGTCCAAGAGCGGCGACTCCATGGGCGATCCCAAGTCGCAGGCGCGCAGCCGTCGTGACTTTTTGAACCGTGGATACTACGCGCCGTTGCGCGATGCGATGGTCGAGCTGGTGCGCAAGCAGGTGTCTGGGCGCGCTGCGCCTACGAACGGCCCCATGACGTTGCTCGATATTTGCTGTGGCGAGGGCTATTACACGAGTGCCATGGGCGCGGTGCCGGGCGTGGGCGCTTACGGGTTCGACTTGGGCAAAGAGATGGTGCGCCTGGCCGCCAAGCGCGGCGATGCGACCTATTTCGTGGCCAACATGAAGGACATCCCCGTGGCGGACGGCGCCTTCGATATGGTGACCGAGCTCTTCGCTCCCTTTAACGAGCGTGAGTTTGCCCGCGTGCTGGCGCCAGAGGGCTCACTCTATACCGTGGTGCCGGGTGCCCGTCATTTGTTTGGGCTCAAGGAGGTGCTCTACGACACGCCATATCTTAATGACGAGAAGCTGCCGCAGACCACCGAGCTCGAGTTGGTCGGAACGCAGCGGGTGTCTGCGAATATTACGCTTCAGACCCAAGCGGACATCGAGGCGGTGTTCCAGATGACGCCGTACTACTACCGCACGCGCCCCGCCGACAAAGAGCGCCTGGCAAACCTCGATACCCTTCAGACTGACATCGACTTCATCATCGCCGAGTACCGCCACAGCTAACAACCTGCCAAAAAGGGACAGGTTTATTTTGGTAGGTTTTATCTGGGCAAACGTAAAGGGCCGACCGCGGAGATGCGCGATCGGCCCTTTTTAGTTGCTTGGCTGCAGAGGTTATGAGAAGCGAGCGCTTATAGGCGGTCCTTGTTCTCGGCCTTAACGGCGTGTGCCTGCTGAACAAAGAACAGGTCGTACACCACGATGACAAAGGCGCCAAAGTTGATGGCGTCGCCGCCAAACGCGGGAAGCGTGAGCACCGCTTGGGCAAGCGTGGCGACCGCGGCAACAATACCGAGCTTAAACGCGCCGTCCACCTGCGAAGGCTTGTTGGCGCCCTTGATACCGGCGACGCCTGCGGCAAGGTCGACGAGACCCTTGGCGATAAGCACGACCGCTGCGAGCGTGGCGTACGAACCGTACGTGGAATCGAGACCGCCCGTGGCGATACCGACGCCGGCGGTGACGAGGCTGGCGATACCCAAAACAAAGTAGATGAGAGCAAGGATTTTGAGAGTCTTGCGAGTGAAGCTCATGGCTGGTCCTTTCGATACGAGTACGCCAACTTGGCGCACCCAATGTGCTGCACATATGGTGAAGCACATTGTAGTTCAACGCGGCGATGCATGCGCCTGAAAGCGCTTTGAGCCCGCGCGGCCCAACCCAACCTTTCAAAAGGGAAAGCTGGACGTAAGCCAAATCGATGGCAGCTCATGTGCGGCGCTGAGATGATGAGGCCGTAACAAGGAGTTGGTCTCAAGGAGGAGCCATGATGTACGGAGCAGGGCAAGTGCGTGAGCCGCGATCGTTGGGAAGGCGCATGAGTGATTCTGTGATCGCTGCCGTGTGCACGGGATTGATGGCGGTGCTTTGCATTGGGATGCTGTGGGCCATGTCGCATGTGGGACAATAGCGGACGGTTGGGTGCCGGCATAAACGGCGCTCACGTATTCGTTTTGCTTGTTAAGGAGTACCCATGGGCGTCGTCGATCCCTTTTCTGTTGCTCGGGCCGCGGGGCTTGAGCTGACCGGGAAGCCCGAGGGCCTCACGCTCACCGACGGCACGATGGAGCTGCGTGCCGATTTTGGCCGCATGCTTCCACGGCTCAAGCAGGGCCGTCTGCAGCAAGAACTGCTGGTAAAGGCTGCGCGCGCAAAAGGCATCGAGAGCCCATGGGCGATTGACGCCACGGCAGGCTTTGGCGAGGATTCGCTGCTGCTGGCGGCCGCGGGCTTTACCGTCGATCTGTATGAGCAGGATTGCGTGATCGCGGCGCTCCTCAAGGATGCCCTGGATCGCGCGGCAGATGATCCGGCGCTTGTGGCTGCCGTGTCGCGCATGCGCTTACATGCGGGCGAGGATAGCATTGCCGGCCTTCGCCATACAGCTGAGCTGATCGGGCAGGGCGAGCTCACCGCTCCTGACGTGGTGTATCTGGACCCCATGTTTCCCGGACGCACCAAGAGCGCGGCGGTTAAAAAGAAGTTCCAACTCTTGCATCATCTGGAACAGCCGTGCGCCGATGAGGAGACGTTGGTCGAAGCTGCGCTTGCGGTGCACCCGCGCAAGGTCGTTATCAAGCGACCGGTGAAGGGGCCACTGCTTGCCGGCGTTAAGCCGAGCTATCAACTTGCGGGCAAGGCCGTTCGTTACGATGTTTTGGTGCCGCCGCGCCCGTAGCTTGCGTGCGATGGCTGGCGCTCCGTCAATGCCGTGCCGATGCGGCGCCTATTTCCAAGGGTGCGACGTCAGGTGCCATCCACCGCAGTATTCGCATTTGTAGCAGGCCAAACCGCGCCGCCCGCGGTTTTCGCAGTCGGCCATAACGGCCTCGGCCTCGGCGCGCGTGTCGTAACGGTTTTTGCGCTCGCACGACTTGTAGCGCCAGGCCTCATCGCGCTCGGCGTCCAGGGCGTCGCGGCGCTCGTCCTCGCGTGCAAACAGGTCGCTCATATCGTCGCCGGCGGCAGTGCTCAAAAACTCGCTTTTTGCTTTTGACCAGGCGGCTCGCTTTTTGCTCCCCATCTGCATCGCGCCCCTCTCCAAACGTTGGTATCATTGCTCAATCAAAGTGATACCAATAAACGTGAGGTCGCCGCGTGATGATCAGAAAAACCCTCGATACCGACATTCCCGCTGTCATGGCTATCTATGACGCGGCCCGCGCCTTTATGCGCGCGCATGGCAACGCCACACAGTGGCCCGAGGGCACGCCTTCTGCCGAGCAACTGGCTGCCGATATCGCCGCCGGTGGCAGCTATGTGTGCGAAGTCGATGGCCGCGTGGTGGCGACGTTTGCCTTTTTGCCGGGCCCGGACGAGTGCTATGACGTAATTGAGGATGGTCAATGGCGCAGCGACACTCCGTACGCCGTGCTGCACCGTGTGGCGTCCGATGGCACCGTGCACGGTATCGCGGCTGCGATGTTTGCCTTTGCCAAGGAGCGTGCCGATCACCTGCGCATCGACACGCATCAGGACAACCTGCCCATGCAGGGCGCGAGTATTAAGGCGGGGTTCGAGCGTGCCGGCGTCGTGTATGTGTCGGACGGCACGCCGCGTGTTGCGTTCGACTGGCTGCGTGAGGCGTAAGAGTAGGGGCACGTGTCAACAATTCGCACGAACGAAAATGGTCCCGGGTGGGGCCATTTTCGTTCGCTGCGCTGATTTGCAAGCCGGCCTTCGCAAGGCGCGAACCTACGAAAATCGCCGCGCGGCAACGCAGGGCGATGAGCTTGGTCGGGGGATAGGGCCCGCTTCGCCCGCCGGCCCGTAAATTGTATCATCCAGTGTGGAGCGTGAACGCCCGTTGCCGCGTGCGATGGGCTTGCAATAAGAGGAGAGCCATGTCGAAGCAAGCGGTCGTTGGAATCTTGGCGCACGTCGATGCCGGCAAGACCACGTTGGCCGAGGTCATGCTGTTCAACGCGGGTCGCATTCGCAAGCGCGGCCGCGTGGACGATGGCGATTCGCATCTGGACACGAACGCGATCGAGCGCGAGCGTGGCATCACGATTTTTTCGTCGCAGGCCGTGCTCGACCACGGTGATACCCACGTCATGCTCGTGGATGCGCCCGGCCACGTCGATTTTTCGGCCGAGGCGGAGCGCACGCTGCGCGCGCTTGACTATGCGATTTTGGTTGTGGGTGCCAACGACGGCGTGCAGGGACACACCGAAACCCTGTGGCGCCTGCTTGCACGTTATGACATCCCGACATTCATCTTCATCAACAAAATCGATTTGGAGAATCCCGGCCGCGATGTTTTGCTGGCACAACTTGGGCAACGTCTCTCCGAGGGCTGCCTGGATGCCGGCGAACTGCTGGCGGGCGGGGCCGTTCAGGAGGACGCTGCCGCGTTAGACGAAGAAGCGCTCGAGGAGTTTCTTAAGGCGGGTGAGCTTTCCGTCGCGACGCTGTCGCGCATGGTTGCCGAGCACAAGCTCTTTCCCTGTTTTGCCGGGTCGGCGCTCAAGGACCAAGGCGTGGACGAGCTGCTGGATGGCATATGCGCGCTGATGCGTGAACAGGCGTGGCTCCCGGAGTTTGCCGCGCGCGTCTATCGTGTCAGCCGCGGGGATCGCGGCGAGCGCTTGGCATGGGTTAAAGTAACCGGCGGCACACTGCATGCCAAGCAGATGATTGGCGGACGTTCCGGTGCCGAGGCATGGGAGCAGAAGGTCGATCAGGTACGCATCTATAACGGCGAGAAGTATGAGCTTGCCCAAGAAGTTGCTGCTGGCGGCATTTGTGCCGTGACGGGCCTTGCGCACGTTCGCCCAGGGGACGCCCTGGGCGCGGAATCCGCGTGCGATGCGCCCGTCATTGCGCCGGTCCTCACCTATACGGTGCTTCCGGGCGAACACGATGTCCACGCGGTGTTCAAAGCGTTGGCCGAGCTTGCCGACGAGGATCCCATGCTCGGCGTAAGCTGGAACACGCATCTTGAGCAGATTCATTTGCAGCTGATGGGCGCCGTGCAACTCGAGGTCGTGCAGCGCGTGCTTGCCGATCGTTTTGGCCTTGCGGTCGAGTTTGAGCCCGGCGGCATTCTCTATAAGGAGACTATTTCGCAGCCGGTCGAGGGCGTGGGCCACTTTGAGCCACTGCGCCACTATGCCGAGGTACATCTGCGTCTGGAGCCGTTGCCAGCGGGTTCGGGCGTGCAGTTTGGTACCGTGACCTCGACCGACGAGCTCGATCTTAACTGGCAGCGTCTGGCACTCACCAACGCCATGGAGCGCGATCACTTGGGCGTGCTGACCGGCTCGCCCATCACCGATGTGCGCATTACGCTCACGGGCGGCCGTGCGCATGCCAAACATACCGAGGGTGGCGATTTTCGCCAGGCCACGTACCGCGCGATTCGCCAGGGTTTGATGCGGGCGCGCGAGGCCGGCGCGGCGGTGCTGTTGGAGCCGTGGTATCGCTTTGAGCTCGAGGTGCCGGGGGAGTGCGTGGGTCGGGCGCTCTCGGATGCCACGCGCATGGGTGCCGAGTACGAGCCGCCGACGATGGCGGGAGACCGGGCGACGCTTGTGGGTCGCGTACCGGCATCCGAGGTGCAGGATTATGCGCTGGAGGTAGCCGCCTATACGAGTGGTCGTGGGCATCTGTACCTAGAGTTCGCCGGCTATGCGGCTTGCCATGATGCTGAGCGCGTCATCGAGGCGGCCGCCTATGAGCCCGAGGCCGATCTGCCCAACACGCCCGATTCGGTCTTTTGCTCTCACGGTGCCGGTTACACGGTCAAATGGTGCGACGTACCCGCCGCGGCGCACGTAAAGGTCGATTCCTCTACCTTCCGCCCCTGGCGAGCAGCAGACGCCGAGTTTTTCGGCCACATGTGACAAAGTGACAGTTCCTTTGTCACATGCTATTGGTATAACTTGGTATAAGTTGGTATAACTATTGCCAGGGTTTGCCAATCCGAGGAGGCCGACATGAATCCAAATCCCTTTAAGCCACCGGCAGGCAAGCGGCCTCCGATGCTCATTGGTCGCGAGTCGGTCATCGAAGATTTCGAGGAAGGGCTCGATAACGGCGCCGGAGCGCCGGGTAGGCTCATGCTCATTACGGGAAACCGCGGCTGTGGCAAGACGGTTCTCCTACGGGAGCTGCAACGTCTAGCCAATGAGCGCGGATGGGCGGTTGTCTCCGATTCCGCTTCGCTTGGCTTATGCGATCGCTTAGCCGACGCGCTTCGCTCGAATAAACCCGTTGTGACGTCAATGGAGCTCGGTCCGTCGTTTGGCCGGATGTCGGTCGAGGCGGCGCGAGCAAAGGGCGAGACGTTGCGAGGGCTGGTCAACGAGCGCCTTAAGAAACTCGGTCCAGGCAAGGGCATACTGTTTGCGATTGACGAGGCGCAATCGGCGTCTATCGAGGAACTGGCGGCTCTTGCCGTTCTCTATCAGCAGGTGCTTGGAGATCAGGATGCCACGGGCTTGTCAGATAGCGACCAGCGCGGTCTTGCGCTGGTGTTCGCCGGCTTACCCAGTATGGTTGATGACTTGCTCGAAGAGCCGAGCGTGACGTTTTTGCGCCGCGCCCAGCAGCGTACGCTGGGGGCGATATCTTTGCCCAAGGTGCGCGATTCATATATCCAGACGGTCAAAGACGCTGGTCTTTACGTTGACGCGGAGACGGCGGACCTTGCGGCACGCAAGAGCATGGGGCATCCCTATATGGTTCAGCTGGTGGGATATTACATGTGGCGGTCTGCTGTCCGGCGTGGCTCGCAGGTCATCGAAAGGCGCGATGTCGAGGATGGCCATGCGGATGCCGTCTCCGAGTTCTACGAAGCGGTTGACGCGCCCCTGTATTACGGGCTGCGCAGTCCACAGCGCCTTTTTATCGAGGCTATGGCGGTTGACGAGAACAAACCGACGCGCATGGCGGATATCATTGAGCGTTGTGATCGTACCCAGAGCTGGGCGAGTAAATATCGCGCAAGCCTGATTCGCGAGCGCGTCATCGAGGCTGCCGGATACGGCCTCGTCCGGTTTACCGTGCCCATGCTGGGCGCATACGTTCGCGATCGAGTTTTATGGCATGAGTAGGGTGATAAAGGTGACGGAACAGAAGATGAGCCCGCAGGCTATCGAGGTGCGTGGCGCGCGCGTTCATAACCTTAAAGACATCGATATCGATATTCCGCTGGGAAAGCTCGTGGGCATTGCCGGCGTGTCGGGTTCGGGCAAGAGTTCGCTGGCGCTGGGGGTTCTTTATGCCGAGGGCTCGCGTCGCTACTTGGAAGCACTCAGCACCTATACTCGACGTCGCCTAACGCAGGCCGAACACGCCCAGGTGGACGAGGTACTGCACGTGCCGGCGGCGCTCGCATTGCATCAGCGCCCCAGCGTGCCGGGCGTGCGTTCCACCTTTGGCACCATGACCGAGCTCAACAACAGCCTGCGTCTGCTCTTTAGCCGCTGTGCCCATCACGTGTGCCCGCATTGCGGGGCGCGTGTGGAGCCGAGCCTTAATGTGGCTGCGGGCCTGTCGCTCACGTGCCCCGCATGCGGCCGCGAGTTCTACGCGCCGGGTGCCGAGGACCTTGCCTTTAACAGCGGCGGCGCGTGCTCTACCTGCGGCGGCACTGGTGTCATGCGCGAGGTGGACGAGGCGAGCCTGGTGCCCGACGAGTCAAAGACCATCAACGAAGGCGCGGTGCTTCCCTGGGGTACGCTCATGTGGGATCTGATGAAGCAGGTAGCCGGCGAGATGGGCGTGCGCACCGACGTGCCGTTTAACCAGCTCACGCCTCAAGAGCGCGACATCGTGTTTCACGGCCCCGCGGTTAAGAAGCACATTCTTTACGTTCCCAAAAACGGCGAGGGCGCCACACCGCTCGACTTTACCTATTACAACGCCGTCTATACCGTCGAGAACGCACTCGCAAAGGTCAAAGACGATAAGGGTCTCAAACGCGTTGCACGCTTTTTGCGCGAGGGGCCATGCCGTGACTGTGGCGGCACGCGTCTCTCCGAGGCCGCACGCCAGCCCCAGGTACGCGGTATCAATCTGGCACAGGCCGCGGCCATGACGCTTGGTGATGCGGTTGAGTGGGTGCGCGAGGTGCCCGCATCCTTGCCGACCGAGATGCAGCCCATGGCGACGGATATCTGCGATTCGTTTTTGGGTGCGGCCCGTCGCCTGGTCGATTTGGGCCTCGATTATCTTTCGCTCGACCGCGCCGGCGCCACGCTCTCCACGGGTGAGCGCCAGCGCGTCCAGCTTGCTCGCGTGGTGCGCAACCGATCGACGGGCGTGCTCTATGTGCTGGACGAGCCCTCGATTGGCTTGCATCCGGCAAATGTCGACGGCCTGGTAGGCGTGATGCGCGATTTGGTGGATGACGGCAACACCGTGGTTGTTGTCGACCACGACACGCGCGTGCTGGCGGAAGCCGACTATCTGGTCGAGATGGGCCCCGTTGCCGGAGCGGGCGGCGGCAATGTGATTGCCGCTGGCACGATAGATGAGGTCGAACAATCGCAGGGCAGCCGCATCGCCCCGTTTTTGTGCACAGAGTCCAAGCGCATGCGTCCGCAGGTGACTGACGAGGAGATGTTCGACCAGGGCCACATCCGCATGGCAACCGATTCCATCCATACCGTAAAACCGCTCGAAGTCGATATTCCGCGCGGCCGTCTTGTCGCGGTGACAGGCGTTTCGGGCTCGGGCAAGACGACGTTGGTGCTCGAGACGCTCATCCCGGCGCTTAAGGCGCAGGCAGCTGGCGAGCGCTTGCCACGCCACGTGCGCTGGATCGATGCCGAGGGCATTGCGCGTGCCAACCTGATTGACGCCACGCCCATCGGTGCCAACGTGCGCTCGACGGTGGCAACCTATGCCGACATCCATGATGAGCTGCGCCGCGCCTTCGCCCGTACGCCCGAGGCCAAGGCAGCCGGCTACAAGGCGGGCGCCTTTAGCTACAATACCGGCGCCTTGCGCTGCCCTACGTGTGATGGCACGGGCTCGATATCGCTCGACGTGCAGTTTTTGCCCGACGTCGAGATCGTCTGCCCGGCATGTCACGGCTCACGTTATGCAGACGCGGCTTCGCATATCCATCGCGAGGGCAAGGACGGGAGTCTGCTTACGTTGCCGCAGCTCATGGACATGAGTGTGGACGAGGCCATCGACGCCACGGTGGGGCTCAAGAAAGTTCAGACGCGCTTGCAGACCTTGCACGACCTTGGCTTGGGCTATCTCACGCTCGGTGAGCCCACGCCGGCGCTTTCGGGCGGCGAGGCTCAGCGTCTTAAGCTTGCGAGCGAGATGGGTCGCGTGCAGGATGATGCCGTGTTTGTGTTTGACGAGCCCACGATCGGCCTGCATCCGCTCGATGTTCAGGTGTTGCTGAGTGTGTTCGACGGCCTTGTTGCCAAGGGCGCCACGGTTATCGTGATCGAACACGACCTCGACCTTATCCGTAACGCCGATTACGTGATCGACATGGGCCCGGGCGGTGGCGACGCCGGCGGGCAAATCGTCTGCGCCGGCACGCCGGCGGATATCGTCGCTTGCTCCAAGAGCATTACCGGTCGCTACCTATAACCGAATGTGATAAAGGGACGGTCCCTTTGTTACATTCCCGGAAAGCCTGTTTGGCGCAGGGCCTCGTAGAGGACGATGGCGGCGCTGTTGGAGAGATTGAGCGCGCTGATACGGTAGTCGTCCGGGTTGACGAAGTTGCCGCAGATGTCCTGTTGAAGGATGGCCTCGTGGCTGTCCTCGGTATGCCCGAGTGATTCCTCGTGGGCTTCCCATGCCTCGGCGTTATCGAGTGAGTCACAATCGCGCAGCATCGGGATGCGCTCGCAGCGCTCGGGCGCCGCGGCAAGCAGTGGCTCGGGAATGCCCGAGCTCTCGCTGCCAAAGACCAGGTAGTCGCCATCGCGGTAGGTACTCTGCGCATAGGTTCGGCGCGCCTTTTTGGTCAGCAGATGCAGGCGCTCGTCGGCGGGGGAGAGGCCGTTGCGCGCAAGGAAATCCTCCCAGCCGGCATAGGTCGTCACGTCCAAGTTTTGCCAGTAGCCCAGACCGGCGCGACGTACCGTCTTGTCATCGAGCGAAAAGCCCAGTGGCTCCACCAGATGCAGATGGGCGCCGGTGACCACGCAGGTACGGCCGATATTGCCCGTATTGGCCGGAATCTCGGGTGCATACAGCACAATGTTGAACATGAATCTCCTTGGCTTAGAACGAAAAACCACCACGAAGGGCACCTTCGTGGTGGTTTGGCGGTTACGTAGGCGGAACAATGCCCGCTTGGATAAACCTAGGCGCGGTGCCAGTCGGTCAGGCAGGCATCAAGGGAGGCGATGAGCGCATCCTTGTCCATGTGACGGCCGATGATGCACAGGCTCGTCATGCGGTCGCCCGTCTCGTCGTCCCAAATCTGCATGATCTCGGGGTTCTCGTCGATGATCTTCTGCTTCTCGCCCTCGGGCGCGGAGTCGACAAACAGGCCGTTCTCCATCAGGCGCATCTGGTGGCCGGCCTGCTCAAACATGTAGCACATGTCCGGATCGCCGGTCTGCCACAGCGGACCCTTGACGCGAATGACCTCGTCGGGCCATTCCTGCTCAACAAAATCGGTGAACTTCTGCAGGTCAAACGGCTTGCGGCGCGAGTACACAAAGGTCTCGATGTCGTACTCGAGCACCTCGGGGTCGTCGTGCTCCTCGGGATGCTCCATGGCCTCGATCCAAGCGGCGGAGTTGTAGGCGCGCATAAAGTCGAAGCGGCCGGTATCGAGCAGCTCCTCCATGGGGACCTCACCGTTTTGGGCCTCGACGATCACGGCGTCTTTCTGCAGGCTGCGCACGATGGCCTTGAGCTCGGCGATCTGCTCGGGCGTCACGGTATCGGTCTTGTTGAGGATCAGCGTGGAGCAGAACTCGATCTGCTGGATGAGCAGGCTTTCGATGTCGTCCTCGTCGATATCCTCGGCCAGCAGGTCGCGACCGCCGTTGAACTCGTCGTACATGCGGGCGCAGTCGACCACGGCCACGATGTTGTCGAGCGCGAGCTTGGGCTCGCCGCCCACCTTGGCCTCGTCGCAGAAGCTCGAGATGGTGTAGGCGATGGGGATAGGCTCGCAAATGCCCGAGGCCTCGATGATGATGTAATCGAAGTCACCCGAATCGGCGATGCCCTGCAGCTGGTTGGCAAGGTCGTCCGAAAGCGTGCAGCAGATGCAGCCGTTGGTGAGCGGGATGAGGTCGTCGGTCTCGGAAAGGCCGCCGTCGGCGATGAGGCTGGCGTCGACGTTGATCTCGCCGATGTCGTTGACGATTACGGCGGCGCGGATACCGCCATCGTTAGCGAGGATGTGGTTGAGCAACGTGGTCTTGCCGGCACCGAGGTAGCCGGTAAGCATGATGATCTTCACGGGTTTGTTGGGCATGTGCCCTCCTTTGTTAGACATGGCTTACAGTTGAATCATATGCCAAACGCCTGCTCTTATACCCACGCGCTGGCAAATAACACAGGCTACTCCCAGGCTCCCCATACATCGGGGCAATAACCGATGGTGGCCTTTTTGCCGTTGCGCACGATGGGCTCGGCTAGAACCTGCTGGTTCTCGAGCAGCTTGTCGAAGCGCTGGCTAGGGGTGAGGTGCTGGATGAGCGCGAGCGTCTCCTCGTCCTTGGCTTTGGGGTTGAGCAACTTGTCGATGCCGCCGACCGCCTGCATCACGCTCGTGAGCTCGCCCTTGCTCATCTCCTTTTCCTTAAGGTCAATAAACTGCACCTTAATGCGGCGCTCCTTAAAATAGCGCTGCGCCTTCTTGGTATCGAAGGACTTTTTGGTGCCGAAGATTTGCACGTTCATAGTATGTTCCGCCGTTCTACCTGATAAAGTTGGTGCGCTTGCGATCGGCTTCGGGGGCTTCGATGCCGGCGGCCTGTCCTGCCTCGATACAGCGAAGGAGCCAGGCCATGTTCTTGCCGATGTTTCGCATGGTGGCCAGGCCCTCGGCGTCCTGGGCGGCCTCGCCCGGCATGGCACCAAACACGTTGTTCCAGTACGTGGACGCTACCACAGGCATCTGGTTGATGGTGAAGTACTTATTGAGCACGTCGAAGGTCGTCGACGTACCGCCGCGACGGGCGACGGCGACGGCAGTGCCCGGCTTGTGTCCAAAAGCTTTGCTACCGGCATAGAATGCGCGATCGAGTGCCGAGAGAATGCGGCCGCTGGGGTGCGCGTAGTAGACAGGCGAGCCAAAGACAAAGCCGTCGGCCTGTTCGGCGGCAGCGATCAGCTCGTTCACCACGTCATCGTCAAAGGTGCAGCGGCAATCGAGCTTGCCGCACTGACCACAGCCAATGCAGTCGCGAATGGGCTTGGTGCCCAGCTGAAACACCTCGGTATCAATGCCTTCGGCATTGAGTTGCTCGGCGACTTCGGCGAGTGCGCGGGCGGTGTTGCCGTTTGCCTTGGGGCTGCCATTGACCAAAAGAACCTTCATCACAAACTCCCTCTGCTGTCGGTGACTTCTGCGGAGGATTATCGCACGAGAGGGCAGATGGCGTGGTGCGCGATTCCAGCGACCGCCCATCATACGCCCCGTCTCGATCGGTAGCTTCATCCGAGGGCCAACGGCGGGCTCGCTCACCAGGTACGAGAGGGACACGGTCCAGAGGATGTTGGAGCTGTTAGCGTCGGAATAATTTAGCCAAATATAGTCGGCCGAGATTGACCAATCCCGGCCGACCCATTTTAGCCAACACGCCCGCATCTATGACTTTCCTATCGCTTCCCTACATCCCCT
>JAXJIO010000015.1:0-56837 GCA_036298675.1 Collinsella sp. | reverse complement strand
GGCGAGACAGGTCGGATTTGAGGACGGCCGAAGAGGCGTCAGCAGGTCAGTGGGTCATCGTCCCGGCATTCAGCATCAGGGTAGCGCTGCGACGCGGAAATCGCGCGCCGTTGCCGCGCCCCGCAGTGCCCGCTTCCCCCAAGGACAATTATCAGTGCAGGTAGACGGCTTGTAAATTTTGCGAAAAACCAGTTATGGTCGACCCGTGCGGGTTAAACGTAGTAGACAGGCCGTTTTTGTGGCGCAGCACTACTGCACCCCAAATTGGTACCTCGAGCCTGTTATAAGTTGCTGTGAAATACGGACGGTTGACAATCAAGGCGCGCTATACGGCTTGCTATATCTCACTATACTTTGCTGAACGTCGCTATACTTTGCTATAACTTGACAATAATCGGCCCGTTACCATCCGGGATATAACGGACCCCAAGCCAACGCTGGCTTAGGGTCCGTCTTGTACCATGGCTCTTTTTGACTATGAGCGCTCGTATTTCGTGGCCCGCCCGGTTCCCTGCCTTACGATTGCATTCCGTTCAAGCAGAGATTCGAGTGCCGCCAACGTCCGCATGCGGCTCAGCCCCGTCTGTTTTTCAATCTCGCTTCGCGACATAATTCGACCGCCCGACAAGGCTTTGAGAACCTGGACCTCTTCCTCGGACCCTTCAAGGGCATCGGTAACGGGCAATGTGACGGCCACCATGCCGCCGCGAACATCAAAAATTGGTTGATTGATCGAATCGCGATAGGCACGTCTAATGCGCGCGATTCCCGTACCAAATTTCTCGATGTAATCCAGCTTTAAGAAGGCCTCTGCAACGATGGGGTTTCTGAGCACGGATATCTGCCCATACAGGTATTGCTCCGTCGTCAAACCGGCGGGCAGCGATCCAGGAGAGGTCACAACGACGCGATCATCGTACAGGGCAATTTGAACGTTCGCTCGAACGTCCCACGTCCGATGCACCAAAGCATTTGCGACAGCTTCGCGAAACGCCTCGAGAGGAATTCGATCGGTTTGGACGCGCTCCATCCCTTCGATACGCTCATAACGGTAGTAGCGTGCAAACATAGCTACCGCCCTGTCCACCTGCTCAATTGCGGATACATTTGTCGCCGCTTCGCGATCCAAGATCACATCCTCGGTATCACCAAAACGGACGCAATCGATGCCCGGAAAATCATTCTTATCCGCCAAAATCGCCGCAGCGTTGGTATAGCCGTCCTTGCCGAGCAAGCGAAGCGTGCGCATAATATCCGACGTTAGTTCAGAAATGCCGAGATGTTCAACACACTTATGCTCGAGCGTGTGAAAACTCAAGTCCTGGCGAGCCGACGCGAGCGCGTCGAACGTTACGTTGCTGCCTTCGAGCGTCAGCCTGCCATACTCAAACCGGTCGACCTCCACTGTTGCCGAATCGTTTCGCCTGTAGGCCTTTCCCTTGCTTCGATAGGGTTTGTCCTGGCCCTCATAAACCGTAAGGATTACGGTCCCGTGTTTCTCATCGGGCTCGAGCGTGTAACGGGGAGCGGGGTCCAAGCTGTCATTAATCATGTTCTCGATGCGAAGACACTCTGCGACCGGATCCGCAAGGCCGACAACCACGCCCTCGTCATCAACGCCAAACTCAATCTTGCCCGTCCCGTAGTTTGCATAGGCACTCACCGTTTTAAGAAACGTCGGCGTAACGCTTTCCTTGTATTCGACTGTAGGGCTCTCTCTAACAACCATATGCACAACCTCTTCGTTTCGTACTATTCATGACCGTATTATAAGACGAAAACCGTTTGCGTACTGATTTATCCAAGACGTAAACGGTTTTCGTCTTGATTTGCGTACGGAATTAAGACGCATAATTTCGCTTTCGTATGGCTCAATATCGGACGCAGACTGTTTTCGCCTGTCAATACATCTGCAATCCAAACGAAACGAGCTCCGAGCTCGCATGAACTCGGGGCTCTTTGTGCCGCACATCTATGAGAGGAGCAATTCGATGCGTACGGGCGCTACTCCATGAAGCCGCCCTGGGATGGCGGCAACCTCGTCGAGGAGACCATCCGCACTCACCGTGGCGTGGCCGACGCCATCGCCGCGCGCAACCCCACCGTAGCGCACGAGGCGATGTATTTGCATCTGGTGTACAACCGCAACATGATTGCGGAAGTCGCACAGACAAAAGGCATTTAAGGCTCGACAATGATCTTTCTTTGATATAACGCAAGCGGCGGCCGTCCCAAAACGGGACGGCCGCCGTGTTTTGCTATCGACTGGCGCAATGGAATCGGGTTTACATGCATCAACTTGGTGCAAACCAACCTGTCCCCCACGCACCAAGGGGTTGACTAGAGCTCGCAGGCAATCTTGTAGCCGTCGCCGATGGCATCGCGGATGTTGCCGCACTTCTGGGCATCGCCCAGTACATGGGCAGCAACGCCAGCAGCGGCAAGGTCGTCGGCCAGCTTGGTATTGGGACGATAGCCCATGGCAAGCACCAGCGTATCGGCACCGGTGATGGTGCGGACCTCGCCGTCCTTCTCGTAGCTGATGGTGTCCTCGGTGATCTCGGTCACCTTGGCCTCGGTCAGCACGTGAACGCCCTTGGAGAGCATGCGCGTGATGAGCACCGCGCGACCGGCGCCGCCCTCGTTGGCGGCGAGCGTCTTGGTCATCTCGATAACGGTGACATCGCGATTGGCCGGCGAGAGGTCATTGACCAACGGGGCCAAGTAATCGGCCGTCTCGCAGCCAACGGTGCCGCCGCCCACGATAACGATCTTCTTGCCCGGGAAAGCCTTGCCACCCAGCAGGTCGTCAGCCGTCATGACCTGCTTAAAGCCCTGCATGAAGGCCGGAGCGATGGGCTCGGCGCCATAAGCTAGGACGACCTCGTAGCCGGCGTAGTCACGCTGAATGTCCTCGGCAGTAAGCTCGGTGCCAAATACGCACTTCACGCCGGCCTCGGCCAGGCGACGATACTGATACTTGATCACGCGGGTGAGTTCCTGCTTTGCCGGCGGAACGGCTGCGATACGCATCTCGCCGCCCGGCTCGTCCTGCTTATCCACGAGCACCACGTTGTGGCCGCGCTTGGCGGCAATGTAGGCTGCCTCCATGCCCGCAGGACCAGCGCCCACAACGAGCACGTTCTTGGCCTCGGCGGCAGGCTCGTAGCCGGCCTCGTCGCGCTCCACGTCCGGGTTGACGGTGCAGGAGATGCGCTTGCCGAACATAATGCCGTTCAGGCAGCGCAGGCAACCGATGCAGGGACGGATGTCGTCAGCGTTGCCGGCAGCGGCTTTGTTGCAGAGCTCGGCATCGCACAGATTGGCGCGGCCCATCATGCAGATGTCGGCAGCGCCGTCCTCGATCAGCTCCTCGGCGATCCAGGCCTCGTTAATACGTCCGACGGTGGCGACGGGAATGTTGACGTGCTTTTTGATCTCGCGCGAGCAGGCGGCATGCGAGGCCTGCTGGGTACCGGCGGCGGGAATCGCGGAGCCGCGCTTGATGGTGGTACCGCCCGACACGTGAATCATGTCGACGCCGGCCTTCTCCAGACGACGCGAGACGTAGATCATGTCGTTGAGGGTCAGGCCGCCATCGGTGTACTCATCGCCCGAGATGCGGACGTCGATGATAAAGTCCTTGCCGCAGCGCTCGCGAATCTCGGCGATGACCTCGAGCAAGAAGCGCATGCGGGCGTCGAGCGAGCCGCCGTACTCGTCGGTGCGCTTGTTGTAGAGCGGAGTCAAAAAGCCGCCGAGCATACCGTGGGCGTGCGCCGCATGGACCTCGACGCCATCGACGCCAGCCTTCTGCATACGCACGGCAGCGTCGCCAAACTGATGCGTGAGCTCGTGAATCTCGTCGACCGTGATGGGGCGCGGTGCCTCGCGGGCATAGGACGGTCCCACGAAGGACGGAGCGATCAGGCGCGGCGTGCCCGGAATGTTAAAGGCCATGTAGGCGGGGTGGAAGAGCTGCGGCATGATCTTGCAGCCATACTCGTGGACGGCCGCGGCGAGCTTTTCCCAGCCGGGGATGAACGTGTCGTCGTAGCAGCACATGTCGCCCGGCAGATAGGTATAGGTGGGCTCGACCGTCACGACCTCGGTGATGATGAGGCCCACGCCGCCCTTGGCACGGGCACGGTAATGATCGACCAAGTCGTCGGTCACATATCCGTGATCGGCCAGGTTGGTAGATACCGGCGGCATAAAGACGCGGTTCTTAACCTCGGTCGTACCGACCTTGATCGGGCTAAAGAGCATCGGATAGGCGGAGGACTCCATACAGGGTTCCTTTCGTTTGAGCCGCTGGGCGGCAGTTGCTAACGTACTTATCGTATCAGCAACTGCCGCATCCGCAGTCAAACATACCCAAACGCCGGTCGGCTAATGAATACCGCGGCCCAAGTCTTCGGCGATTTTGTCCACGCCCTTAAGTGCGGCGCACGTCTTTTTGTTGGAGCAATGCCCCGTGCAAACGCCACCCTGAGCGCAGTCGGCGCAGGTGCCCTTGCGGTAGATGCGCACGCATACCGCGACAAACGCAATACTAATAACAGCCAGTACAACAATATCGATAGGTGCCATAGCAAGCCTCCTCTAGTTAACCACCACTTACTTTACCCCATTCTCCACCTACCAAAAAGGGACAGGTTTGTTTTGGTCGGTTTTATCTGCGGAAACGCCACATCTCTCCCACCAAAAAGCCCGAGTGTCGCTGGGACACCCGGGCTCGTGGAAAGGGGTTAATCCTTATTCGGACTTAAGCGGAAACTGCGGCGGAAGCAGTGTTGGTCTCGTCCTCATCGGTCCATGCATGCTTGGGCATGGGTCGGAAAATCTGGAAGAGCATCGCAACCAGCAGCACAATGGCCACAACCGTCCAGATACCAAACTGCCCAAGGACAAGCAGGTTGTAGAACTGGTTGATGAACAGGCCGATCACCCAAGCGAAGGCGCACTCGTAGCCGATGGCAATCGCGGTCCACTTGCCAGAGTCCATCTGGTTGCGGATGGTGCCAATGGCGGCAAAGCACGGAGCGCACAGCAGGTTGAAGGCGCCGAAGGCCACGCAAGCGCCCATGGTGGGGAACATGCCGGCAAACGCGGTCCACAGGCTCGGGTCGGTCTCGCCCGCGTCGGCGACGGACAGCAGCGAGCCGGCGGTGGCGACGACGTTCTCCTTGGCGACGAGGCCAGAGACGGTCAGTGCGGTTGCCTGCCAGGTGCTAAAGCCGAGCGGGGCGAAGATCCAAGCGACCAGGTTGCCCAGCATGGCGAGCACGGAGTAGTCCATGAACTCCTCGGGGATGCCGTCCATCGCAGGCAGGAAGCCAAAGGAACCGTTGTAGCTACCAAAGTTGGACAGGAACCAAACCACGACAGTGGACGCGAAGATGACCGTGCCGGCCTTCTTGATAAAGGCCCAGCAGCGCTCCCACACGTGCAGCGCCCAAGAGCGGATCGCCGGGAAGTGGTAAGCGGGAAGCTCCATAACGAACGGCGTCGGGCGACCGGCGAAGAGCTTGGTCTTCTTGAGCATCAGACCCGAGCCGATGACGGCAAAGACACCCAGGAAGTAGAAGAGCGGGCTGATCCACGCGGCGGTAGTGGAAGAATCGCCGATGATGGAGCCCATGAGCAGGGCGATGATCGGCAGCTTAGCGCCACAGGGGATGAACGTGGTGGTCATGACCGTCATGCGGCGGTCCTTCTCGTTCTCGATGGTCTTGGTGGCCATGACGCCAGGGACGCCGCAGCCCGAGGACACGAGCATGGGGATGAAGGACTTACCGGACAGGCCAAAGCGGCGGAACACGCGGTCCATGATGAAGGCGACGCGGGCCATATAGCCGCAGTCCTCCAGGAAGGACAGCATGACGAACAGCAGGAACATCTGCGGCACAAAGCCGAAGATGGCGCCCAGGCCGCCAACGATACCGTCGCAGACCAGCGAATCGACCAGGCCGCCGTCCTCGGTGCCACCCGCCACGAGGGCATCGTGCACCATGGTGGTGATACCCGGGACATAGGGACCGTACTGTGCCGGGTCGACCGAGTCGGCGTCGTCACCCGCGGCCTCGACAGCCGCGTCGTAAGCGTCGCGGCCCTGACCGAGCACGTACCAGCCGTCGGTGCCGAAGAGCTGGTCGTTGGTGAAGTCCGTCACCGTGCCACCCAAGGTGGAAACGGCGATGTAGTACACGCAGAACATGATGACGACAAAAATCGGCAGGCCCAGGATACGGTTGGTAACCACGCGGTCGATCTTCTCGGAGGTGCTCATCTTTGCCGGAGCCTTGGTGAGGCACTCGTCAATGATGTGGGCAATCACGCCGTAACGCTCGCCGGTGATGATGGACTCGGCGTCGTCGTCGCAGTCCTGCTCGCACTGGGCGACCAGCTGCTCCACGCGAGCGGCCTTCTCCTTGGTGAGGTTGATGAGCTTGCAGGCGTCCGCGTCGCGCTCAAACAGCTTGACAGCGTAGTAGCGGCGCTTGTTGGCGGGAACGCTCGCCGGCAGATTGTTCTCGATGTGGCCTAGAACGTCCTCGATGGAGGAATCGAACTTGTGCTCCGGCACCTGGCCCTTAGAAGCAGCGGACTTCTTGACTTGCTCGAAAAGCTCCTTGATGCCCTTGTTCTTAAGAGCCGAGATCATCATGACCGGACAACCGAGCTTCTTGGAGAGCTTGTCCGTGTCGATCTTGTCGCCATTCTTCTCGACCAAGTCGGCCATGTTGAGGGCAACGACCACGGGCAGGCCGGTCTCGATAACCTGAAGCGCCAGGTACAGGTTGCGCTCGAGGTTGGTGGCGTCGACCACCTGAACGACAACATCGGGCTCGCCACTCATGAGGTAATCGCGCGAGCATTGCTCCTCGGGGCTGTAGGGGGAAAGCGAGTAGATGCCAGGGAGGTCCGCGATGGTAACGTTCTTGTCGCCTAGGAGCTTGGCCTCCTTTTTCTCAACCGTGACGCCGGGCCAGTTGCCAACGTAGCCGTTGGTGCCGGTGATCAGGTTGAAAAGCGTGGTCTTGCCGCAGTTGGGGTTACCCGCCAGCGCGACATGGATCTGAGAATCCGCCATTCAATCCTTCTTCCTTGTGTGCCTGCGCTGCTTTCTCCGCGCAGGCTGGATAATGTGCTTCAAAGATGCTGTATTAAGTTAGAAAAACCTAACTTTATCTGCAGAAATATACGTCGCAAGCCCTTACTGGACCTCGACGACGGCCGCCTCCTCCTTGCGGATGGAAAGCTCGTAGCCGCGCACGTTGATCTCGACCGGATCACCGAGCGGCGCGACCTTCACGACCTTGAACGAAGTGCCCTTGATGAGCCCCAAGTCCATAAGGTGGCGGCGAAGCGCACCCTCACCGTGAAGCTTGACGATGGTAGAGCTCTCGCCCACCTTAACGTCACCCAACGTCTTCATCCTCTTGTCCCCCTTTCGGTTTTTATGAAATGCTGCAGACTAACCGACGGTCATGATGTGCATGGCAACCTTGGAATCGATGCCAAAGCGTGCGCCCAGCACCGTGACGATGATATTGGCACCACTCGAGCTCACCACGTGGATTTCGTTGCCCTCGACAAAGCCGAGGTCCTTGAGGTGGTGTTTCATGTCCTCATTGCCCTTTACACGAGACACGCGCACGGTTTCGCCCGCTTTTACCATCGAAAGCGGCATGGCCGGCATCTGCGGTCCGCAAGACATGAGTTGCTCCTAACGTCAGTTCGTCCTCAACATCGACGCGTAAAAAGTTAACCACGTCTATGTTCGCTATAGTAAACTAGCACGTGGTTAACTTTTTGGAAAGGGTCCCCATTCAGATTTCGAAAAAGTTTCCTATACGAAACAAAAAGGCGCGGCAAAGGACCATCCTTTACCGCGCCCTATCATGCTTAGAGCGAGAGATTTCTGATCGATGTGACACAGGAGGCCTCATCCACGCCCGAAACGCGGAACACGATGTCCTCGCCACATTCGCCACAGAGTGCCATGAGCCCTATAACGTCGCGGCCATCGACATGACGATTGCCAATCGAAACCGACACGTCACTACGATGCTTGGCGATAATGTCATAAAGCAGCGCAACCGGGCGGGCATGCAATCCCAACGGATCTTTAATCGTCTTCGTAAATTCGACCATGTCCCCTCCCACGACATCGCACATTCGGCCGGCAAACCCAGCCACGTGGTAGCTATTGTAGCGTTAGATGCTTGTCGAGAGCTCCTCTGAGCACCTCGTGGGCAAAAAGTGGCAAATATGAGTACTGCCACCAATTTAGTAGCAGCAAAATCGAGAGCAAATTGCTTACTTTAAGCGATTCGAAGAGGTTGAAAGCCGTCAAACGCCCTTTAAAGGGGGTTAGATAAATTGATTGTGAGCCCATTTTTACTTAGAACAGGCCGAAAAATATGACACCTCTTTTGCAACAGTACTCATATTTGGCATTTTTTGCCCACAGAGTCCAAAATCCATGCCCCAAAACACAAAAGGAGGGGCCTCGTAAGGCCCCTCCCTAGGAAAGGGAATCGATTTATTCCACAGCCGTAGATTAATCCTAGCCGCTACTCCATCATATCGAGGACGGAAGGGCGAAGCTCGTTCTCGGCGGCCTCGGGATCGGTCTCGCGCAGGCGGTTGATGTAGCGGTTGTACCACATCACGGCAAGGCCCAGGAAGACAACCACGCCGCCAACGTTGTAGACCAGCGTCAGCCACAGCGGCTGATCGAGCGGAATGGTGCCGCAGATAAGCACGAAGCAGAAGACCACAAGCAGGAATGCGGCAACGACCAGGCCAAAGCTGCGCGAGCCCATGCGGAAGCCACGGGGAGCAGCATCGAAGTTCTTGCGCAGCATAAAGTAGGCAAGCAGAATCAGCAGCGGCGGGAGCAGAGCGGTGGCAGCCGTCATGTTGGTGACAATCATGAGCAGGTCGTCGAGGTTACCGGAGCCCAGGGCCGGGATGATCAGGATGGGGACGACGATGGCGAACTGCAGCCAAGCGGCGCGGGCAGGAATGCCATGCTCGTTGAGCTCGACGATCTTGCTACCAAAGACGCCCTTGGGGATCTCGGTGAAGAAGACCTTGATGGGAGCGGAGGTCCACATCATGAGGGAACCCAGCGTAGCGGCGAGAAGGATCAAGCCGATGACGCGCGTGGACACTTCCATAGGAATGCCAAAGTGGGCAAAGACAGCGCCGAACACGTCGAAGATGCCGGTGGAGATGGCAACGCTGCCCTCGGGGATGAACAGGTTAACCAGCAGCGAAGCGCCTGCATACAGAAGGCCGATGGTCAGGCCGGCGATAACGACGGTGCGCACGAAGGCCTTGACGCCACCCTTAAGGTCGTTAAGGAACACGCCGACAGACTCAGCGCCGCCAACGCCCTGGATGATCCAGGCAAGCGTACCGAAGAAGCCCCACGCAGTTGCGAAGTTGCTCATGTCGGGAGCCATGTTAGCGGGAGTAGGAGCCGTAGCGAACTCAACGCCGCCAAAGGCAGCAGCCAGGGACAGCAGGATGAACACGGCGGTCAGGCCGAGAGCCGCGGTCGAACCGAAGGAGGAAATGGAGCCGATCCACTTAGCGCCCTTGGTCGAAACCCACGTGGCGATAGCAAAGACGACGATCTCGATAATGGTGATCCACAGCTGCGAAAGCTCGGCGTTGGCACCAAAGAACACGTAGCTCGCGTAGATGATGACATTGGGCAGGACGGACGCAAAGAAGAACAGGTTAACGAACCAGTAGCTAAATGCCGTCAGGAACGCCCAGCGACCACCCATCGAGGTCTTAACCCATGCGTACACGCCCGACTCGGAGTCCTTGTTGAGGCCGACGAACTCGGCGGTAACCAGGGTATAGGGGACAAAGTACAAAAGCGTGGCGAAGAAGAACGACGGCGCAGCTGCCAAGCCGATGGCCGCGTTGTTGTTGATGATGTTCTTGATACCGAACACGGCGGCGACCGTCATGCCCAGCAGAGCGAACGAACCAATCGTTCCTCGTTTTTCAGAGCTCATAAGCCCTCCCAATCATCTGTTAAATGTCATCTAAAACCGTCCGAGCTGCAAGTGCAAACACGGACGGCGCACCTGCTAAGGGGAATGGGGAAAAGGGAGTCAACAAAGCCATCCCCCTTAACGGCGCGAAGCAAACGTCCAGGCGGACGAATACTACTTGTTGGGGAAGGAATAACCTTCGACTGTCACGTGCAGTACCACGACGCGGGGATCCGCGGCATCGGCCACGACACGGTAGGCCTCGTCAATTTCGACGACGGCAACGCCGCCGGCGGGAATCGTCACGGTCTCCCCCGTACCCTCAAAGCGCTCGCGATCATCGATATCGCTGTAGGCGCGGGTGCAGGTGAGGCCTGCCTTGGGGGCAACCTCGACAGTCAGGTCGCCGTCGAGCGGGGCGAGCACGGCATGATAGCGACGGTGACCGACCAGATCGGCGGTAGCCGCCTCGTGGGCGTTCACCCACCAATACACCAGCGAGTCGCCGATGGAGTACGCCACATCGTGCTGCAGTTCAGAAACGCCGTCGAGCGCCTGTCCGGTACGCATCCACTTCTTGACGGACTTCATCTGAGCGTCGAAATCGGCGCGCGAGTTAAAGACATGCATGACTTATGCCTCCTTAATGGGTGCCAGTGCCTGAGCCAGATCGGCAGACGTCAGCGGTCGCAGGGACACCTCAAAGCTGAAGCTCTCAAAACGGGTGCGATAGGAATCGAGCACCTCGGAACCCCAAGAGTTCGAACCAAGGCCGAGCAGCTGGTCGTTGATGTTGACCGTAACCGTGTCGCCCTTGACAAGGTCATAGACGTGCTTGGCGTTATCGATGGCCTCGCAGCTATAGGGCCATGCCGAGAACGAGAACGGATTGGAGGCAGCGTCAGCCGGACGCGTCACCAGCACGCCGTCACCGTGGCTAGAGCGCAGGGCAACCCAGCGGGTACCCTCGCGGTTGGCACAATCCTGGGGCATGACATACGGCGTGAACATGTCGTCGACCGTAGTGCGGTAATGACCGACCGGGTTGGCGCGCAGCGAGTCCGGATAGTTCTCGCCCGGGCCGTGGCCATACCACTCGACGGCACGATCGCAACCGGGGACCTCAAAGGAGATGCCGATGCGCGGGATGATATCCGAGTAATCGCCGTAGGGCTCGCCGGAAACCTTGAGGTCGACGCGACCGCTCGGAAGCACGGTGTAGACAAGCTCGACGCGCATGCCGAACGCACGGACGGGAGGAGCAATGCGTTGGCTCACGGTAACGGCGACCGCATTGCCGTCCTGCTTCCAAGAAACCTTGCGGGTGGACGTCTGCATTACATCGATGAAGTTGTCCTTCCACAGGGAGTCGTACTCCTGGGCGTGGTTGTCGACGAGCGGATGCCAAAAACCAACCTGGGGGCCAGAGGCCATGACGTCGCGGCCGGATGCCTTCCACTCGCTCACGGTGCCGTTTACCTTGCTGAAGGTCAGCTCGCCGTTGAGGGAGTGAATGCGAATCTCCTGCTCGGTCTCCTCGACCGTAAGCTCAGGACGAGTGGGGGCCGCAATGGCCGGCGCCGGATGGTTTGCGATGGCAAACTGGTTTGCGCCCAGTTGGAACATCGGCTCGCACCAGACGTGAGCGGCCATGGTGTAGGCGCGCACAGTCAGCAGGGTCTCGCCTACCGCGGCCTCGTGAATCACCAGCGGAAGCTGGACGGACTCACCGGGGGCAACCGCACCGGGCATGAGCGTCTTGCGGCAGACCACGTCGCCGTCCACCAGGGTCTCCGCCGACAGGCAAACATCCTCGAGGGTGGTAAACCAGCGCTTGTTGGTGACAGTCAGCTCGCCCGCCTCGGCGTCATAAGCCATGCGAACCGGGCAGATGACCTGGCCGTACTCGGTAAGGCCCGGGCTCGGCTGCTGCCAAGGGAACACCATGCCGTCGATGCAGAAGTTGCTGTTATTGGGGTAATCGCCGTTGTCGCCACCATACATATCGTAGGCAACGCCGTCCTCGGTCACAGCAGCCAAACCGTGGTCGCACCATTCCCAGATAAACTGGCCTTGGATGCAATCCCAGCGATCGAAGACCTCCTGGTACTCGGACAGACCTCCGGGGCCATTACCCATGGAGTGGCCATACTCGCAGTTGATGCGCGGCTTGGGGAACGGATGCTCACCAAAGTCGTTCATCTGCGGCACACGGGAGTACATCGTGGAAATGACGTCGACGGTATCGGCGTTGCGGTCCTCCTCGTAGTGGACCGGACGACCATCGAGCTCGTGAGCCTTGGCGTACATCGCGCGGATGTTGCAGCCATAGCCGCTCTCGTTGCCCAGCGACCACATGATGATGCACGCGTGGTTGCGCTCCTGCATCACCAGGCGCTCAATACGGTCGACGTAGGCCGGCTCCCATGCCGGGTCGTCGGTAACCAGGGCGATGTTGCCGATATTCTCGAAGCCGTGGCTCTCCATATCGGTCTCGGCGACCAGCATGATGCCATACTCATCACACAGCTCGTAGAAGCGCGGGTCATTGGCATAGTGAGAGGTGCGCACTGCGTTGATGTTGTGCTGCTTCATGAGCTCCAGGTCGCGGCGCATGCGATCGAGGCCCACGGCGCGGCCCTTGTGATCGTCGTGATCGTGGCGGTTGACGCCATGCATTTTAAAGTAAGTGCCGTTGAGGTAGATATGATTGCCCTCGACCGTCACCTCGGCAAGGCCTTGGCGATGCGGAACGTACTCGCTGACCTCGTCGCCGTCGTAGACCTCAAGCGTAAGGTCATAGAGGAAGGGGTCCTCGGGGTTCCAGAAGTGGGCATCGGCAACGCTGCACTCGGCATGGCCGTCGACGCACTCGCCCGTAGCGACCACATTCTGGCCATCGCTGAGCGTATACACGACGCGACTTGCGCCCTCGGCAACCGTATCGAGCGTGATCAGAGCGGCATCGCCCTCGCGGTGCGTGCGGAACCTAAAGTCGACCAGATGCGCGGCGGGACGCTGCATGAGGTACACATCGCGGAAGATGCCCGATGCCCACCACATGTCCTGGTCCTCGATGTAGCTACCATCGCTGTACTGCAGAACCTTGACCGCAAACAGGTTGTCGCCCTCGACGAGCGCGTCGGTCACGTCAAACTCGGCGGACAGGCGCGAACCCTTGGTCATGCCGATAAACTTGCCGTTGACATACAGCTCGCCGTAGCTCTCGATACCGTCGAAGCGAATGATTTCGCGAGCGCCGGCAGGCACGGCAGGAAGTTTGACGATGCGCTGGTAGACGCCCGTGGGGTCATCGGAGGGAACGAACGGCTGATCCACCGGGAACGGGAAGCCCTCGTCGGTATAGGCGAGATTGCCATAGCCGTCTACCTGCCACAGGTGCGGAACCTCCACGTGATCCCACTCGGGCTCGTACGTGCAAAGCGCCTCGTTGGAGACGGCCGCGGGGCCCTCAAAAAGGCGGAACTGCCACGAGCCGGACAGCTGGACAAATCCGCGCGACAGCTCGCGGCTGTACGTAGCGGCGAGATCGGCGGTCTCGTAACCCATGAAGTACGCATGGGGTGCCAGGCGGTTCCTGTGGGTGAGCGCTTGGTTTTCCCAATCGTTAATGGCGTCCATGGTGATGCTCCTTCGTCATCGTAGTGCTTCTTTGTGCAACCGGTTGTCCTTATCTTACGGGCGGTACAAAAATCTGTGCAACCGGTTGTCCGCCGAACGGTCGATTTTGTCGGATTAACGGTGCAACCGGTTGTACAACCATGCTACTTATGTCACCCTAAGCTTAGGTGCACAGCACGGGGCATCGTTCTTGAACTCACAGGCAACTGTCGCGCCTGCCTATGTCTCGCCCATACATGCCGTGCTCAGTCGCAGTTTGATTGCAAAACGACACCGGTCACCGGATACCATGGACGCCGTTCACGCGCGCTATAGTAATCTGTATCCGCATTAGCCTTTATCGATAGCCCACCGACCCAATTGCACAGGAGACGCCATGACCCAACCAGCACGCACCGCACCCACGCTTGCCGAGGTTGCTGAAGCTGCCGGTGTTTCGCGCTCCACGGCATCGCGTGCCCTCAACGACTCCCCCCGCATTAGCGAGGAAACTAAAAAGCGCGTCCGCGCAGCGGCGAAAAAGGTTAACTTCGTTCCCAACGCACGCGGCCGAGCGCTCGCCGTCGGACGCACGGAAATTATCGCCGTACTGGTTACCGAGCCTTTGAGCGAGCTGTTTAGCGATCCCACCTACAGTGAGTTTTTAAGCGGCATTACCGAGGAACTTTCGGAGTCGTCTTACTTGCCCGTGATCTTGCAGGCATCTTCCTCGCATGAGCGCAACCGCGCACGCGAGCATTTTGAGCGCCGCTCGTTTGACGCCGTCATCGACGTCTCGCCCTACAAGGGCAGTGAGCTGCTCGAGGTGCTGCGCGAGCTGGGCGTACCCACTGTGTTATGCGGCCAGCTCGAGGGCCATCCCTATCGCGACGTGTTCTCGACGGTCTACTCCGACGACAAAGAGGGCGGACGCTTTGCGGCGCTCGCTATGAAAGATCGCGGACGCAAGGACATCGTTGCCGTGCTAGGGCCGCAGGATAACCCCGCCGTCATCGACCGCCTTCGCGGCTACCGTGCAATTTTGGGCGAAAGCCTTCCGGATGAAAATGTCATCTATACCGGATGGAGCAGCGGAGACGGCTACCAAGCCACGCGGCGGTTGCTCGCGCGCGAAATACATGCCGACGGCGTGCTATGCGGATCGGACCGTATCGCAACCGGCGTTATCGCCGCATTCAACGAAGCAGGAATTAGCGTACCCAAAGACGTTTCGGTCGTGGGCTTCGATGACCACGAGGTCGCAGCTCGCAGCGTCCCCGCGTTGACGACCATTCGTCAGCCGCTTCGCGAGGAAGGCCGCATGGCCGCAGGCATTGCGCTCGATATGATCAATGGCGCCGTGCCCACCACCACCGTCATGCACATGCAGCTCGTTCAGAGAGACTCGCTATAAGAAACCTGGGCCGGGCTTTCCGCGACGTCCGGTCACCCCACGCCCCCACAACCTCGGCACATAAAAAACGAGGGAAGGCACGCGTCCTTCCCTCGTTGCAAGCAATATGTAGCCGCTTGCCTACATCAGGCGCAGGCTGACGTCCTTGAGCTGGGCGCCGCTAACGGCACTCGGGGCGCCCGACATGAGGTCGGAGCCGCTGGCCGTCTTGGGGAACGCCATGACGTCGCGGATGGAGTCGGAGCCGGTGAGCAGCATGCACACGCGGTCCAGGCCCAGAGCGAAACCACCCATCGGGGGCGCACCAAACTTGAGCGCCTCCATGAGGAAGCCGAACTGCGACTCGGCGCGCTCCTCGGTAAAGCCCAGGAGCTTGAGCATGGACATCTGCATCTCGGCGTTGTGGATTCGCATACCACCGCCGCCGGCCTCAAAGCCGTCCATAACAAAGTCGTAGGTACAGGAACCGGCTGCCAACGGGTCGGCCTCGATCTTGGCGATGTCGGTCTCGGTCGGCAGAGTGAACGGCTGGTGCTCGGCAGCATAGGCCTTGCGGTCCTCATCCCAGTGGAACAGCGGGAAGTTGACGACCCACAGGAAGTCGTGGCCCTCGCGCTTGATCTCGAGCGCATTGGCCATGTGGGAACGCATGCCGCCCAGGATCTCGTCAGAGAGCAGGCGCGGGCCGGCGGCGAACATCACAAGGTCGCCGGGCTCGACGTCCATACGCTCGCGCAGAGCGGCCATCTCCTCGTCCGAGAAGAACTTGACGATGGGGCTGTTGATGGAGCCGTCCTCGCGGAAGGCGATCCAGGCCAGGCCCTTGGCGCCAAACGTGGAGGCCACGCCGGCGAGCTTATCGATCTTGGCACGTGCCCAGGCACCGGCGCCCTTGGCGTTAATGGCCTTGACGACAGAACCCTCCTCGTTTGCGGCAGTCGCAAAGACCTTGAACTTGGAGTTGGCAAAGATGTCGGTCAGGTCGACCAGATGCATGCCATAGCGGGTATCGGGCTTGTCGGAGCCATAGGTGTCCATGGCCTCCCAGTAGTCCATGCGACGCAGCGGCGTGGGCATCTCGACACCCATGCGGCCGAAGGCATCGGACAGGACCTCTTCGAGTGCGCTCATGACGTCATTCTGGTCCACGAAGGACATCTCGATATCGACCTGAGTGAACTCGGGCTGACGGTCGGCGCGCAGATCCTCGTCGCGGAAGCACTTGGCAACCTGGTAGTAGCGCTCAACGCCACCGACCATGAGCAGCTGCTTCAGGAGCTGCGGGGACTGCGGCAGGGCGTAGAAGTTACCCGGCTGGATACGGCTGGGAACGATGAAGTCACGAGCGCCCTCGGGCGTGGACTTAAACAGGGAGGGCGTCTCGACCTCCATGAACTCACGGTTGTGCAGCGCCTCGCGAATGGCAAAGGTAAAGTCGGAGCGCAGCTTGAGGTTGGCCATCATCTCGGGACGACGGAGGTCCAGATAGCGATAGCGCAGACGGGTGTCCTCGCTGGTCTCGATGCCGTCCTCGATCTGGAACGGCGGGGTGACGGACGTGTTGAGCACCTCGGCGTGGTCGGTCAGGACCTCGATCTCGCCGGTCGCGAGCTTGGCGTTGGTGGTCTCCTCGCCACGGGAGCGCACGACGCCGTGAATCTTGATGGGCCACTCGGGACGCATGGTCTCGGCGATCTTAAATGCGTCGCCGTCAGAGTGCTCGGGGTCGAAGGTGAGCTGCGTGATGCCCTCGCGGTCACGAAGGTCGCAGAAAATAAGGCCGCCGTGGTCACGGCGACGGCTCACCCAACCGGTGAGGGTGACCTCTTCGCCCACGTTCTCGCGGCGAAGCTCGCCGCAGGTACGGGTGTGCATGGAATGCTCGTCGATGGGACGGGTCTGGCTCATACCAGTGATCCTCCTTTATGGATCTGTGCCGCCCCGTGTCGTTCCGGGCGGCGTCGTACAGATTTGCCCAGCCTGCGTAAACCGCGCAGCCAGACATGGCGTTCTATCTTATCGCACCTGTGTCGATGTGCCGCGGAAAAGTAGTTCTCGCCCAAAGACTTGACGGAGACGAAACAATTGACGCGGCCTGGCCGTCGCCAAGGCGCGCCGCGTGCGACAATGTGCCCCAATACAACTGCACTCGGAAAGGCCCGCTATGACTGCACGCCTCATCGTTATGGATATCGACTCCACGCTCATCAACCAGGAGGTCATCGACCTGTTGGGCAAGGAGGCAGGCGTGGGCGAGCAAGTTGCGCGGATCACCGAACGCGCCATGCGCGGCGAGCTGGACTTTAAGCAAGCGCTCGAGGAGCGCGTGGGGCTGCTCGCCGGCCTGGACGAGAGTGTGTTCGAGCGCACCTTTGAACGCGTGACATTTACCCCCGGCGCGCTGGAGCTTGTGCGCTCGGCACACAGCAAGGGCTGGAAGGTCGGCGTGGTAAGCGGCGGCTTCCACGAGATCGCTGACAAGATCGTAGCCGCCGCGGGTATCGATTTTTGCCTGGCCAACCGCCTGGAGGTCGTGGATGGCAAGCTCACCGGTAAGTTGGCTGCCGACATTGTGACCAAGGAGTCCAAGCTCATCAAGCTGCTAGATTGGGCGGTTGAGTGCGGTGTCGACATGGCCCACACGGTCGCTATTGGCGACGGGGCAAACGACATCCCCATGATTCAGGCCGCGGGCACGGGCATCGCGTTTTGCGCCAAGCCCAAGACGCGCGAGGCCGCCCCGTTTGCCATCGACGAGCGCAACCTGATGCTCGCCATGGACATCATCCTACGTGACTAGTCGATCTGTCTAACAATAGAATCAATTCCCCTATGTCTAGTTTCCGAACGATTTTGTTCTAATGTTCGGAAACTCCCTTTCTCGTGCTAGACTTTGCACCGTCGAAGGGAACATATATGGATAAGCGAGATCTTGAGCAATTGCTGAGCGATGTTGCCGGCGGAGCAGTCACCCCAGCCGTCGCCCTCACGCGCATCCAGACGGCTCCGACCGCCGATCTGGGTTTTGCACAGCTCGATCTTTCGCGCGGGGTGCGCCAGGGAGCCGGCGAGGTTGTCTACGGTGCGGGTAAAACCGCCGAGCAGATTGCCGCCATTATCGAAGCGCTGCGCGATGCTGGCCAGGAGCGCATCCTGGTCACGCGCCTGGACAGCGAAAAAGCAGCCCGCACCTCGGAGCTCCTCGACAACGGCATCGACCTGGGATATGTCCCGGACGCACAGCTCGCCCTCGTGGGCGGCAAGCCCTCCCCCACCGGTAACGGACGCATCGTCGTCGCCTGCGCCGGCACGAGCGACTTGCCCGTCGCCGAGGAAGCCGCGTTGACGGCCGAGTTCTATGGCAACGAGGTCGACCGCCTCTACGACGTAGGCGTCGCCGGCCTGCACCGCTTGCTCGCGCATGCCGAGGAACTTGCCCAGGCGCAGGTGGTCATCGCCATCGCCGGCATGGAAGGCGCGCTGGCGAGCGTTATCGGCGGCCTGGTGAGCTGTCCGGTCATTGCCGTTCCCACCAGCGTGGGCTACGGCGCGAGCTTTGGTGGCGTAGCCGCACTGCTCGCCATGCTCAACTCCTGCGCCAGCGGCGTTTCGGTCGTCAATATCGACAACGGCTTTGGTGCCGCATACCAGGCAAGTCTTATCAATCATCTGAGCGCCGGCACACCCCGCGCCCGCTAAGGAGCATTCCATGTCCAACCATCAGCATACGCTTATCATCGACGGCACCTCGGGCATCAGCGGCGACATGACCGTCGCGGCCCTGCTCGACCTGGGCGCCAGCGAGGAGCACCTGCGCGAACAGCTCGCCACGCTGCCGGTCGACGGCTTTGAGATTGCCGTCACGCGTGCAAACAAGCATGGCATCGACGCCTGCGATTTCGACGTCCAGCTTGCAGAGGAGCTCGAGAACCACGATCACGATATGGTCTGGCTCTACGGCAACGAAGCAGCTGCCGAGCACACGCACGAGCATGAGCACCACCATCATGACCATGGCGAGCACGAACACGAGCACTGCCACGAGCATGACCATGAGGCCCACGGTCATGGCCACGAGGGTCACCATCACGCCCACCACCATCACCACCGTTCTTTGGCGGATGTCACTGCCATCATCGATGGCTCACGGCTAAGCGATGGTGCCAAGCGTCGTGCCCTCGCCATTTTTTCCGTACTCGCTGATGCCGAGGCAAAGGCTCACGGCAAAACGCCCGACACCGTCCTGTTTCACGAGGTGGGCGCCGTCGACTCCATCGTCGACGTCTGCTCTGTCGCCATCTGCCTCGACGATCTGGGTATTGAGGAAATTGTGGTCGAGTCGCTCTCCGAGGGCCACGGAACCATCCGTTGCGCCCACGGCCTCATGCCCATTCCCGTCCCCGCTGTCGTCAACCTGTGTCAGGCGGGCAATATCGCCCTCACGCCTGCACCGGTCGCCGGCGAGCTCGTGACGCCGACGGGCGCCGCCATCGTCACCGCGCTGCGTACGTCCGACCAGCTGCCCTCACGCTACCGCATCGAAGCCGTCGGCTACGGCGCCGGCAAGCGTCCCTACGAGGGTTGCTCCGGTACGCTCCGCTGCCTGCTCGTTCACGCGGACGCATAGCCATGGATGCCCGCAAAACCAAAAGCCGCGCCGCCATCGTCGCAGCATTTTCCGAGCTCCTTCGCGAGGAGGACTACGGCAAGATCACCGTCGGCGACATCATCGCGCGTGCTCATGTAGGCCGCGCGACATTCTACGGCCTCTTCAAGAGCAAAGATGACCTACTGTCCGAACTCGTGAGCGACATCTGCACCCACGCCCTCGACGACGATGGCACACCGCTCGATGATCCGCTCGTACAAGTCGAGCATATCCTCAACAACCTCTGGGAACGTCGCCAAGGCGTCCGAGCGCTGGTAGCTGGCGCCGGCTCACGCGTCTTCGCCGACTGCTTACGCAAGACCATCATGTCGCGAGCAGCCGAAACCGTGCCCGTCGACCCCTCAGGCCCCGCCGGCACCATGGACCGCAGTTTCCTACTACACCACATAGCCTCAAGCTTCGTAGGAATGGTCCAATGGTGGGCCTGGCACAATTTCCAAGCAGATAAGGCCGATGTGGCAAAAGATTACCTATCAGCCATAAAACCCCTCTTCAACTAAGTAAGTAAGCCTCTCATCCCAAAGCACCGCCCCACCCCAAGGCGCCACGCATCCCAAAGTGTCACTCGCACCTCAAAGCGCCTAACAACAAAGTGCCCACCACATCCAAATTCAGATATATATGTTGGTTGCTTGTTCGAACGCAACTGGATTCCCGCAGGGTCCGGCATAGGTTAACTTTCCGCCGCACTCCGCAGGACGCAAGAAGCTCCCGCCGCACGAAGTGCGCAGCGGGAGCTTCTTGCATGTCCGAGGACGCGGCGGAAAGTTAACCTATGCCGGACCCGGGCGTTATATCAATTGTCTTGGACTAGAACATGCCCAAGAAACCGTGCACAAACAGCGCGGCCAGAGCGGCACCGACAAACGGAGCGATGCCAGGAACAAGCAGGCCATACTTCCAGTTGTTATCGGCCTTATTCTTGATCGGCAGCACCTGATAGGCCATGCGAGGACCAAGGTCACGGGCCTGGTTCATGGCGAAGCCGGTGATGCCGCCCATGCCCATGCCAACAGCCCAAACGATCAGACCGACGCAGATAGCGAGCATCAAAACGTTCTCGCCGGCGCGGCTAGCGGCAGCAAGGATGGCGCTGATGAACACGAAGGTGCAGATAGCCTCGCAGAAGAAGTTGCGGGCATAGTTGGTGCCCTCGGTGGTGGGGTTGGTCGAGAAGATGTTGCGCTGAGCAATGGGATCGATGACACCATCGGAAGCCTTGAACTCATCGGCATACATCAACCACGCGATCACGGCACCCGCAAAGCCGCCGAGCATATCGGCAACCATGAAGGGGATGCAGCTGCTCCACGGCACCAGGCCGACGATGCACTGGGCAAGCACCATGGCGGGGTTCATGCACACGGCGCCGCCAAAGACAAACAGGCAGACTGAGATGCCAAAAGACCAGGTGGTGATGGCAAACATGTGGCCGGAGCCCTGATACTTGGTGCCCTTGAGCACGGTATCGCAGTGCACGCCCACGCCAAAGATGATCATGAGGGCCGTTGCGCCGAATTCGCAGAGGAGTTTGGTAAGCATAAAACCTTATCTTTCTTGTCGGTTATAAACGATTCGTTTAGGCCGCGTACTAGTGCTGCGCGACAACAACGCCCAGGCCATCGGGAATGACGGCCACCTTGGCATCGGCACCCTTCATCTCAAAGGCGAGCTTGAGCGCCTCATCGAGGGTGTTGACCGGCGTCATGTGCATATCCTTGATCATCTGGTGATCGCACAGATCGGTAACCATGATCACAGGATGATGCGCCAGGATGCGGGCAAAGATCTGGCTCGTCCACTGATCGGGCAGGGTCTCATCCTTGGGACGATCGATGCAGGCGCGCTCAAACTCCGCCGGGTCGTTGTCGGCGATGTTGTGATAGAAGCCCTCGCCGCCGTGACCGTCGGCACAACCGGCGACATCGATGATCACGCCACCCTCGGGAAGCGTGGCCTCGGCAGAGCACATGCCCTTCACGGCCTGGTAGATGTTCTGGTCGAGCGGGTAGCCGCCGTTGGTGGTGATGGCAATCTCGCACTCGACGGGCTCAACGCCGGCAAGGCTCTTCACGAACTCGCAGCCAGCCTCGTGTGCCTTATGGATGTCGCCAGCGAAGGAGCCAATGACCTCGTGCTTGCCGTTGAGCACCACGTTCAGCACAAAGGCAAGGTGAGCCATCTCGGCAGCGGCAAACATGTCCTCGCTCACGTGATTGTGGCAAAGGTTGCCTGCGCGCGAATGGGAATCGTTCACAAACTGACCGTTGTGGTTGTACATGATGGTCTTGTAGCTGGCGATACCGGGCAGCACGGACTTACGGCTGCCAGAGAAACCGGCAAAGAAGTGCGGCTCAATAAAGCCCTCGGCAAGCAGCAGATCGCAATCGGCCGCAATCTTGTTGATGATGCACTCGCCACCAGAAGGCAGGGTGCCGATCTTTTTCATCATGCTGTCGTCAGTCGCGACGTGCATAACGATTTCCTCGTTGGCAACGATCTCCTCGCCATACTTGTTGACGAGCTCCTCATGCGTCGACGGACGGTGCATACCCGTAGCAACCAAAATACGAACTCGAGCCTCGGGCGCAGCGGAATGGATGTGATGCAGCAGAATAGGCATCGTCACACGCGAGGGAACGGGACGCGTATGATCGGAGCTAATAATGACAATATCCTTCTTGCCAGCACAAAGCTCCTCGAGCGAAGGCGAGCCATAAGGGTTGGCAAGCGACTCCTCTACCAGCTCTTCCTGCGATTTCGTAGTCTTAAACTCGTTTTGATGACCTTCCATCACACCCGCGAAGTTCTTATCCTCGAGCTCCAGATGCAACGTCTTGTGGTCAAACGGCAGTTCACATTCAAACAATGACGAGCGCCCTCTTCCTTTCAACTGACACACTAGATAAACCGTTGGAAGGATACGCCGCTCACCGAAAAACACCACCGTCCACCGACTCGTTAACACAACGTTCATATTTGACCCACAACAAAACAGCCGTGATCCAAAACGGGACCGCGGCCGCTACAGTCATAAGGCGAGAAGCGCCAGATGCATCTCAATCCCTATCGATAAGACGCGAGGCGCGAAGCGCCAAACGCGCCGCCGGGACAGACCCCATCCAAAACGCGCGAAGCGCGCCTTTCTTCCCTTCAGCCCGTAATCCGCCGAAGACCGAGGACAAAGGGACCCGATGGGTTTCCCCCTGAATGCATTCCGCAGCACGAAGCCCCATCAAAGCGCGCGAAGCGCACTATTATTTTTCCTCAGCCGTAATCCGCCGAAGACCGGACATCGCAGGGGCCGCCGTATGTTTGCTTTCCGGCGCACTCCGCAGGACGCAAAAAGCCCTCGCCGCACGAAGTGCGCAGCGAGGGCTTCTTGCATGTCCGAGGACGCGCCGGAAAGCAAACATACGGCGGCCCCGGACAGCGACTACAGGGCTATCGATTACCCCGTGTTCTGCAGTCCTGCCGAGACGCCGGTCACAGTCGAAAGAATCAGGCTCATGTACTCGGCCTTCTTCTCCTCGGCCATCTCGTCCTGGTTCATACGCACCTCGCGAAGGGCGCGGACCTGGGCGATGGACAGGGCGTCGACATAGGGGTTGCGCACGCGAACTGCGCAGCCGAGCACGCGGCGGCGCTGCAGCGGCCACTCGTCACCGACGATGGCAAGAACCCACTTACGCGTGAGCTGCATCTCGGTGAAGACCTTCTCGGACAGATCCTGGCGATCGCCCAAGTGCAGATACATCTTGGCGATGCGCTGGTCGGTCTTGGCAATCGACATCTCAATGTTGTCGATAAAGGTGCGGAAGAACGGCCACTCCTGGTAGGCAGCCTTAAGCTGGTCCAGATCGCCAAACTGCTCGCAGGCGGTACCCAGGCCGTACCAAGCGGCCAGATTGATGCGCGCCTGGCTCCAGCTGAAGATCCACGGAATGGTACGAAGGTCGTCGAGCGACTTGGCACCCAAGCCGCGTTTGGCGGGACGCGAGCCGATCGGCAGCAGACCGACCTCGGTCAGCGGCGTCACGGTCGAGAACCACGGAGTAAAGTCCTCGGTGTTCAGCAGGTCCAGATAGCGCTCGTGGCTTGCGGCGTTGAGCTTCTCGGCCATATCCCAGAACTTCTGCGTGGTCTCGGTGTTGGTCTTCTCGACACTCGGGGCCGACTGCAAAAGCGTTGCGGCGGCAACGGACTCAACATGGCGCTGAGCCAGCGTGCGGTTGCCGTAACGGGCAAAGATGACCTCGCCCTGCTCGGTGAGCTTAAAGAAGCAGTTGACCGAACCCTTGGGCTGCGCCAGCACGGCCTTGTTGGCCGGGCCGCCGCCACGGCCCACGGCACCGCCGCGACCGTGCATGAGCACCAGGTCGATATCATTCTTCTCGGCCCACTTGGCAATGCGCTCCTGCGCGGAGTGCAGCGCGAGCATGGCCGTGGTAGGACCGGCATCCTTGGAGGAGTCGGAATAGCCCAGCATGACCTCCATGCGGCGGTTGGTCTGGACAAGGCGCTTTTGCACCACGGGCAGCGTGAGCATCTGGTCGAGCACGTCGACGCAGCCCTCGAGGTCCTCGAGCTGCTCGAACAGCGGGATCACGTCGAGCTCGGGAACGTCCTCCTCGTGCGCGAAGGACAGGTGGGCAAGCTCAAAGACATCGGCCACATGCTGGGCGCTCTTGGTGAACGAGATGATGTAGCGGTGCGCCATCTTCTTGCCGTAGCGCTTTTGGATGGAGCCGATAGCGCGGAAGGTGTCGATGACCTCGCGCGTCATGGGCTGCAGATCGCCATGGATACCGTTCTCGTGGATATCCTTGAGGGCGCGGGCATGCACCACGGAGTGCTGACGGAACTCCATCTCGACCATATGGAAGCCGAAGGACTCGACCTGCCAGATGATGGTCTGCACCGGACCGTAGGCGGCACGGACGGCTCCGCAGGCGGCCAGCGAACGCTGGACGACGCGCAGGTCATCCAGGAACTCGTCGGCACTGTGATACATGGTGTCGGTGATGCGGCGCACGGTGGCGTTCAGACGGTCTGCCATGACGAGCATGACGGCGCGATGCGGCTCGTGCTCGGAGATCAGCTCGGCGCGGGCCGTGTACCGAGGGCTCATCTCGACCTGATGGTTCCACAGGTTAATAAGCTCGGCAGAAGGCTTGCTGTAGGTGGCCTCGAGCGTGAGGTTGCGGCCGATGCGGCGGCACTTGTCCTCGAGCTTGAGCACCATGTGAGTGAAGTACTTGGCAGCGACCTCACGGCTCACCTTGGCGGTGACGTTGGGGTTACCGTCGCGGTCGGAACCGATCCAGCTGCCGGGATGGAAGAACGCCGGGCACAGCGGCGGCACGGTACCGGCCTTGTCGCCCAGCACCCAATCGTCAAAACGACGATAGATAACGGGGATAACGTCGAACAGCGTGTTATCGAAGATGTCGATGATGGTATCGGCTTCCTCGACCGGCGTGGGCTTCTTGAGCGCGATGGGGCTCGTACGCACCAGGGCGTCGATCTCCTGCAGCATATGGCGCTCGTTCTCCACCAGGTCGGAGCCGCCCAGACGCGGACGCTCCTCCAGCAGATTGGAGATACGGCGAATCTTGCCCTCGACGGCCTTGCGACGGGCCTCGGTGGGGTGTGCGGTAAAGACGGGGTGGAACTCGAGCTTGTCGAGCAGCTCGTTGGCGCCCTCGACACCCATCTCGTCTACCAGCTGGTGATAGGCGACGGTGAGTTCGTTGGCGGGATCGACCTCGGTATCGGTCGACGCACCGGCCTCGCGCTCACGCAGCTGCGCGACACGGTAGTTCTCCTCCGACAGGTTAGCCAGATGGAAGAAGCTCGTAAAGGCGCGGACGATAACCTGCTGCTTATCGAGCGGCAGGCTGTCGATCAGATCAACAACCTCGCGAAACGCCACGGCGGTGGGCTCGTCGGCAGTGGGCACGCCCTGCTCGTCGACGGACTCGTCGGCAGCACGGGTGCCGGGGTTTCCGGCGTTGGCCACAATCTCGGCTGTCAAAATCTTGTCGAACAGGTCCGCGATCTCGGGATCATACTCGCTAAGCACACGGCGCTCCAGGCGCAAGAACAGCGCCAGATTGTCGCGCAGCTCCTCGGGGATCTCGATCTCGGCGAGACGCTCCTTGGATTCGGCATTCGAGCCGATTCGGTTAACGAGGCGGTTGACCACGGCAGCGACGCGCGCCGCGGCTTCGGGTACAGACTGGTTGCTTAGGTTCTCAGCCACGTTTCCTCCCATTCCTCCTTCTATGCACGTAACATGCGGTATTCATTATAGGCACTCGGCAAAAACTTTCGACGCTGATTGCGCTTTACCACACAAAAGTATTTTCTGCATTGCAAGGTTTTTTGTCCCAAATGGTCGTATTTCTCGGTGGACGGCATATGCAAACGGGGGCATTCCGCATAAATGCGAAACACCCCCGTAACAATCGCTCTCCATGAGCGGGGCAAGTTAGCAGGCCCGCAGCTCAAAAATCAAGCGCTACAGGCGCTCGCGAACCGCCTCGACCACGTTGGCCAGATCGACGAGAACCTCGTCATGGCTCTGCATGTCGCGCACCTTGACCTTGCCGGCGGCAAGCTCGTCGCCACCCAGGACCAAAATGAGCTTAGCGCCCACCTTGTCGGCCTGCTTAAACTGAGCCTTGAGCGAACGACCCTGATAGTCTGCCTCGGTCACGATACCTGCGGCGCGAAGCTCCTGCGTGATGGCAAAGACGTTCTGGCGCAGCTCCTTGCCGGCATTGGCGACATAGACACACGGGACTTCCTCGGCACCCAGGTCGCTGCCAAAGGCCTGTAGGGCCAGCAGGGCGCGCTCAAAGCCGACGGCAAAGCCGACGCCCGCCGTAGGCTTGCCACCCTCGAGCTCGACCAGGCCATCGTAGCGACCGCCGCCGCCGATGGAGCCGACGCCGGCGCCAGGGGCCTCGACCTCAAAGACGGTACGGGTGTAGTAGTCCAGGCCGCGCACCAGGGTGGGATCCTCTACATACTCGATGCCGGCGGCATCCAGATAGCGCTTGACCTGCTCGTAGTGCTCGCGGCACTCGTCGCACAGGTTGTCGCCCATCAGCGGGGCGTCGGCCATGATCTCGCGGCAATGGTCGTTCTTGCAGTCGAAGGCGCGCAGCGGGTTGAGCTCGGCGCGCTCGCGGCACTCATCGCACATCTCGTCGGCGTGATCGAGAATGAACTGTTTGACCTGCTCGCGATAGGCCGGACGGCACTGGGCATCGCCCATCGAGTTAATGAGCAGACGAAGCTTGGAAAGATCGAAGCCCAGGCGCTTGTAGAACTCCATGAGCATGATGATGCACTCGGCGTCTGCCGCCGGATCGGGAGCACCGAGCCACTCGATGCCCACCTGGTGGAACTGACGCAGACGACCCTTCTGGGGACGCTCGCCGCGGAACATGGCCTCGGCATAGTAGGCCTTAAACGGCGTGGAGCCCTGAGGCACCAGGTTGTTCTCCACGACAGCACGCACCACACCGGCCGTGCCCTCGGGACGAAGGGCCAGGCGCTGCTTGGGCTTAAGCTTGGTGTCAGTGCCTTCGGTAAAGACGCGCTCCAGGTTGGCGCCGCTAAACACGCGGAACATCTCCTTGCGCACGACGTCGGTCGACTGGCCGATGCCGTGGACAAAGACGTCCACCTGCTCGATCGCGGGCGTCTCGATGGGCTTAAAGCCAAACGGCTCGAACACGCCGGCAGCGATCTGCTGCATCTTTTGCCAGGCGCGCATCTCGGCGCCGATAAGGTCGCGGGTTCCCTCCGCCTTCTGTGCCTGCATGGGCAAACACCTTTCTTTTGTATCGCGTCATAGGTAGTGGACATTATACGGCACAAAGCATCAACGCGGCGGCGCGTCTGACCGAACGAGGGTATGGGGACTCGTTCGGCCTGACGCGCCGCCGCGGCAAGTGATCCGTTTCGTGGGCCCGCGGCCGCCTTGGAAACCGAATGACGGTACGAGCATCCATTCGGCTTCCAGGGCGGCCACGGGCAAACGGGCAATCAGGTATGCGTTCCTGCCCGCTTACTCCCCTGCCACGCTTGCGCGCAGCTTGGCGGCGATGGGCTCCGAGACCAGCAGGAATACGAGCATGACCACAGAACACACCAGGCACACGATCCAGGTGCTCGCAAAGGAGCCCGTGGCATCGAACAGCACGCCCGAGACAATGGCGCCTACGGTGCCGCCGACCATCTCGAGCGAGGTAATGGTGCCCGTGACCTTACCCAGGTCGGCCATGCCAAATTGCTTGGACGCGGCAATGGTAGGCGTGATGGTGCCCATGCACGTTCCGACACCGAAGCTCACGGCAGCCACGATGGGACCAAGATCGGTCGCGGGGAAGCACAGAGCAACGCAAGCGATAATGCACGCAACGGATCCCAGCACGTTGCCAAAGCGCAGCCCAAAGCGATCGTAGATGGCGCCGAGCGAAATCTTGGCGATAACGACGGTGACCATATAGGCCGAAAGCACCGTACCGGCCCACATGGGATCGTGACCGCCCGTGACGATCTTGGCGCCGTTGACGGTAACGCTCGTCATGTTGGTGACCTGGTTGGGCAAGATGGCGCCGTTAACGAGACCCATAAAGAGGAAGGCGACGACAAGCAGCCAAAACGCCGGGCTCTTCTTGATACGAGACCAGCCGACGCTAACCTCGGGCGCCGTGCGCTCGTCCTTGTCGCCAGCCGTCGAGACGGACGGATCGCCCGGGTTCTCGCCGAGCGGCTTAAGGCCGATATCGGATGGCTTGGTGCGGAAGGAATAGGCCGTGATGGGCAGTGCCGCCACAATGCAGACGGCAGCGAGTACCAGGAGCGCAGAGCGCCAGCCCACGCTCACGATAAGCGAGCTCACGATCGGCGAGAGAATAGCGCCGCCAAAGCCCGAGCCCGAAAGTGCGATGGAGATGGCAAGGCCTCGCTTGGCGGTAAACCAGTTGGCGGTCACCAGGCTGATGAGCAGGCGGGTCGAGGCCACAGCGAAGCAGCCCGAAACGGCAAAGAGCACGTAGACCTGCCAAAGCTCACCCACAAAGCTCATGCCCGCGAGCACCGCCGAGGTGGCGATAACGGTGAGGGAGCCCAGAACGCGGCCGCTCACCTTATCGGCGACGTGGCCGATCACAAGCGAACCCACAACGCTCACCACGGTGGAGATGGCATTGGAGATGTTGTACTGCGCAAGGGAAATGCCCAGGTCGCTGACGACCAGCGGCTGGAACAGGCTCATGCAGTTGACGAAAATCGTGTAGCACGTGGCCATGATCACAAAGCCGGAGGCCACCACGAGCCAGCCGGGGAAGAGCTTACGCTGCTGGGACATACTGCTCCTTATTTAACAAACGAATAGCCGGCACCGGGCGCCGGTAGTGCCCAAGATTGCCTTGAAAGACAAGGGCATAGGCCTTACGGCCATGCCCGCAGGCTTGAAAGACAAGGTTGGTGCTACCGGTGGTCGGCGATATAGCCCAAAGCGACGGCGGTATAGGCCGCGGCACCAAGCGGCAGCTCGGCATCGTTAAAGCGCGCCTTGGGATGGTGCTGGGCAAAATGCTCATCCGTATCGGTTACAGCGGCGCCCACGGTAAAGTACGCGCTCGGGATCTCGCTCGAGATAAGCGCAAAGTCCTCGCTCGCCATGGCGTGGAACAACGGCAGGAAAGCCGCCTTGGGCAATGTCGCACCCACATAGCCCAGCGATGCCTGGGTCATATCGTCATCGAGTACGAGCGGCGGAACATCCGAGAGCGTCTCGATGGCCGCCGGCGTGCGATACGTTGCCGCTACGCCATTGACAACCTCGGCGATGCGGGTCTTAAGATGCGCCATGAGCTCGACATCAAAGCCGCGCAGTGTTCCTTCGAGCACGCAGGTGTCGGGAATGACGTTTGCCGCCTGTCCGCCGGCAAACTTACCCACGGTGAGTGCGACCTCCTTGGCCGCCGGCACTTCGCGGGAGATGAGCTCCTGGAGTGCCAGGTGCACATGGACGCCGGCCGTGATGGGGTCGATGGAGATCTCGGGGCTCGAGCCATGGCCGCCCTTGCCCTGCAGTGTAATGCGGAAACCGTACACGCCCGAAAGCGCCGGGCTCCCATAGAGCACCAGGCCGAGCGGCGATTGGCTGTTAACGTGCATGGCGAAAGCCGCCTGGGGACGCGGGTTCTGCAGAAGGCCATCGGCAATGGCAGCGCGGGCGCCCTCAAAGGTTTCCTCGCCCGGCTGAAACAGCAGCTTAACCGTGGCATTGGCATCGACGAGCTCGGTCTCGCGAGCCTTGAGCAAGCGGGCGGCACCAAGCAGGGCCGTCGCATGCATATCGTGGCCGCAAGCATGCATGCAGCCGTTGACGGAGGCGAAAGGCTCGCCCGACTCTTCCGCGACGGGAAGGGCATCCATGTCACCGCGCAGCATGATGACCGTGCCGGCCTGATCGTCCGTGCACGTACCGTTGCCTTGGGCCGCCACGGCCGCACCGGCACCGATGAGGCCAACAACACAGGAGCCGTCGACGAGCGTGGCAAATGGGATGTCCATCTCGGTCAGACGTGCCTGGATATACGCAGAGGTTTGCGGAAGGCGATTACCCAACTCGGGCGTCTGGTGCAGGTCGTGGCGCCACGCAGCAAGCTTGTCTGCAAAAGCTTGAGCCTCGGCAACAAGACCGTCACCGATAGCGGCTTGCGCTGCCGCGGTGGCCTTGGGCGCTGGTTGCGGTTGAAAATCGGACAGAGCTGGTGCCATAGATGCCCTCCAGTATTATTTGTGCAGTAAACACTTTGATAGTCTAAAGTGCAAGGCATAACTGTAAGGGCGTTACATAAAAAACGCCGCCCCAGGTGGGCGGCGCAACAAGTTGTTTACAATTGCGCTCAATTATTTCGGCGCAAAAAATCGAAATGTGTCTCGCTCAAGATGATCGACAAGAAGATGAGGACGAAGCCGGCGAGCAGACGCGAAGTGAGCGCCTCCCCCATCAGCAGCACCGAAAACAACACGCCCGAGGGGGACTCCATCGATAGGAGCAATGAGCCCGTCGAGGCCGGGACGTGCGCCAAGCCGACGTTTTGGATGAGCAGCGCCACGCACGTGCAGCCCACCGAGAGAAAGGCCATCACGCCGATAAAGCTCGGCGTCCACACGGACAGAGGCGCTTGGGTCTCGAATAGCAGCGACGAGATAAGGCTCAAGACGCCATTGCCCACAAACATCCAAAACGTGATGACGTTGATGTCCATTTTGCGACCGTACTTGGCGGTCACCGCCATCTGAATGGCAAAGAAAACCGCACCGCCCAGCGTGATGGCATCACCGATGTTGAACTCGACGCTATCGAGCGCCACCAGGCCAATGCCCGCCAGACAGAGCAATGCGGCGCCCAAGTTGTAGCGAGTGAGCTTTTCGCCGCTTAGGAAATAGCTCGCGAACGGAACCAGAATGCAATAGGTGCCCGTCAAAAAAGCGTTCTTACCCGCCGTGGTCTGAGCCAGACCGACCGTCTGCAAAGCATAAGCTGCCCACATGAGCGCGCCCATGCTCAGACCAACAATCAGATTGCGAGCGTTAAGGTGGGCGGCGATGCGCTTGCGAAAGATAACAAGCATGACCAGCGCTGCGGGAAGAAAACGAATATAGAGCAGTTCGAACACCGGAATGGTGTCGAGCGCGTCCTTCATAGTGGTAAAGGAGTAGCCCCAGATAATCGCCACCGAAAGCAGTAGAACTTTCCAGAACAACGGCGAACGAGCACCGGCACCACGGGAGTTGCCGCCCGCACCCAGGTCCTCGCGAGCAACAGGGCTATCGGGCATGTTTTCAATTTCGTTGGCAGCGTATTGGGCCATGGAACATCCTCACACTCAAACTGGGCGTGGTGTCCGCACGCGTATGGCTGCGTGCCGCCTCATGGTCAAATAAAAACGGGACGCGCCGGACCCCCGGCACGCCCCGCTACTGTAGCAACAACCAGCGCTGCGCCGCAATCCAGCCCGCTAAAGTATCGAGCAGGAAAGCCTCGATGTTCCGGCAACGCCACATTGCTGCGCTAAATCAATTTGGTTGATTCCAGCTTTTCGATGATCCAATCGTTGGCTTTGATGACCGGACGGCGGAAGACCACACCCAGTGCCAGCGACGGAATCAGATAACTCGCCAGAATGCCCAACTCAATCCAGTACTCCATATGGTAGGCACCGGCCATGGCGGCATGCATGGCGTTGATGCCGTGGGTAAACGGCAGGAACGGGTAGATCGCCTGGAACACGGGACCGGTCATCTCGATGGGGAACGTACCGCCCGAACCGCCGACCTGCATGACCAACAGCACGACGGCGAGGGCCTTGCCGATATCTCCAAACGATACCGTAAGCGTGTAGACGATATTGGAGAACACGAGACTCGCGACCCAGCCGGCAAGCACAAACTGCAGGGGGTTGTCGCACTGGATGCCAAAGAACAGAATGTCGCCCGCACACACGAGCGTTGCCTGCAGCAGAGCCAGGCCGCCAAAGAACAGGTAGCGACCCAAGTAGATCTCGTGCAGGCGCACGGGGATGAGCTCGTTGATAAGCTCATCGTTAACCGAGACCTTCATCATGGCCGCCAGAACAATCGAGCCGACCCAGAGCGACAGAATCGTGTAGAACGGCGCCATGGCCGAACCGTAGTTGCGGATCGGATAGACCGGCTTGCGGTCGAGCGCGACGGGACCGGAAAGCGACGCGGCCAGACCCTCGGGGTCGTTGCCAATCATTGTCTTGATCGTAGCGAGGTCATCCGACATCAAGGCGCCGTCGAGCTCGTCCTTAAAAGCGCTGATCTTGTCCGACGCCTCGCCCAACTGATCAGAAGCCTTGTTGACGAGCTTTGCAGCCTTGGAGAGACCCTTCGCGAGCGAGCCGGACGCATCGGTCAGTCCTGCAACGGCGCTATCCAGATCGCTTGAAATACCATTCAGTGAATCCAGAACCCCCGAGACGGTCTTCTTGAGCTCCTTGGCCTTAACCGAAAACGTGGAATCGTAGTCGGACTTGGCGCCCGAGATACCAGCCTTGGCATCCGCGATTGCCTGATCGACCTCGGCACGCGAGCTGTTGACCTCGGCCATGCTGTCGGAGAGAGACTTCGCGGTCGCCTTCAGGTCCTTCTCATTATTGCGGTACTCAACGGCGATTCTGCCCAGCGACGTCGCAGCGGACTTGAGGCCGTCCTTCAAATTCTCATCCCTCACCTGGTCGGCAAAGCTGCGGAGCTGATCGGCCATCGCATCGATATCGTCAGCACGTGTATTGAGCGCCGCCGCGGCTTCGTAGAGCTGAGACACCGTAAGGTCAACATGCTGATTCGCGGCATCGAATGCCTTCGCAAGCTCGGCGGACACGTTGTCGAACGAGCCCGCGCTTCCGTCAATCGCGGCGTTAACGGCATCGTTGGCGGCCTTGAGCGCTTCCTTGGAATCATTGATGCCGCTCTTGGCGTGCTCCATCAGCTGCTTCGTCGACTCATCAACGGTGCCCGTCTGCTTGAGCATGCCGCCCGCCGATGTCAGTGAATCGGACGTAGAGCTCAAAATGCCCGCAAGCGACGTCGCGCTCGCCTGAACGTCCTGCAGGTCCTCGACCGAATCGCCCAGCGTAGAGGACAGATTGGCGATAAAGTTGCTCACCTGGTCGGTACTCATATAGTCGAGCAGGCTGGACACGGTCTTAAGGCCGATGGTCGTGATGGTTTCGGTAAAGGTCTCGTTGACCTGACTCTGGACGGCGCTCGAGCCTTTCTCGGTCACAATCTGTGCGATGGCGTTGGCCTTCTGGTTCTCATAGAACTCGATATCGGCGTGCTTCACCTCGGTCGAGAAAAGCGTCATCATGTCGGCGCTAAACGTTTTAGGGATAACGACGGCAGCGTAGTACGCGCCCGACTTAACGCCCTCAATCGCCTTATCGCGATCGTTGAGCACAACCCAATCGAAGTTCTCGTTGCCGCGCAGGGTGGCGGTCACGTTTTCGCCCACGTTGACCTCGACAGGGATCAGATCGCTCTCGTAACCCTCATCGGTGTTGACCACGGCGATCTTAAGATTGCCGGTGTTGCCGTACGGATCCCAGCTGCCGGCGATATTAAACCACGCGTACAGGCACGGTACGATAACGAGGCCCATCACGACAACCAAGCCGATTACGGAGCGAGACACGTTTTGGACATCGCGCTTAAACAGATGCAGGATGTTCTTCATTTATGCCTCACCTCCTTTGGAGTGCTTGCCGAGCGGGGCGTTCTTTTCATTCATCACAAACGTGTCATCCCCGTTCTCGGGCACATGGACCGCATCGCGATGACCGCATTGGCTGACAGTCTGAGTCTTGGGTTCAGACCCCCGCTCGCTCGCATTCAAGCCGAACATGTGACGAGCGGCCGGAATGGCGGCCGTGTGCTCGCGCATCTCGCGGCGCAGGTCCTCATCCGAAAGCGCCGAGATGCGCATCTGGGTGTTGAGGCTTGCGCGGATGTACTCGATGTTGATGAGCCAGCCGCAGATGGCAATGACCGAGATAATCCAGATGACCAGCAGAATGATCTTGCCATTGTTGTCGATATCGAGAACCGTCGACAGAACGAAGAGCAGCACCTGCACGCCGACTACAGCGGCGAAACCGCCCTTGATGTAGTACGGGTAGCGATGTTCAAAGGCGACCGCATGATCGAGCAGTTCGCGACGGTACGAATCGGAATCGAGCATGACACGCATGGCCGTGCGCAGCGAGTAGCGCTGGCGCGGCAGGTCATTGGACTCGCAGATCATCAGACCCGTCGTGGAAAGCTGCTTATCGAAGAGCAGGTTGAGGTTGAGCAGCAGCGGACGCAGTTGCAGGCCGATAAAGAGCGCCACGATCAAGAACACGCCCAGAATGCACAGGTTAAACAGGTAGTTGAACGAGTACATGCCGCCGACCGTCTCGCGCAGCAGATTGATGCCGTAGGTAAAGGGCAGCAGCGGGTGCAGCCACTGGAAGAAGCCGGGCATCATCTCGATGGGGTACATACCCGATGAACCCGGAATCTGCACGATAACCAGAATGACGCCGATTGCCTTACCGATGTGCTTAAACGTAGTGGACAGCGCGTAAATGATGTTGACGTACGTAAACGAGATGGCAATGCCACCCAGCACAAATAGGAGCGGGTTGACGCACTGCACGCCAATGACCAGATCGCCCACCGTAACGATGATGGCCTGGAACGCGCCCAGGATCACCATCAGCAGCCAGCGACCAAAGTAGCCCTGACGCGCGGTAAAGCTGCCGATGCCTTCGCGGTCGACCTCGAGCTTGTAGATGGCGATGAGCACATAGCCGCCCACCCACAGCGCCAGATTGGTGTAGAAAGGAGCAATGCCCGAGCCGAAGCTCTTGACCGGATAGATCGACTTAGACGTGAGCTCAACCGGAGATGCCATGAAATCTGCGACGTCATTGACATCGACGCCCATCAGATCAGCCAGCTCGCCCATGGACTCGGAAGTCTGCAGGGCCGCGATGTCGTTGGCGGCGGTTGCAAGCTTGTCCTGGACCTTGGCAAGCGAGGAATCGGTCTGGGCCAGCGTGGTCTTGGCCTGGCCGAGCGTAGCGCTAAGCTGCGCCAACGTGCCGCGCGCATTTGCAAGTGTAGGTGTCATACCCGAGACGATACCGGTCAGGTCGCCCGAAACGGCAGCAAAAGAGTCGAGCGCGCTCGAGGCCTTCGGCAGCGCGTTTTGGCCCAAGTCCGTCTGGGCTTGGCCAAGGTTGGTCGCACCGGTATGAATTGCGTTATTGATAGCGTCACTGGCACCCGAAACAGCCGCTGCGTCATTCGCCATGGCGCTCGACTGCGCGGACAGACCGTCCTTGATGCTCTGAAGCTTTTCATTCTGCTCTCGAAGCAAATCGATGGTCGATACAATGCGCGCGTCAATTTCCTCGGAACCTGTCGACGTGTCATTGGCGAGAATCTCCAAGTGCCCGATAACGGCCTTATTGTGGTCGATCGTCGCTTGAAGAGACTCGAGCGAGTTGTCGATACGGGTGGTCGTAGATGTGACCGCGCCCGTCAGCTTGCCGATGGCAGCGTTCGCAGAGGCCGACGTCTTGGTGAGCGCAAGGCTGCCTTCCGAGAGCGCCTTGGAGAGCGAGGTGATGGAGTTGCCCGCCGTGGTGCGAGCTTCGCTCAGCAGGTCGTTGCCCTGGGAGATCGCCTGCGTCAGCGACGGTGCCTGGCCTTGCAAGCCGGCAAGTGCCGCATCAGCCGAGGCGATAGCGCCACTCGTCTTATCAATGGCGGCATTCATATCGCCAATCGAATCGCGCACCTCGCCCAAGGTGTCGGACGCCTCGGACACCGAACTTGCCAGCGAGTCCTGAGTCTGGGTTGCCTTGTCCTTTAAATCGACACCGGCATCCTTGGCGATACCGGCAACAGTCTTGCCTACCGTAGAGACAAATTCCGAGTTGATCTGCTCCTCGATGGTGTTTGCACCGGTATCGGTAACCTTGGGCGCAATGGCGCTCTTTTTCTCGTTGACGTAATAGGTGAGCTTCGGCTGATGGTAATTGCCGTCGAGCATCGAGACGAGATTGTCGGAGAAGTTCTTGGGAATCACGATGGCAGCATAGTATTCGCCACTTTCGACGCCCTCTTTGGCATCTGCCGCCGAGTCGACGAAGGTCCAGCCGAGCTGGTCGTTCTCCTTGAGCTGGTCGACCACCTTATCGCCTGCGTTAAGCTCGCCCACTAGGTCGTTCTGGGTGCCCCGATCGTTGTTGGCGATGGCGATTTTAATGCCCTGGGTATTTCCGTACGGATCCCAGTTGGCAACGATGTTGTACCAGGCATACAGCGAGGGAATGACGCACACGCCCAGGGTGACCACCAGGGCGACGGGATTCATAAGCAGTCGCTTAATGTCGCGCTTAAATATCGCAAAGGAGACCTTTGCGTTGGATAGTTTGCTGCCGAGACTCACGCTTGGACCATCCATCCTGTCGTTGAATCGAATCGTACTATCGACAACCATTGTACGTAAGCGCTTTAGCATCTCAGAGCACAATGGTATTGAGTTTTGCGGGTAGCAATATACTACGAAGACGAATTAACGTACAGTTGTACAGTATCTTTAATTTCAGCAGGTCACAAAACCACAACCCGCACAAATTAGCAATTCAAATAGTCATCGGGGACGTTCTTAAACGACTGGTCAAACAAGAACGCCCCCAACGACTAGTTTGGACCACGGTAACATCGATGTTTTAGCAATGCCAGCGAGCGGGCGCCAGAGCGAACAAATTGGCATGAAAAGAGGACGGCATAGACCTTCTGGTCATGCCGTCCTCTTTGAATGACAAGTTGTCGCTCTGGCGGCCGCGCAGCGTCGACTGGTCCGCCGTTCGTTAGAACGGCGGAACTGAGGGCAGCGTCGAGCTGTTACGCGGTTTGGTAAAACCGCGTAACTACCTAACTACATCAAGTTGCAGACAGCTGCCGCGAAGGCAACGGGGTCCTCGGGCAAAATGCCCTCGACCAGCAGGGCCTGATCGTAGAGCAGACCGGAGTACTGCTTGATCTTGTCGGCGTCGCCTGCCTTCTGGGCAGCGACAAGCTTGGCAAAGACCGGGTGCTTGGCGTTGAGCTCGAGCACGCGCTGGCTCTTGGGCATACCATCGGGCGCTCCCTCGGGACCCTTCTGGAGCACCTTCTCCATCTCGAGCGAAAGCGGGCCCTCGGTGGTGATGCACGCGGGAGCATCGGTCAGGCGCGCAGAGACGGCGACCTTCTCGACCTTGTCGCCGAGCGCCTCCTTCATGGCGCTAAAGAGGTCCTCGTTCTCCTTGGTGGCGTCCTCGGCCTCCTTCTTTTCGTCCTCGGTCGCCAGGTCAAGATCACCGGTCGCGACGTTCTTGAGCTCCAGATGACGATCCTCGACCTCGGGCTCGGCACCGTCGGCCACAGCCTTCTCGGCAGCCTCGCGGGCAGCGTCGTCCTCGTAAATCTTGGGCATATCGGCGGCAACGTACTCACGCATGGCCTGGAAGGTGAACTCATCCACATCCTGCGTCAGTAGCAGCACGTCATAGCCGCGGTCGAGCACGCCCTTTACCACGGGCATCTTGGCCAAGCGCTCACGCGAGTCGCCGGCGGCGTAGTAGATGGCCTTCTGATCCTCGGGCATGCCCTTGGCATACTCGGCCAGGGTAATCATCTTCTGCTCCTTGGCAGACCAGAACAGCAACAGGTCGGCAAGCTCATCGGCCTTCATGCCATAGCTCGAGTAGATGCCGTACTTAAGACCGCGGCCAAAGTTTTCGAAGAACTTCTCGTAGGCCTCGCGGTCGTTGTCGCGCATATCCTCAAGGTCGGCGGTAATCTTCTTTTCCACACGCTTGGCGATGGCCTTGAGCTGACGGTTCTGCTGCAGCGTCTCGCGCGAGATGTTGAGCGACACGTCGGCGGAATCCACGACGCCGCGGACAAAGTTGTAGTAGTCGGGCAGCAGGTCGTCGCACTTCTCCATGATCAGGACATTGGAGCTGTAGAGCGCCAGACCCTTCTCGTAATCCTTGCTGTACAGATCGAACGGCGCGCGGCCCGGCACAAACAGCAGGGCGTCATACTCGAGCGTGCCCTCGGCATGGAAGCTGATGGTGCGCGCAGGATCGTCAAAGTCGTGGAACGTGGACTTGTAGAACTCGTCGTAGTCCTTCTGCTCGACATCGGAGCTGCGCTTTTTCCAGATCGGCGTCATGGAGTTGACGGTCTCGAGCTCCTGGTAGTCCTCGTACTCGGGCGTGTAGTCATCGCCAGCATCCTCGGGCTTGGGCTTCTGGCGGCTCTTGGACACCATCATCTGGATCGGGTAGCGCACATAGTTGCTGTACTGCTGAATCAGGCTCTTGAGGCCCCACTCGGTCAGGAAGCGATCGTAGGTCTCGGCCTCGCCGTCGGCATCGAGCTTCTCGTTCTCGCGCAGCGTCAAGATGACATCGGTGCCGTGCTCGGCGCGCTCGCCGTCTTCGATGGTGTAACCCTCAAGACCATCAGACTCCCACACATGGGCGACATCCTCGCCGTAGGCGCGGCTGACGACCTTCACATGGCTGGCGACCATAAAAGCCGAGTAGAAGCCCACGCCAAACTGGCCGATGATGTCGACATCCGAGCCCTGCTGCTCGGCGTTCTCGGTCTTAAACTCCTCGGAGCCGGAATGGGCGATGGTGCCCAGATTGCGCTCGAGCTCCTCGGCGGTCATGCCAATGCCGTTATCCGAGATGGTAATGGTGCGGGCGTCTTTATCAAAGGAAACGCGAATAGCCAGGTCGCCCTGGTCGATCTTGACGCTCGGATCCTGCAGGCTCTTAAAGTTGAGCTTGTCGACGGCGTCGCTCGCGTTAGAGACAAGCTCGCGCAGGAAGATTTCCTTATTGGTGTAGATGGAGTTGATCATGAGGTCGAGCAGTTTTTTGCTCTCGGTCTTAAATTGACGCATGTGCAGTCCTTTCGCGCTACCCCCGTCCGCAAAAACGGCCCGGTCGCCCGAGCCGAATCGCAGACCTGCTATGTTCAGACTTAGATTTTATAACCCATTAGCGCGCATATATACATACGGAATCGAAAAACTGTATGTCTAAGCGCTCCGATGCGCCAATTGCCAAGGAGCGTCCCCAACTGCCGGCAGAAAAGGAACGTCCCTATCTGCCATCTACGCGCTTGGCCATCCAGACATGGGGCTGGCCCTCGTCTTCGTAATCTACCGGGGCAATTTGCGTGTAGCCCGCCTTTGCATAGAGCGGCAACACGTATTCCTGCGCATGCAGCTTAATAAGCTTAGCGCCGGCATCGCGTGCACACGAAGCACTGGCCTCGACGATCGCACTCGCCAGTCCGCGACGACGCATAGCCGGCAGCACGGCGACGCGCCCCATAATGTAGGTCTCCCCCGCCGCAACGCCTTCGTCCATGTCGCATGCCGGCAACACCGGGGCCCCTGCGTCAGCCACGCGCTCAAGCTCTTCGGGAAACACGCGCGAGCAACCGGCAAGCTCGCCGTCTACATAGAGCGTCACATGAATGCAGTTCTGATCCTCGTCGATAGCGTCGAACTCATTCTCGTAGCCCTGCTCGTCCATAAAAACGACGCGGCGCACCAACGCCGCGTCATCAAAGCATCCCGTCTTAAGTTGGATATCCATGGCTGCCCTTTCATTCAATGCGAACGTTAGGGACAGATATTAGCGAAAATGAGCTCCGCGCACACTAAACTTCGCGCGAGCCTTCGCCAGGCAATCGTAATGACCCACGTTATGGGCATCGCTCGCGATGAAGCTGTACAGGTTCTGATCGAACAGGCGCTGTGCCGGCTTTTTCTCGCGACCAAAGCGACCGCCGGCAATAAAGTCCGCCGAAGCCTGCAGCTTGCAGCCCATATCGACCAGACGCTCCGCCACGCTTACATCCTTTTGAACCGCACGATAGCGCTCAGGATGAGCGATGATCACCTGGTAGCCACGGCACTGCAAATCGTAAATCGTGTTCTCGTACTCTCTAAACGCATACGCATCGGCATGCGTCGAAAGTTCGAGCAGAAACTCGTTGGTCCCATCGAAATGCAAGTGCTCCGCGGCATCGATACCAAGCTCAACGAGCTTTCGATGGTTGACCTCGAAGCCCATCTGGAGCGGAAAACCGTCAGCGTTATCACGCAGCAGCTCAAAGGCATCCCACATCTTGTCGTAATCAAAATAGGGATCACGGCAGTGAGGAGTGCAAACGATTCTGGTTACACCGGCCCGCTTGGCAGCCTCGAGCATCGCCAAGCTCTCATCGAGATCGGCGGCGCCGTCGTCTACACCCGGCAAGATATGGCAATGAATGTCACGCATAGGTCAGCCTTAATCAACTAAACGTTTGCTCGGTTGGTGAAGATGCCCTTTTTGGAAGCCCCCTGATCGTCGGAGCCCTTCTTCACCTTCTTACCGTCCTTGGTGTAGTAGGAGTAGTAGTACTCGCTGGTCTCGGTCTCGCAGTAGTTCATAACGGTACCGATGAGCTTGACCTTCTCGGACTTCTTAAGCTGACCGATGGCGTTGAGCGCCTCCTCGCGCTTGGTGAAATCCTCACGCACGACAAAAAGCGCACCGTCGGTCAGACTTGCGATCTCGGCAGCATCGATGAAGGTGCCGACCGGGGGAGCATCAAAGATGACGTACTGGAACTTGGCGGACAGTGCCTTTACCAGCTTGGCAAAGCGGTGAGAGACGATGATGTCGGCAGGATTGGGAATATGCGGCTCGGCATCGAGGAAGTAGAAGTTCTTCTGACCCGTCTCGACAATCGCCTGGTCAATAGAAACCTGCTCGGAAAGGACTGCATAGAGTCCGCCGCGGGAGCGGATGCCGAGCATATCGGCAAGGGACCTGCGACGCATATCAGCCTCGACCAGCAGGACGCTCTTGCCGCTGGTGGCGATAGCCTGGGCAAGGTTGATGGAAACCGTAGACTTGCCCTCGTTGGGAATCGAGGAGGTAACGGTGATGGTGCGAATGGGGTCGTCCACGCTCGCAAAGCGGATGTTGGCCAGAAGGGTCTTGGCGGCATTCTGTACAACGAGCTTATCGGTGTTCTTTGCCTTAGCCATGCCTATTTACCACCTTTCATAGCCGGAATTCGGCCAACAACGGGAATGCCCAGGAGCTCTTCTGCCTCTTCGGCGCCGCGGATGCGGGTGTTGAGCATGTCTGCCAAAACGACATAGGCAACTGCGATAAAGATGCCCGCGAGGAACGCAACAGCAACGTACAGCATACGCTTGGGACCGCTGGGGGCTTCGGGGGTCTTAGCCTCGTCGATAACGTTGATGCTCTGGGCAGCGCCGACGTTCTGAGCGACCGTACTCACCGAGCTGGCCATGGCCTTTGCGACCTCAGCCGTCTCCTTGGCATCGGTGCCGGTAACCGAAAGCGTAATGACACGCGTGGTGGTCTCGGAGGAAACAGACACCTTGTAGTCATCCAGATTGGTGAGGCCCAGTTCCTTGGCGGCGCCGCTCTTAACGCTATCGCTATCCAGCAGCGTGGCAATATCGTTGGAAAGCATCTGGCTCGCCGAGAGGTCGTTGTAGTTCATCTGGCCGTTATCGTCGGTGTTGTTAGCACGAACGTACATGGTTGTCGTCGCGGTATAGGTGTTGTCCATCACGGCGAAGGACACGATGCCCATGGCGATCGCGCAGACCACCGGAAGGGTGATGACCAGCTGAAGGTGCTTTTTGAGCAGCTGGAACAGTTCGAGAAGGGTCATGCAGCTTGCCTTTCATTTCCCCAGTTCGGATTGACAAAACTGTCCATATGTTATCGCATCTTTTTACCGAGACCAAACTCTATACATAAGAAACAGGCTCTCCTGTAAAAATGACGGAAGCAATCGTAAAATTGCACAACAACGCCGCACCCGAAAGTCAAATGCGGCGTCTACATCAATATCTATGTTGTATCGCTATGCGAATGGCTCGTCCTGCTGTATGGGAAACGTCACCGTAATGGTAGTTCCCACGCCCAACTCGCTCGACAGATCGAGCGTGGCATGATGATACAGGGCCGCATGCTTGACAATGGCAAGCCCCAGACCGGTTCCGCCGCGTGCCTTGGACCTACTCTTGTCCACGCGATAGAACCGCTCAAATACCTTGCCCTGTTCTTCAGGCGCGATACCGATTCCCGTGTCGGCGACCGCAAGGAACGGATGGCCTTCGTCGTTGGTGCCGCACTGCAGCGTAACCGTGCCGCCGGGTCGATTGTAGCGGATGGCGTTGCTTGCCAGATTATAGATGAGCTCGTCAATCAAGCGCGACACGCCCTCGATGACCACAGGCTTGGTCTCATGACTTATCGTCACATTCGCCTGACGGGCGACCTGTTCAAGACGCTGCTCAACCGCGTAGATGGCACGCGAGAGCTCAATAGGCTCCGTGGACCCAATGGGCACCGCCTCGCCCTCAGTTGCACGCTCGGCCTCGTCCAAGTTAGACAGCGTAAGGATGTCGTTGACAAGCGCTGCCAAACGGCCCGCCTCACGATAGATGCGACCGCCAAAGTTGCGCAGGTCGTCCTCGCCCTCGACCATGCCGTTTGCGATGAGCTCGGCATAGCCCGAAATCGCCGTAAGTGGCGTCTTGAGCTCATGAGTGATATTCGCCGTGAACTCGCGGCGCATACGGTCGTTGTCCGCTAGCACCGCCATTTGGCGCTTGAGCTCCTGGCGCTGCGACTCGATACGCTCAAGCATGGGGACCATCTCGGCATAGGCGTGCTCATAGCTACGGCGTGGGTGGTCCAAATCCACCTCTTGCAACGGCGCGATGATGGCACGGGACTCGCGGCGCGCCATAAAAAACGAGAGTACCGCACCCGCTGCTGCGATAAGCAGCATCGGCGCCACCATCGACAGCAAAATCGCCGCAACGCCAGGCTGGGCCTGCGCCAAGCGGACAACCTGGCCGTTATCAAGGGTGACGGCGCGATACAGCATAATCTCGTCGAGCGTAGAGCTTGCGCGCTCCGCGGAACCCGAACCATTCTCAAAGGCCTCGATGACCTCGGGGCGATCGCCATGGTTGGGCAGTGTGGAAGGCGGCGCCTCGTTGTCGTAGGCAACCGATCCATCCTTGTTAATCAGCGTGATGCGCAAGTCCTCGCGATCGAGGCTACGCAAGAACGGGATGGGCTCCTGCTGCTCGTCGAGGGCGGCAGCAATGAGCTCGGTTTCCTGCGCCAGATTGGCACTCGTGGCATCCGCCAAGGTGTTTTGCACAAAGAACGCACCCAGCACCGTAAACGCCACGATAACCGCCATGGCGCAGACAAAGATCGTCACAAAAACGCGGTGCGACAGCGTATGTTTTCCCTGGGGGGCGAAGACCACGGGTTACTCCTCCGATGCGGTGGCCGCGGTGACGTCACCTTCGGCACCATCACCGGCAGAAGGCTCGGCCAAGCGGTAGCCCACGCCGCGCACGGTCTCGATGGCGCTGGCATGCTCGCCCAGTTTTTGGCGAAGCGTCTGCACGTGCACGTCAACGGTGCGCGAACCGCCGTCGAAGTCCCAGCCCCACACGCTCTGCAGCAACGACTCGCGGGTAAAGACCACGCCGGGCTTGCGCATGAGGTACTCGAGCAGGTCGAACTCGCGCAGGGTGAGCTTAAGCGACTCGCCGGCAACAGTCACCTCACGATGGCTGGGCGAGAGCACAATGTCGCCCACGCTGAGCACATCGCTTGCCTGTTTGACCATGCCGCCGCGACGCAGCAGTGCGCGGCAGCGGCTGGCGAGCTCCATGAGCGAAAACGGCTTAGTCAGGTAATCGTCGGCACCGCCATCGAGCGCCATCACCTTGTCGAGCTCGGTATCCTTGGCGGTAAGCATCATGATGGGCACCGTCGCCGTCAGGCGATCGGCACGCAGTCGACGCATAATCGCCAAGCCATCGGTATCGGGCAGCATGATGTCGAGCAGGACGGCATCGGGTACCCGTCGCGCCACGGCAGCCTTAAACTCACCGTCGCACGAAAAGCCTTCGGCCTCAATCCCCTGCTTGCGCAGCGCATAGACCGTCAAATCCCTGATGTTGTCATCGTCCTCGACGTAATAGATCATGTTGAACCCCTTTGCGGCCGGCATGACCGCATCTTAACCCTAAAGGTACCTTTACTAGATGGTATCAGCCAAAACGCCCCGTCAAATAATCCGCCGTGCGCGGATCGGTCGGATTCTTGAAGAGTTGCGCGGTGGGCGCGTGCTCCACCAGCTCACCCAGCAAAAAGAATGCGACCGAATCGGAGATACGCGCCGCCTGCTGCATATTGTGCGTAACGACCACGAGCGTGCAGGTCTCTTTGAGCTCGCAGGCCAGCTGCTCCACCACCAGCGTCGACACAGGGTCGAGTGCCGAGGTCGGCTCGTCCATCAGCAGAATGTCGGGCTGCACGGCAAGTGCGCGGGCGATGCACAGGCGCTGCTGCTGTCCACCCGAAAGACCCAGGCCCGACTCCTTGAGCTTGTCCTTGACCTCATCCCATAGCGCAGCGCGACGAAGGGAATCCTCGACCAGCCCATCCAGCACAGCGCGATCGCGCACGCCCATGCCGTGCGGCCCATAGGCGACGTTGTCGTAGATGCTCATGGGAAACGGGTTGGGGCGCTGGAACACCATGCCCACGCGCTGGCGCAAACGGCAGATGTCGTAATCGCCCAGGATATCTTGACCATCGAGCGCAATCTTGCCCTCGATGCGGCAATCCTTGATGCCGTCGTTCATGCGGTTAAAGCAGCGCAGCAACGTGGACTTTCCGCAGCCCGAAGGCCCGATGAACGAGGTGATCTGCTTGTCGCGGATCTTGATATTCACGTCCTTGAGCGCATGATGGTCGCCATAGAACAGGTCGAGGCCCTCGACATCGATGCGCGTCGGCGAGGCGGCAAGATCCTCTGCCGTGGGGCGAGTCGCATCCCCAACCTCGCGCTCGTGCGCGGCCTCGGCCTGCGCTTTCATGAGTTCTTCAAGCTCCGTGGGCTCCACAGCCGCAGCAGCCGTCATACCGCATACCTCCACATCGATATCAATTCAGCAGTATCGATAGTAGGAATCGCGGCTCATATGCACGTGAGCGCATTGTCAAGTGTTTGTAAGGGCACACTGGCTATGCGGCGGGCAGCTCGATGGTGAATATCGTGTGTTCGGGCGTCGATTCACATGCAACGGTACCGCCGTGCGCGCATACGATCTCCTTGGCGATGGCAAGCCCCAGTCCAGCGCCGCCGCGATTGGTCGCACGCGCCGCATCCAGGCGATAGAACTTCTCAAAGATCACCTTGAGCTTTGCCTCAGGGATGGGATCGCCCTGATTGATAAAGCGCACGCGCACGCCACCGCCGTCCCGGCGTCTGGCCTCGATCGTGATGGTCGAGCCCTCATAGCTATAGGCAACGGCGTTTTTCATGATGTTGTTGAACACGCGAGCCATCTTGTCGCCATCCACGAGCACCGTCAGGTCCTCGCGAATATCAACTTGGGCTTCCTTATGCTGCTCGTTGAGGATGGGATAGAACTCGTCAGCCACCTGAGCCAGCAGCAACCCCAGATCAACATAGCCGCGCGTGAGCACGATATCGTGGAAGTCAAAGCGCGTGATATCGAAGAACTCTTCGATTAGTGCATCGAGCCGGTGCGCCTTGTCGAGAGCCACGCCCGTAAAGTGCGCACGTTGCTCAACCGGCAGCTCAGGAGCCTCTTGCAGCAGCGAAAGATAGCCCACCACACTGGCAAGCGGGGTGCGTAGGTCATGTGCCAAGTACGTGACCAAATCGTCCTTGCGATGCGACTCGTCACGCAAGGCCTGTTGCACCTTGCGCTCACGGTCACGCACGCGGTTAAGGGCGCCCTCGACCTCCAAGAAGTCGCCGTCGATGTTATCCCAGGTGTCGGGGTGATCGATCAGGCGATCTTGAATACGAGCGGCCAGCACACAATCGGCATGCTGCTCGCCCTGCTCGTAGCCCTGGTAGTACAGGGCGCGGCCACACAAGAACAGCACGCACGCGGCAAGCGCCAGCACAAAGCCAAGCATGTTGAATACAAAGCCGGCATCGAACAGCACCGGCCCTTCGATGCCGCCGAGCGCCATGGCGCCAATCGCCAACGTCATGGCCCACGCGGCGCCGCCAATCACCACGCAGCGGCACACGATCTCAAATCGATCGATCAGCAAAAAGCCGACAAGCAGCACCGCCAAGATTCCGACGATGTTGTCGATGCCAATCAGCAGCAGGCTCAGCAAAAAGAGCAGCACCGTTGCAAGCGCGCGGTTGTCGACGACCGACCTCACGTATTCAAAGAGCCGATCGGGCACCTCGAACGCTTGCCTATCGTCTTTTGTCATATCAAGATCCTCACAAGCGAAAAGCGTTATTCGATGATGTAGCCGACGCCCCAGACGTTTTTGATAAAGCGTGGCTTTTGTGCGTCGTCGCCGATCTTTTCGCGCAAGTGGCGAATATGCACCATCACCGTATTGTTGGAGCCGGGCATAAAGTCCTCGTTCCACACCGCGCGGAACAGGTCCTCCACGGCCACCACGCTGCCGCGATGCTCGACCAGATACAGCAAGATTGAATACTCGGTGGGCGTGAGGCGAACCGGTGAACCGTCCACTGTCACGGAACGAGCATCGCGGTTGATCTCCAAGCCGTCGAGCTGAATGGTCGGCGACTCGGCCGCCTGTGCACGGCTACCGTAGCTGGTATAGCGGCGAAGCTGAGCGTGCACGCGCGCGATGAGCTCCAGCGGACGGAACGGCTTAACCACGTAATCGTCCGCGCCAAGCGAAAGGCCCCCGATCTTGTCTTGCTGGGCATCGCGCGCCGTCAGCATGATCACGGGATAGGTATGGCTGGAACGGATCGTACGCAGCAGCTCAAACCCATCGATATCGGGCAGCATGACATCAAGCAGCGCCAGATCGAACTCCTGCTCCAAAATCGCCTTGGCAGCATCGGCCCCGCTATAGGCAATCTGGACATCAAAGCCCTCTTTTGTAAGGTAGATGCCAACCAAGTCGGCGATGGCCTTCTCGTCATCAACTACCAAAATGCGCTCGTTCATGCGTGCTCCTCTCGCGCTCCATTATGCCTGAGGCGACGCACGCCACACACAACAAGCGTGGGTGATTAAGTCGGCCTTAAGCACCCTTGTGCCCGTTCGGGTGCGGATGTGGGCCAAGCGCGCGGCGAAACTCAACCTGAGTGAATGCATCAAGTTGATTTTGATATTTAATTACCGCTTTTCTTTTCGAATCCCTTGAGACCCGCCATATCCATCTCTGATTGCAGGCGCTCAGACAAGGCTAGAGCGGAGATACCCAATGCACGCGCATAATCAAATTGTTCGTATAGCTTAAGAGACCGTTCTCCTGTTTCGACCTTCGACACAAACGATTGCGGCACGCAAAGGGCGCGCGCAATATCGACCTGGGTCAAACCAGATTCTTTTCTCATGCGAGCGAGGCAACGACCGCACACCTTGTTAGCGTCAACGTTCATGCCGTCAAAGCTATATCCCGTATCTGGATATCCCAAATTAGGATATTCTTGGTTTATTAAACGGGGTTCTTGCCCATTCAGCTCCTACCGATTGGAATGCGATGGAAATACTCGACCAAATAAAATCCCTCAAAGAGCTGCAGGAAATGGGGGCAATTAGCCAAGAAGAGTTCGATGAACAGAAGCGTCGAATTCTCGACCATCACTTTGATGGAAGTAGATTAGAGACATCCAACACCCGTGGTGGGCAGGAACCCCGTGGCGAGCAGGGACTCTTTTATTCCAACACCGCAAACAACAATTCCCCAGCAAATTCAACGTCCCCAAAAAGTAAGATAGTCGCCGGATTGCTTGCAATATGCCTTGGCGCCCTTGGCATCCACAAGTTCTATCTCGGCTATAAAAACGAGGGTATAGCAATGCTGCTAGGGACGCTGCTCGGATCGCTTTTAATTATTGGGCCTTTAGTCATGAACCTGATTTCCTTCATCGAGGGAATCATCTACCTCACAAAAACTGATAGCGACTTTGAAGTCCAGTATGTCCTCGGCCATAAGGGGTGGTTTTAATAATGCTCACCAAGACGAAATACCTGCTTAAGAATAATAAGTTCGCATTAGCAGCAGCAATCGCAACCGTCTGTTATCTATTCTTCTCCTTCTATTACATTTTCCTTTTTAGTGATGGATCATTTGAAAATGGGTTCATTGACGCCATCGATTTAAATAACCTCTTCTCCGGCATGAGTGACATCGAACATCTTTCTGAAGTTGTGCTCTTGCCAATAACAGCCCTATTGGTTTTCGTCAAAATTGCTTGGCGCTTTGCCATGACGGCACTACCCGTTTTTCTCATCGGAGTTTACCTATTCACGAAGCATATAGGAAAGCAATCTGTTTTATACGCAGCTCTTGTCTCCATGGCGCTATCAGACATCATTATCTTGTTGCAATCCTCCCCGTTTTATCTCCTGCCACTTGATCTTCTCACCATTGCCGTATATCTAATCGGCGTAAAATTCAGCGACAAAACCGAGCTAACCCCGGCTTTCTGTTTTAGCGCACTCGTTCTTATCGCCGGATTCTGCTGGGGACTCAAGCTGGCCCCTTTTGTCCAAGGAAATGCTGATCCAACATACAACGTAAGCGCGCTGCTCCAATACATTTCCCTTTGGACGTTGTTCTCCATGGCCCTCTTTATACAGAAGCCCATTAAATCTAAAAACGTCGTAAACGAGTCTGAGCAGGCAGAAATCACCGTTGCAGACGCCCCTCTGGCTTTAAATCATCCGCGCAACAGTCCTGCGCAAGTCCCCGTTGAGCAAACGATTGCCATGCTAAAAGAGCTCAAAACGCTTCTTGATGCAGGGGCAATCACTCCCGAGGAATATGAGAGCTACAAGCAACGCATTCTGAATCAATAGCATTATTTACAAGAAAGCCCACTGGAGGCTCGATTCGTAAGGAGCAGTCCCAATGCTCGATAAGTTTAAAAAGATGGATCTTCCGAAACAAGCTGCATGCGTAATGCTGTCCTCCGCCCTCTGCGCGTGCCTGATTGGTTATCTGGGCTCCGTTGGCTCAACTATTTCACCGTATGGCGCAAACCCCGATGTTCCGGAAATATCGTCTGTAATCGACAGCGCAAACGGCTTTTCGGACAACGCCTATGACTATGGCGACTACGACAGCGATTACGATTGCTATGAAATTAGCGACGGATATGGCGACAATGTCGCATCTCTGTACTACGACGACGATGGTTGCGATATCAAGCTCTACGTAGACGCAGATGAATACAATTGCGACGAAACCCTCGAGGAGCTCTCTAGCGCAATCATTCTTGCTTGTGACCCCACGGTCGGCACCCATACGGCAGCAAAAAAGATATTTAATGATTCTTTTTATACTGGTTGTATCCACAATGGAGTCACCTATAGAGCCGACGATGACAGCAGCGTTAACTATATCTTCGAGCTTAAGCTTGAAGATGATTCGAATGATTAGCTGAATAGCATCTGGCGCGCATTTCGCGCCACAGACACCACCGTTTCGTAAAGGATTCACGGCCGCTGTTTCGCAGGATATACTTGAACAAATATGCATCCATCGTCGAAAGCGAATAGCCGTGACTTCATATCCCTCCCGTATAACTGTCCGCCTTCATGCACTTGCCGCCGGCTTTGCCTGCGCCATCGCCCTTGTTGCCGGCGTGCCCGCTGTTGCCGGCGCCCAAGTGCTCACGACCGACGACGTCTGCGGCAAGACCGCCGACGTCCGCGGCATCACGACAGAAAACCTGCCCGATATCGAGGCGACGAATGCCCTTGTTATGGGCAAGGACGGCACCGTCTACTATGGACGCGGCGCCGATGAACAGGTCAAGATTGCCTCGATCACCAAGGTCATGACCGCAATCCTGACCGTCGAAAACTGCAAGATGGACGAGAAAGTCACGGTGAGCAACGCTGCCGCCACCGTAGGCAACTCGACTGCCGGCCTGCTCGAAGGCGACGAGCTCACCGTGGAGCAGGCACTACGCGGCCTGATGATCCCCTCGGGCAACGACGCCGCCGTCGTGCTTGCCGAGCACGTGGGCAAAAAGATCGACCCCAAGACCAAGGACGCCGTGGCCACCTTTGTAAAGGCCATGAACGAGCGCGCCAAAAAGCTCGGCTGCACCGGTACGGTCTTCGAGAATCCGCACGGCCTGGATTTTGACGAGTGGGCCGGCGATATGCACTCGACAGCACATGACGTGGCACTGATGATGCAGGAGGCCATGAAAAACGACACGTTCCGCGAGGTCGTGGCGAGCGAGGATTCTTGGATTGAGGTCACGGGCGCCGATGGCTCAGACCATTCGCATTCCATGGACACGCACAACGTTTTGCTCGGTCAGGACGGAAACATTGGCGGCAAGACCGGCACCACCGACGACGCGGGCTATTGCTTTACGAGCGCCTACAACCGCGACGGCGACGAAATCTACACCGTTATTTTGAACTCCACCACCAACGACCAGCGCTTTACCGATACAGCCACCCTTGCCAACTGGTACTACGGCCACAAGGCCACGGTCGCGACCGCCAACACGCAGGAGAAGACCGCCAACGGCAACCCGCTCATGGCACGCATTAGCCAGACAGATTGGACGGACAAGACAATCGACGCCACGCTCGCCGACCCCGCCGCGCAGGCAACGGTGTTCTCACTCGCCGGCGAAGTGACCGAAAAGGTTAGCTACGATGACCTTTCGGGCACGGTGCATGTTGGCGATAAGGTGGGCAGCGTTACGCTTAAGCAGGACGGCACCAAGATTGCCGTCATAGACCTGGTTGCCGACGAGGAAGGAACGGGGCCCAATCCTATCGAGTGGCTGCTCGTAAAGCTCGACCGCCTGGGCCGCCGCATCGACAACCGCCCGCTCACAGCCGAGAGCAAGACCGTAGCCAAGGCTCCTGAGGTGTAGGGCCAAAGCGTTATCACATCGAACCAAATGAGGCGTCCAACGGGGCGCCTCATTTTTTGAGGGTTCGAATCCTCAGCCGCCATTCTTGATAATAAAAAAGGGCCCCAAATGGGACCCTTCTTCAAATTCGTACTGGCGGAGAGCTGGGGATTCGAACCCCAGATGCCCTTTTGGGGCATACTCGCTTAGCAGGCGAGCACCTTCGGCCTCTCGGTCAGCTCTCCGTAACAGCCGTTCTATAGTAACCAAACAGTCGAGGATGGGCAAGGGGGAATTTTGGAGCGATTCCAATTTGCCAGTAGACGTCTCACCCAATCATCTCAATCTGTAACAGTTACAGGCCGAATTTTCGTCCAGATGTTACAGATTGAGACAAAGATACGGGGGCAACCCCAGCGGCGGCGTCGATGCATCCAGTCTTTATTAGTTCGCTCGAACGGTCTCCAACAGATAATCGCGCATGTACGGAATTGCAAACGAAACACAGCCGTAGCCAGCAGGCTCAATCAGTCCCGTATCGATCAGACGTTTGCGATACGACCCGACTTTATTCGCCGGCAATCCCATCTTTTTGGCAATATCACCGTTCGTAATCTCGCCGCCTTCGCATTGCGCCATCGCCGCGAGATATTGAAACTGCCGCTCCGATACCCTGCGCAGCGCGGGGGCAATCACCATGGCATTGAAACTATCAAGAGCTGCCTGGACACCCTTGCGAGCTGCCTCTTCACTCACGCTCTCCGACCCGCTGCGCGCAGCAACCTGCCAAGCGTAATATCCGACCAACTGGACCATAAAGGGATAGCCTGCCGAAGCCTTTGTTAAAAGCTCAGCAACGCCTTCGTCGAGTTCCTTGCCCGCACGCCTCATCGTATCCTCAAACGATCCGCCGACTTCAAAATCTGAAAGCCGCGTGAGTTCGATATGCTTCGCCCTCTGAAGAAACGTCAACGTATCATCCACCACCACGCCATCCACCGAGGTTGGCAAACCAGCGAATGCAAAGGCGACATTCGCCCCTTGGCGAATCAAGAGCTGCATTTCATTACCCAGCTCGCGCATTTCCTCAGTTGAGGCGTCCTGAATCTCATCGAGTGTGATGAGCAAACCACCTCGCTTCGCGGCACCGTACATCGCCTCGCCCAGATGAGAGGCTGACTTCGACAGCTCCACGGAGCCAAGGCTGACTCCTAAAATTGATGGGGAAATCGACATTGATGCAAGACGAACATTTCGCTGCAGAGCCTCGAGAATTCTGTCGCAAAAACCGGCATTTGAGGCGACGTCGACAACCTCGAATCCTTTTTTGCGCGCAAGATCGCCCAATGCGTTGAGGAGCACCGTTTTACCCGTGCCTCGGACACCCGAGATGCGCATGAGTCGATCGGGGGCACCAGGGCCATTCTCAAGAGCCTCGGCAAAGTCATCCAAAACAGCGTCGCGTCCGATAAGCTCAGGTGGATTCATGCCCGCTGTTGGCTTAAAGGGATTAATAGCTTTTGACATTCGACCTCCTCTGCCAGTTTTAACAACTTTAACAAAGTTTAGCAACTTTAGCAGAGTTTAACAGTTTTAGCAGGCTCGGCGGCTTTATGCCTTACCGATTCTGTCGGGTCCTCCCGCCCGCGCCGATACAAATAGCGCGGTGCGGCCCCTCTATACCGCCCCTACCCCAGCGAGCGGTTGAGGGAGCCGAGCTCATCGTTACCCATGGTGCGCCACATTTGATAGATGCAGCCGCGCGCCAAGAAAAAGAAACCGTTATCGACGAGTTGCACGGCGGCATCCGCGAGCTGATTGGTCACGGCGGGCACCGGCGGCAGCTCAAGACCTGCCTTGCGGATAGTCTCGACAGCCTCCTCGAACGTGGGCGGTTTGATGACGCCCATCTCGTTCATAAGGCCCTGCATTTCCTCCTGCGCACTGCCACCCGACTCCTCGCCGCGCGGCACCAGGCGGTAGCACGCCAGCGCCAGCTCGAGCTGGTCGCAGTTCCAGTAGGCGAATGCCAGGCGATAGAACAGGTAACCGATCGAAGTTCGGTCGCTGGCGATGCGCAGGCCGTGGCGCGCCACCTCGATAATCTCGTCATAGCGCTCCAGACGTGCCAGCACGTTGATCAGGGCAAAGTGAGACTGCATAGACGAGCGTGCCAAATCGTAGAGACGACGCACCTCGGGCAGCGCACGCTCAAAGTCCTCTTGTTCGGCGTAAAAGCTGCAGATCTCATGCTGGGCAAAATACAGCGCATCGGGAGCGCGAAGGATACGCACGGAACGGTCCTCCTCCATCACCGGCAGCACCATGCGCACCAGCTGGTTGTCGCAGAACTGGGTCTGCACCGGGCCCGTCGCCAAAAGCTCAGCAACAGTACACTTGGCTTCCAGCTCCTCGACAAGGCGAGAAAAGCCCTCGAAAGCGCCGGCTCGGTCAACTTTGGATTGCTCGCGCAGCTCGACGACGCGGGCGATATACGGATCGTTGTCCTCCTCCATGACCTCAAGCTCGTCAGCCGTATCAGCGAGCAGTAAATCGCGAAGCGCAGGCGGCAATGGACGATGGTCATCGCGTGGCCGAGCGTGAACCTCTGCAGGCTCAATCATGTCCGGAGCATCTGCCTCATATGCCTCGAGCAAATGCTTGCAGGGCATGTCGTCCATATCCATGCTCTCAAGATCCTTGGCGACAGAAACGCAATCGGCCAGATAGGCCGCACGGCCAAAGGAATACGTTTCAACGACGCGCTCGCCCTGCTCACCGTCGGGAGCCGCAATCTGCACGTAGCAGCGCATGATGCGAGCGCCCGAAGCAAAGCAAGCCGCCGCGAGTGTAAGCGCAATGCGTGCATCGTGCTCAGTGGCCCATGCCGCGCGCTTAGGCTCATCCACCTCGCGCCAGGCGTCATCTTGAGCATCGTATTCGCGCTGCGGCATAGCATCGACAACCGTGCGGCCAAATCGCACCAGCATGATGCCTTCGGCGACGTTCGCTCGATAGGTGTAGTCGAGACGCGTGACCACGTTGAGCGCTTCTACGAGACGTGCAAAGCGAGTGCGAACGTCCCACTCGCCACCCGGCTGGCACGCAACCGTCCCCGGCTTGGCCCACGGGTTGTCATTCGACAGCGTTTCGAGCAAGCGAGGAACGTCGTTTGTCGTCTTGCTGATATGCCATAGGTCAAAGAGCGAGCAGCCCTCAAAGCTTGGCGACGAGGCAACGGGGCCCAACCCTGCCCCAATACGCTCAAGGATGCCCGATAGGCGGTTCAGGCGGCACTCGACGGCAAGCAGGGTATCGATCTCGTCCTGGTCCAGCAGGCTACGGTCAAAATTGAGATAGAAGAGCCTCGAGCGATCGATGCGCGCCAGGCTCATTTCGGTTTTGGCCGCGATGGTGCGCAGGCGTGGCAGATTAACTTCGCCCATCAAAGCGGCGGCATAGCGCTCAATGCCACTTGGATTATCTGCATGGTCAATGCGGTAGAGCAACGTTTCGATTGCATCGGGCAGCGGCGTGGAATCAAAACCCAGCAGTACCTCAACCGGCTCGGGGAGTTTTACAAGTTTGATCTTGTCGACGGCATTTTTCATGCCCTCGTCGAGGCCGTCACCGTCTGCCGTGCCTAAGACAGCGTTTTCAGAATCGGCAAATACCACGTAACGCAAGAACATCGAGGCCATGAACTCGCCGTAGCGAAGGCTGCGCGTCGAATTCCACGTCTCGCGATCGGATTGTTCACGCATGGTGCCTTCGGGAGAGCCGATGACTCGCGCCCGGGAGTACATCGTCCCATCGGTACCCCTGACCGCAATCTCACCGATGTTGGAATCGGACTCGTCAAGAATCAATTGCATGTCGGGATCGTCGGGCAGCGACATCTCGTTAACGGGACGGTCCACCTTATAGACCTCACCCGAAACGCTCACGTAGCCCAAAAGCGACACATGGCTTTTGCCGACGAATTCGACGACATAGCATGATTCATGCTGGTTATCGCCAAAGAGCTTCCAAACCACGCCATACGATCGTCCCGCAGGCTGCTCGGGCATGGCCGGAAAGCGCTTTTTGGGATCAAGAAACCTGAGCTTGTATGTCGGACGCTCTGCCACGAAATATCACCCTGATCGGTCGTCTAAAGAAAGAGCGCGCCACGGGCTCACCGAGGCGCATACTCGAAATCTTACACGAGTCGATGGGAAATAGTCCCCATTGACCGAGGTTCGAATCCATGCGGCGTCCGCCTAAAAGAAAAGCCCCCGTTGCCGGGAGCTTTAATCTCAATTGGTGCGGCGTATAGGATTCCGCGCATCCGCTTGCGCGGATCCGCACCGGCTTCGCCCGCCTGCCGGCGGACTCGCCCGCGGGCTAAAAACGCTCCGCGTTTTCTTTGCGCCCGCGCCTCGACCGAGGTTCGAATCCATGCAGTGTTTACGTAAAAGAAAAGCCCCCGTTGCCGGGAGCTTTAATCTCAAATGGTGCGGCGTATAGGATTCGAACCTATGACGTTCTGATTCGTAGTCAGACCCTCTATCCAGCTGAGGTAACGCCGCGACTTGATGATTATTATGCACATGGACTGAATAATGGTCAAGCGTATTTTCAAAAAAAGTTATTGAATTTGATTTTTACTCATTTTGAGGGCTTGGCACGATCTTCGGTGCATCGCGATATAAGAAAAGCCCCAGTTTCCGGAGGCTTAAAACTCAATTGGTGCGGCGTATAGGATTCCGCGCATCCGCTGCGCGGATCCGCACCGGCTTCGCCCGCCTGCCGGCGGACTCGCCCGCTCGCTAAAAACGCTCCGCGTTTTCTTGACGCTCGCGCCTCGACCGAGGTTCGAATCTCCGCAATGCCCCCGTAAAGGAAAAGCCCCCGTTTCCGGAGGCTTAAAACTCAATTGGTGCGGCGTATAGGATTCGAACCTATGACGTTCTGATTCGTAGTCAGACCCTCTATCCAGCTGAGGTAACGCCGCAACGCACGGATTATTATGCACGTGACCCCTCGATGGGTCAAGCGACAATTTGGAAAAATTTTACGAAGTGATGATTAAGATACTCGCGCCTCGACCGAGGTTCGAATCCATGCGGTGTTGCCATAAAAGAAAAGCCCCCGTTGCCGGAGGCTTTCAATTTCAATTGGTGCGGCGTATAGGATTCCGCGCATCCGCTTCGCGGATGCGCACCGGCTTCGCCCGCCTGCCGGCGCGCTCGCCCGCGGGCTAAAAACGCTCCGCGTTTTCTTTACGCCCGCGCCTCGACCGAGGTTCGAATCCATGCGGTGCTTACGTAAAGACGATATGAGAAAGCCATTGGGGCCGCCTCCCCCGCGGCGCAGCTTCTTTCCGCGGGCTCGGGGTGCCACAATGGGCTTTGAGTATCGGCCCGTGCGGTAGCCCTTACCGCACCTGCGGGGAGGAGGCTTCCCATGCCCCATGTTACCTCCATCGGCC
>JAXJIO010000014.1:0-11439 GCA_036298675.1 Collinsella sp. | reverse complement strand
TACCGGGCTGACCGCCGGCAGCGCACCCGAAAGAGCCCGCGGATATTAGCTTGCCAGGCAAGCGTCGACTAAACGTGCAGCGTGCGCGGGCCCTCCCGACGGGAAACGAAAAAGCCCGGTTTCAAACCGGGCTCGAACGAACATGCCTATTGACAATGGCTTTCTCATATTAAGAAAAGCCCCCGTTGCCGGAGGCTTCAAGTTCGATTGGTGCGGCGTATAGGATTCGAACCTATGACGTTCTGATTCGTAGTCAGACCCTCTATCCAGCTGAGGTAACGCCGCAGCGCAAGACATATAAAACCACTTTAGCCTATTGGAGTCAAGCACAATCTCAAACTTTTTTGTGGAACGCAGTTTTGTCACGCTGCTCCGCATATACCGCCGTTCCCCGTACGATCGATTGGCTTTTCGATCACGTCGAACTTAGCATCAAGTTCCCTCAGGAGCGATCTCACCCGCTGGGCACAATCATAATCGGCAAACGAGATGCTCAGCATGCGCGCGACCTGGTTGGAAGTCCCAACTCCATAGAAGTGCTCCAGCGCCACAAGTCCCTCGTGCGTCACAAAGGTCTCGACCACATGCGGCGACTCCTCAAAGCACCATTGTGTCAACGGACCCTCACTCGTCTGCCGAACCACCAGGCCGCCCATGCCAGACGGCTCACACGTTACAAGCAGGTACTCCCCGCCCTCGTCGCTCTCAAACAAAACCACCCGATCATCAAACAGCTCCATCGCGTCCCCTTTCTCTCGCTCTTATTTAGCAAAAGCATAGCAGGTAGATGGCTGTATATAGAACATTTGTTCGTGTGTTTTCTATTGAGCTGTCCGCACGGCATGATATGGACCTGCGCACGAAATAGGGCGCCCCCGAAGGAGCGCCCTTGCATATCCCCTATGCAGCCAAGTTACGCGACCGGCTCGATCTTCTCGAGACCACCCATGTAAGGACGCAGAACCTCGGGGATCGTGATGGTGCCGTCGGCGTTCTGGTAGTTCTCCAGAATGGCGGCCATGGTGCGGCCGGCCGGCAGGCCGGAACCGTTGAGAGTGTGCAGGTAGCGCGAACCCTTGAAGTTCTCGGGGTCGCGATACTTGATGTTGGCGCGGCGAGCCTGGAAGTCACCGCAGTTGGAGCAGGAGCTGATCTCCTTGTAGGCGTTGTAGCTCGGCAGCCAGACCTCGACGTCGTAGGTCTGACGGGCAGAGAAGCCCAAGTCGCCGGTGCACAGGCTAATCACGCGATACGGAAGGCCCAGCTGCTGCAGCAGGTACTCGGCCTCGGCGGTCATGCTCTCGAGCTCATCGTCGGACTCCTCCGGCTTAGCGAACTTGACCATCTCGACCTTGTCGAACTCGTGCTGACGGATGATGCCGCGGGTGTCGCGACCGGCGGAACCGGCCTCCTCGCGGAAGCAGGGGGTGAAGGCGGTGTAGCGACGCGGCAGAGTGTCGGCATCGAGGACCTCGCCGGCATGCAGGTTGGTAAGCACGACCTCGGCGGTGGGGATCAGGAAGTTGTCGCCCGAGACGTGATAGGCGTCGTCCTCGAACTTGGGCAGCTGACCCGTGCCAAACATGGTCTGACGCTTGACGACGATGGGCGGCCACCACTCCTTAAAACCACGGCTGGTGTGCGTATCGAGGAAGAAGTTGATGAGGGCGCGCTCCAGGCGGGCGCCAGCGCCACCGAGAACGGTAAAACGGCTGCCGGAGAGCTTGTTGCCGCGCTCGAAGTCGAGGATGTCCAAATCGGTGCCCAGATCCCAGTGCGGCTTAAAGTCGAAGTCGAACTCGCGCGGGGTGCCCCAGCGGCGACGCTCGATGTTCTCGTCCTCGTCCTTGCCGTACGGCGTGGCCTCGCAAGGAATGTTGGGCAGGTGAGCCATGAAGTCGTACTGCTCCTGCTCGAGAGCAGTGCGGCGCTCGGCCAGACCGTCAATCTTCTCGTTGACGGCGCGCACAGCCTCCTTGGCGGCCTCGGCCTCGTCCTTCTTGCCCTCCTTCATCAGGGCGCCGATCTTCTTGGACTCGGCGTTGCGCGTAGCCTGGAGCTCCTCGACCTCGGTGATGACGGCACGACGCTCGTCGTCGAGCTCAAAGAACTTCTCGCGATCCCAAGACGTCTGGCGGTTAGCCATGGCGACATCGATGGCATCGGGGTTCTCGCGAACAAACTTGATATCAAGCATTAGATCCTCCGGCGATATACATTCCATTTAGGTTGCAACCTTGTACATGTATGGGCAAGTATATACTTATGAGCGTTTACGACCCAACTCAACTACGCAAGAAGGCACCCAATGGACGCAGTTTTTTCCTTTTTGTTTGGCACCCGCACCGGTTTTGCCATCCTTTTCGCCGGCGGCATCCTGTTATTTGCGATTCTTGCCTTTGTAATGGAGAAGCGTACCCATAAGATGTACGTCGACCGCGGACCCAAGTCCGAGGATGAGGAAGACAGCTTCTGGGACTAACCTGCCAAAAAGGGACAGGTTTATTTTGGTCGGTTTTATCTGGGCAAACGCAAGCGCCCCGCAACTGGAATTGAGCCAGTTGCGGGGCGCTTTTTGCTATAGAGATAAAACCGCAGGAAAACCCGCCAAAATAAACCTGTCCCTAAATAGAAGGTTTTACTGAAGGGTGGCGTCGACGGCCTTGACCAGGGCGCTGCGCATGCCGGCGTCCTCGAGCGCGATGACGCCCTTGATGGTGGCACCGCCGGGTGAGCATACGGCATCCTTCATCACCGCAGGATGCTGGCCAGTTGCAAGCTGCAGCTTTGCCGTACCCAACACCATCTGGCTCACAATGCGATAGGCATCGGCACGCGGGATACCGTGCTTGACCGCTGCATCGCCCAGGGCCTCGATTGCCATGGCGACAAATGCCGGAGCGCAACCACCCACCGTGCCGCCCACAAACAGCAGGCTCGTATCGAGTTCGACCACCGCACCGAGCTTGCCAAGCAGATCAAGCACCACTGCGCTCTGCTCATCACTAAGCGTGGAAGCCTTCTCGCAAGCGATGACGCCCTCGCCCACCGAAACCGGTGTGTTGGGCACCGTCGAGATATGCGCGACGCCCGGCAGGACCTGCTCCCACTTGGCACTGTCCCAGGTCCAGGCAACCGACAGAACGACCTTTTTGGCAAGAGCATCCTTGAGCGGGGCGAATACCTTCTCGATCATGTACGGTTTGACCGCAGCGACCACGATATCGGATGCGGCGACAACCTCGGCGGCATCGTGGCAGGCGACTATGCCGCGCGCCTCGCAGCGCTCAACCAGTGCGTCGTAGCGACCCGCGCAGGCGCACATGTCGCTCGCAGCTACACCGGCAGCGATCCAGCCATCGGCCATAGCGCTCGCCATATTGCCAAAACCGACAAATCCAATCTTCATATCTCATAGTCCTTTCAGACACATTCCTCAAAACGAAAGGTATTGTCCCACGCCATTGTTTCGTATTGCCGACCTATTTGTGATACGGCTCGCCACGGCTGATCTTGCAGGCACGGTAAATCTGCTCTAGCAGCACCACACGCGCCAGGTTATGCGGCAAGGTAATGCGTCCAAAGCTGAGCATCTCGTCGGCGCGGGCGCGTACCTCATCACTCACGCCGTCCGAACCGCCGATTACAAAGGCAATGTCGCTGCTGCCTCGCAGCATAAGATCGTCGAGCCGCGCCGAGAGCTCCTCACTCGAACGCTCCTTGCCCTCGATAGCCAGCAGGATCACATGCGCCCGAGACGGCAATGCAGCAAGAATTGCCGCCCCCTCCTTGTCGCGCGCGGCATCCACGCCGCCCGCCTTAGCCGGGTCGATATCGGCCACCTCGCGGATATCAACCTTGGCATAGGCACCTAGGCGCTTGGTGTACTCAGCGCACGCGTCCTTCCAAAAGCGCTCCTTGAGCTTACCGACGCAAACGACGGTGTATTTCACGCGCGTCTACTCCTTCGAATCGTTTTGAACTTTGCTGGCGGTCAGCATCTGCTCGAACATCGAGGCCGACTGCGAAAAGTCGCTCGGCAGCACGACCGTCGAGGTTTTACCCGTGCGAGCGAACTCCGTCATCATCTCGGACCACTGCGTAAACATGAACAGTTGGTTGGCCTCGTCATTGCCGACACCCGTCTCTTGGATGATCTCGAGCGAATCTTTGATACCCAGCGCGATGGCCTTGCGCTGGTTGGCGATGCCCTCGCCCGCCTTTTCCATAGCCTCAGCCTCGGCGGTCGCCTCGGTGACGCGCTTGATGCGGTCGGCCTCAGCGAGCTCCTGTGCCGCAGCGCGCTTGCGCTGGGCAGCGTTGATGTCGTTCATGGAGTTCTCGACCTCGGTCGGCAGTGCGATTTTGGTGATGAGCGTCGACACGAGGGTGAAGCCGTAGGCGGCCATCTGCTCGGAAACGGTAGCGTTGACATCCTTGGCGATGTCATCCTTCTTGGCAAAGACCTCATCGAGTGTGTAGACGGGGATCGAAGAGCGCAGGGCGTCGGTGATGAAGTCACGCATCTGGTCGACGGGCTCCTGCAGCATGTAGTAGCTCTTGTAGATACCCGAATCTGCCGGGCCGGCGCCCATGTCATAGCTCACGTGGTACTGAGCAGAGACCTCAAGGCCGATGGTCACGTTGTCCTGGGTCTTAACGTCGATGCCAAAACCGTTTTTCATGGTGCGCAGGCTCACCGTGGCGGCCTTGCGGTCGATCACGGGCACCTTCATGTGGAAGCCCGCGTTGACGATGCGGTTAAACTTGCCCAGGCGCTCGATGATCACGGCATGCTGTTGTTCAACGACATAGCAGGCGTTGGGAAGCAGTAGCAACAGAATGATGATGGGAAGCAGAAGGCTCGTAAGGGCGGCAATGATACCGGAAAACAGCATGGTCTCTCCTCTGATAGGCACACGTTGGCATTAGGATACCCGTCCAAGGAGATCGTGCATAACAAAAAAGCCCCCATTGCTGGGAGCTCTTTCATTTAATGGTGCGGGCGAAAGGACGTCCGCGTATCCGCTTCGCGGATCCGCACCGGCTTCGGCCGCCTGCCGGCGTCCTCGCCAGCTCGCTAAAAACGCTCCGCGTTTTCTTTACGCTCGCTCCTTCGCAGGTTCAAGTCCCTGTGATGGGCCCATAACAAAAAAGCCCCCATTGCTGGGAGCTCTTTCATTCAATGGTGCGGGCGAAAGGACTTGAACCTTCATGGGGTTGCCCCCATACGGACCTGAACCGTACGCGTCTGCCAATTCCGCCACGCCCGCGTGCAGGAATTAGAATAACGGAGCGCCATCGCGAACGCAAGAACTATTTTTGAAAAAGTTTGCAGGCATTTTCCCAAGCTGCTCGCGCGATTGCCTCAGCATCCTCGCCGGTACGATCGACACGGTCGTTGACCAGCGTGTTTGCCGTAATGGAGATCATTGCGGGCTCGCATTCAAGACCGCGGATGGGCTCTGGAGCCATATACGGGCAATCCGTCTCGAACAAAATTCGATCGAGTGGGGTTGCCGCAAATGCCTCGCGCACGTCGTCGTTGCGCTTAAAGGTAGCCGCACCGCCATAGGCGATATAGCAGCCCAGCTCCACAAAGCGCTCCATCGTGGCGCGGTCCTCGCCAAAGCAGTGCAGCACACAACCGGCCTGGGGCATGCCCACCTCACGAAGCACGTTGTAGGCGTCCACGTGCGAGGTGCGCTCCTGGTCCGTGTCCTCGTGACGCAGATGTAGCTCCACCGGCACATTACGGCACACGGCAAGCTCGAGCTGGCGCGCCATGCAGTCAATCTGCACGTTATGGGGTGCCGGCGCGATATCGTCGTCATAGTCCATGTGATAGTCCAGGCCGATTTCGCCAATACCGGCGCACAAAGGGTCATCGAGCGCGGCAACGACCTGTGCGTGAACGTCGTCGGTATAGTCCGGCGCGCCATACGGATGCACGCCGGCAAGATACTTGATCTGCGGGATATCCTGCATCGGCAGAATTTCGCGCACGAGCCAGTCGCTATAGTCCGTCACGCTGCGTTTGTCAGCGATGGGGTCGAACATCGTCACCAACAGGTCGACACCCGCGGCTTTGGCGCGCACGAGCGTCTCGGGCACTTCTTTGCCCCAAAACGAAAGCAGATGCGCATGTGTGTCGGCAAGCGGTGCCAAGGGCACGGGGCAGGCGACCGTCTTCTTTTTCTTGGTAAACGTCACGCGTGCGGCATTAGGCATCATGGATTAGCTCCCGGGCCAGGCGGACAAAGTCGGCAACATCGAGCGTCTCGGCGCGCGTGGTGGGTGCGATACCGCAAACCTCAAAAGCGGCATCGAGCACGTCCTTGGCAAAACCGTTGGCGCTCATGGAATTGCGGATGGTCTTGCGACGCTGGGCAAATGCAGCATCAATCACGCGGGCCACAAACTCGCGGTCGAGTCCTTCGGGCACCACGCCGTCAACACGGTCGATACGCACGACGGCCGAGTCCACGTGCGGCGCCGGCATAAAGCAACGCGGCGGCACCTCAAAGCGACCCGTCACCTGCGCATACAGGCCGAGCTTTGCCGTATAGCCGCCATAGGTCTTGTTGCCCGGCACTGCGGCAATGCGATCGGCAACCTCCTTTTGCACCATGACCACGGCACGCTTGAGCGCGGGCATCGTCTGGAAGAACTGCAAGATGATCGTCGCCGCCACGTTATAGGGCAAGTTCGCGACAAATACCGTCGGCTCACCGCCGGCGGCCTGCTCAATCTGCTCCGGGCCCACCTTAAGCGCGTCGCCCATGATAAAGCAGAAGTTGGCGTAGTCGGCGGCGTGAGCATCGAGCACCGGCTCGAGCTCGGGATCGGCCTCGATCGACGTGACGCACGCTGCCTCCTGCAACAGCGCAAGCGTGAGCGTACCAACGCCCGGACCAACCTCGAGCACGCGCTCATCGCCTGCAAGCTCGGCAAGCTCGCAAATGCGCTCAATTACATGGTTGTCGATCAGGAAGTTCTGGCCCAGGCGATGCTTGGTCGCAAGGCCAAACTCCTCCAGCAGCTCCCTGGTGGCCGTGGGGTTTGCCAAAGGCGAAGTTGTCATGGTTGCCTCCTTAGCATGATGGCGGCGTCTTGAAACAAAAGGGCATGGACCGTGGCGGCCATGCCCTTACAGCTAAACAGCAAATTGCCGATATGGCGCGCTGCGTCTTAGCCCAGACGCGGGAACAGCGGCTCGCCCTTCTCGACAGGCTGACCGCCGGCAAGCAGGCCCCAAGCGCAAATGCCCTTGAGGTCGTCGGTCGCGGCCTCGTCCTCGCAGGACAGGCGGCGCAGGGCCTCGGCAGAGGTCTGAGGCATGAGCGGCATCAGCAGGTGGGCGGCAATGCGGATGGCCTCGAGCAGGTTGTAGATCACAAACGCCAGCTCGTCAGCCTTGGCCTCGTCCTTGGCAAGTGCCCAAGGCTCGGAGTCCTCGATGTAGTGGTTGGCGGCATGGATGAGCTCCATGACCTCGTCCTTGGCTCCGCCGTAATCGAGCACGTCCATCTTGGCCATGTAGCGCTCGACCAGACCATCGGCGATCTTTGCCAGCGGGTTGTCGAACGCATCGAACGATGCGGGCTTGGCGGGCGCGCAACCATCAAAGTACTTGCCGCTCATGTTGAGCGAACGCGAGATAAGGTTGCCCCAGCTGTTGGCCAGGTCGGCGTTGTAGACCTGCTCCATGCGATCGAAGCTGATGGCACCGTCGGTGCCGGGGACGACGTCGGTCATGAAGTAGTAGCGATAGCCCTCGACGCCCAACATGTCGATAACGTCCTGCGGAGCGATGGCGTTGCCGCGGCTCTTGGACATCTTCTCGGCCTTGCCGGTCTCGGCATTGCGCACGGTCAGGAAGCCGTGGGCAAAGACGTGCTCGGGCAGGGCCTCGCCGATGGCCATGAGCATGGCGGGCCAAATGACGCAGTGGAAGCGGATGATGTCCTTGCCCACGATGTGGAACTGCGCGGGCCAGCGATAGGCCAGCTCGGCACGCGCCTCGTCGGTGTCGACACCGTAGCCGACGGCCGTCATATAGTTGAGCAGCGCATCGAACCACACGTAGGTCACGTGACCCTCGTCAAACGGGACCTGAATGCCCCAGTCAAAGCTCGTACGGCTCACGGAAAGGTCGTTAAGGCCGCCCTCGACAAAGCTGCGAACCTCGTTCATGCGGAACGCAGGCTCGACAAAGTCGGGGTGCTCGTCATAGAGCTTGAGCAGCTTGTCCTGGAAGGCGGAAAGCTTAAAGAAGTAGGACTCCTCCTGCACGCGCTCAAGCGGACGGTGGCAGTCGGGGCACAGGTGCTGGCCGACGCTGCCGTACTCCTCGTCGCCCTTCTGGACCTGTGTATCGGTGAAGTAGGTCTCATCAGGCACGCAATACCAGCCGTCGTAGCTGCCCTTATACAGGTAACCGGACTCCTTCATGCGCTCCCACAGGTACTGCACGGCATGATGCTGGCGCGGCTCGGTGGTGCGGATGAAGTCGTCGTTGGAAATCTCGAGCTTGCTCCAAAGCTCCTTGAAGTGCGGGGCCTGGCTGTCGGTCCACTCCTGCGGCGTCATGCCATGCTTGGCTGCGGCCTCGGCGACCTTCTCGCCGTGCTCGTCCATGCCGGTCAGGAACTTGACGTTATAGCCGGCGGAGCGACGATAACGGGCCTGAACGTCGGCGATGATGGTGGAATAAGCCGTGCCCAGGTGCGGATCGGCGTTGACGTAGTAGATGGGCGTCGTGATAAAGAACGAAGGCTTGCTTTGATCCATGGGGTTTGTCCTCCAGAAAAACGTTGCATACAGAGGATGATTCTAGCGCAAGGGCTGGATATCCTCCATCTATTGCATATCGAGCACCATGGCATAGACATCGCGCTTGCGGCGCGAATACTTCTGAGACAGGCGCTTGGCCACCGCAGACGCGGGCTCCCCCTCCTCGAGCGCGGCGCGGATATCCTCGCGCAGGGCCTCGTCGGGATCCGCTGCCGCGGCGCCAACCGGCACGATACCGGCCTCCTCATCCTCGCTCGGCGGCGCGATGACCAGCGCAATCTCGCCCTTTACCTCGCCGCGAGCACGCAGCTCCTCAGCAAGCTGGGCAGCGGGCCCGCGCAAGACTTCCTCGTGCAGCTTGGTGAGCTCGCGGCAGACGGCAACCTCACGCTGGGGAAAAACCTCTGCCACGGCCTCGAGCGTCGCCACGATGCGATGTGGAGACTCGTAGAAGATGAGTGCGCCGGGAACCACGGCAAGGCGCTGCAAACGACGCACGCGGTCGCCGTGCTTTCGGCCCAAAAAGCCCTCAAAGAAAAAATGCTCACAGGGAATGCCGGACGAAACGAGCGCCGTGACGCAAGCGGAGGGCCCGGGAATAACTTCGACGGGCACATCGGCCTCACGTGCCGCCTCGACCAGCGCCTGGCCGGGATCGGACACGCTCGGCATGCCGGCGTCCGAGGCAAAGGCGAGGGTCTCCCCCGCCAGCAGACGGTCGACCAGGCCGGCGGCGCGGCTGGCGATCACATTCTCGTCGCAACGGACAAGCGGCTTGGAAATGCCCAGGTGCATCAGCAGCTTTGACGTCACACGCGTGTCTTCGCAGCAGATGACATCGGCGGCGGCAAAGGCCTCGCCAACGCGCGGGGACAGGTCGCCCAAGTTGCCGATGGGCGTGCCGACCACATAGAGTTTGCCCGTATGGGCGCTGTTTTGCGTCATATCAACCTATTCAATCATGCCACGCTCGAGCGTACCGAGCGCCGCGCGGGCGTCCCATGCTGCAATGCGCTTCTCGGTCTTCCACGTTTGGAAGAACCAACCGGCAGCCGGCGCAAACGAAGCCAGCTGATTGGCGATAAACACGCGCTCGTAGGCATTGCGGCCCTCGGGCGTAACCGACGAGTTGGCAAAGATCGCCGCGCCCGACCATTCGCCCACCAGCACGGGGAACCCAGTTGAAATCGCTTCTTTAAGCTCGCGCTTGTTACGCGAAATCGCCGTCGTCAGCCCGCGGGGGCTCGTGATGTCGAGCGCATGCTCGTCGCGGTAATGGTACAGGTGAAGGCCCATGTAGACGTTCTTGTACTTGGCGCCGCGCATAAAATGCTTCCACTCGCTGGGATGCCCCGACGACGAGAAAACGACGATCTTATCCTCGGGCATATACGAACGGACGAGCTCGTAAGCATCGCGATAGAAATTGCGCAGGTAGTGAGCAGGAATGCCATCCGTCATGGTGAAGAGGCTCTTACGGACACTCATCTGCGGCGTATCCAGCAGCTCAATGCCCAGCAGGCTCTCGGCCTCGCCGTAACGCTCGGCCAAGCGCTCGAGCACGTCAAGTGCGACATGGCGGCCGTTAGTGGACGAATGCCACTCGGCAACAGCCTCCGGCGTGGCGGGCGAATCGTTGGAATCGCCCTGGCCACCGGGCACAGTCGCCAGGTCAAGCAGCACGCGAATGTTGTACTTGGCAGCCCACTCAATCGCGCGGTCGATGTAATCGACAACCGAGATGTAGGAGGCATCGGACTCCTGTGAGCCAAAGGCATACCAAGGCACCGGCAGGCGCACGGCGTTGAGGCCGATCTGCGCCATGCGACGGAAATCATCCTCGCTCACAAACGTCTCGTAATGACGGCGCATGCGCTCGTTATAGGCGGCGGTGCCCATGGCCTCCTGCAGCTCGGCCGCGTTGGATGCACCGGTCGCCGCGTACAGCGACGGGGTCACCCAAGGCTCGGGAATAAACCAGCCAGAGAGATTAACGCCGAGTATCCTCTCCATCACTGCCCCCTTCGGATCATGCAGGTCGAACCCGCATCGTATTGCATAGGATAAGTATCGTTTTGAGTATACCCGCGTGTGCGGACAGGCGACCGAATGGTCTGTAAAGTGACGCGAAAGTGGGAGGAATGTCTGGGGCGGGCGGACTCGGAATGGTGCGACGAGGTGTGTACGCGCGCCGGAGGCAGGCACCGGAAAGCGCGTCCCGTTCTATCGCTCAATAATGGGGCGCATTTTCCGCAGAACCCTACATAAAAGAAAAGGACCCCTTTGCAGAGGTCCTAGTCAATTCAAGGTGGCGGGGAAGGGAATCGCGTCCGCGCGCTGCGCGGACGGACCGCTGCGGCGCTTACGCGCCTTGCGAGCTGCGCTGGCAAACGCTTACGCGTTTACTCAGCTCCGCGCCCTCACGGGGTTCGATTCCATGTGGGAGCTTCATAAAAGACGATATGAGAAAGCCATTGGGGGCCGCCTCCCCCGCGGCGCAGCTTCTTTCCGCGGGCTCGGGGTGCCACAATGGGCTTTGAGTATCGGCCCGTGCGGTAGCCCTTACCGCACCTGCGGGGAGGAGGCTTCCCATGCCCCATGTTACCTCCATCGGCCTGGACGTCCACGCGCGATCGGTCGCCG
>JAXJIO010000013.1:0-59777 GCA_036298675.1 Collinsella sp. | reverse complement strand
CCCTTCGACTCGAATTCTTGACGGCCTGAACAATCGTCAATATCGGTCGGAGGGGTGGCTTTGTAAAGCCGTTTGTCTCCACCCGCATAGCGGGTGGGTTGAAGCTGGCCGCTGCGCGCCCAGCAGACTAAAGTCTTGAACAAAAACCGGGGCCCGCATGATGCGGACCCCGGCTCAATACCGTGACGATATGTCAGTTACGCCCTACACGTAGAACAGGATGTCGTCGTAGGTCGGGACCGGCCAGTAGTCGGCGGCCACGATCTCCTCCATGGCATCCACGGCGGCGCGCAGCGTATCCATAGCGGGAACGACCTCGTGCGCGTACACGTTGGCCTGCTCCTGACCATCGAGGGCTTCGGCCTTCTGATGCACGGCATCGAGCGCCTTGATGGAGTCGTTGATGGCGGTGATACCGTTGCAGAGCTTGTTGAGCGTGTTCTGCTCGCACTGCATGGCGGCCTCCGCACCAGCGGCACGAATAGTCTCAAGGCCCTTAGCGACCTTGGTGGCATAGGCGGTAATGACCGGGCGATAGGTACGACGCGCCTCGCGAACCATCGTGGTGGCCTCGATGTTCATGAGCTTGTTGTACTTCTCGAGCTTGCAGTCGTAGCGGCACTGGGCCTCGGCCTTGGTCAGGACACCCGTCTCCTCAAAGAGCGCAATGGCCTTATCGGAAACAAAGGCGGGCAGGGCGTCGGCCGTGGTCTTGTTGTTGGCAAGGCCGCGCTTCTCGGCCTCAACGGGCCACTCGTCGGAGTAGCCATCGCCGGAAAAGAGGATGCGCTGGTGGTCGGTCAGGACCTTCTTGCAGTACTCGAGCGCGGCGTCCTGGAACTCATCCTCGGGCGTACCCTCAAGCGCGTCGGCGAAGGACTTGAGCGACTTGGCCACGGCGGCATCGAGCACCAGGTTGGAGTCGGAGACGTTCTGCTCGGAGCCGCAGGCACGGAACTCGAACTTGTTGCCGGTGAAGGCAAACGGGGAGGTGCGGTTGCGGTCGGTGTTGTCCTGCATCAGCTTGGGCAGGGTATCGGCGCCCAGGTCGAGCACGCCGCGCGTGGCATGGACGGAAGCCTTGCCATCGATGATCTTCTCGACGACCTCGGTAAGCTGGTCGCCCAGGAAGATGGACATAATCGCCGGAGGAGCCTCGTTGGCGCCCAGACGATGATCGTTGCCGGCCGAGGCAACGGAGGCACGCAGGAGCTCCTGATAGTTATCGACGGCCTCGATCACCGCGGTGAGGAAGACGATGAACTGCAGGTTGTCGAGCGGGGTGTCGCCCGGATCGAGCAGATTCTCGGACTCGGTGCCAAGCGACCAGTTGTTGTGCTTGCCCGAACCGTTGATGCCCTCGAAGGGCTTCTCGTGCAGCAGGCAGACCAAGTCGTGGCGGGAGGCGATGAGCTTCATTTTCTCCATCATGACCAGATTCTGGTCGATGGCCTCGTTGACCTCGCCATAGACCGGGGCGAGCTCATGCTGGCAGGGAGCAACCTCGTTGTGCTTGGTCTTGGCGGGAATGCCAAGCGCCCACAGTTCATCGTCCAGATCCTTCATATAGGCCGAGACGGTGGGGCGGATAGCGCCAAAGTAGTGCTCCTCAAGCTCCTGGCCCTTGCAGGGAGCGGCACCAAAGAGGGTGCGGCCGGTGATGACCAGGTCCTTGCGCTTGCGATAGGCGTCCTTCTTGATCAGGAAGTACTCCTGCTCGTCGCCCACGGAAGGAACGACCTTCTTGGGGGTCTTGCCAAACAGCGCCAAAACGCGCTTAGACTCACGCGAGAGCGCGGTCATGGAGCGCAGCAGCGGGGTCTTCTTGTCCAGGGCCTCGCCCGTGTAGGAGCAGAAAGCCGTGGGGATGCACAGGACATCGTCCTTGATAAAGGCGGGGCTAGTGGGGTCCCAAGCGGTGTAGCCACGGGCCTCGAAGGTAGCACGCAGACCGCCGTTGGGGAAGCTCGAGGCATCGGGCTCGCCCTGGATGAGGTTCTTGCCCGTAAACTTGGTAATGGCGGTGCCGTCGTGGTTGGGCTCCAGGAAGCTGTCGTGCTTCTCGGAAGTAATGCCCGAAAGCGGCTGGAACCAGTGCGCGTAGTGCGTCGCGCCCTTGGAGATGGCCCAGACCTTCATGGCATGGGCGACGGCGTTGGCCACATCCAGGTCGAGCGGCTCACCGCCCTCGAGGGTTGCAGCAAGGCGCTTCCAAATGTCCTTGGGGAGGTAGTCCTTCATGACTTCCTCAGAGAACACCATGGTCCCGAAGCGGTCAGTAAGTTCGGCCATACGGAACTCCCTTCGTATCGGCACCGCGTGAGAAGCGGTGTTGATTACTAACGAACGAGTCATAGCTTAGACTCGCCGTGTTTCCGCGACATTACCGTTATGTTGCTGTCGCGAAACCAATCATTGAGGTTACCCTATCGAGGCGGCGTTGCCACCCTCAACAGCCAATCAACTGCATAAATTGCAGACCTCTCCCCATGGTTTAAGGGTAGTCAATGTAGAATGGGGCTTTATTAACTGGTATTTCGCATCAGATACCATTCAATATAGCCCCATCCTACATTGACCGCCCTGTTATAGGAAATGCCGATAGCGAAGCATTTTCGATTGGTATCACCAAATCGCGAGAGAAATTCCGTCTTGGCGCAGTGGTGCTGTAGAATCCTTGCAACAAAACATCGCACCTAGGCATCTAAAGGAGCACGATATGCGCGTCGACGAGGTTTTTAAGCAGGCAGCATCCCAGGGCACCGCGCCCGTTTCGTTTGAGATGTTCCCGCCCAAGGGCGAGCTGACCCTCGATACGGCTCGCAAAGTGGCAGGCAATCTGTGCAAGCTTTCGCCGAGCTTTGTCTCGGTCACCTGTTCGGCCGGCGGCTCGGGTAACGGTGCCACCACCGCCCCCATCGCGCATATGATTACGAGCGAATTCGATACGCCCTCGGTAGCGCACCTCACCTGCGTGGGCCGCACGCATGCCGATATCGCCGCCAAGATTGACGAGTATCGCTCGGCCGGTGTGGAAAACGTGCTAGCCCTGCGCGGCGATCTTCCCGCCGGCGCAACCGAGGACGACAAGCCCGCCTCGGACTACGCCTACGCCCGCGACCTCATCCCGGAGCTCGTCGATGCCGGCTTTTGCGTGGGCGCCGCAGCCTACCCCGAGGGCCACATTGCCTGCGAGGATCTCAACCTCTCGGTCGAATACCTCAAGCAAAAACAGGACGCCGGCGCGAGCTTCTTTGTGACGCAGCTCTTTTTTGACAACGAGTGCTTCTACCGCTTTCGCGAGCTTGCCGACAAGGCCGGTATCACCGTGCCCATTACCGCGGGCATCATGCCGTTTATGGGCAAGTCACAGATCAGCCGCATGGTCTTTATGTGCGGCGCGTCGCTGCCCTCCCCCGTCATCAAGATTCTCGCCAAGTACGAGAACGACCCCGAGAGCCTGCAGGCAGCCGGTGTAGATTATGCCGCCCGTCAGCTTTGCGACCTCAAGGAGCACGGCGCCGACGGCCTGCACCTGTACACTATGAATCGTCCTGCGATCGCCGCAACCATTATGGAGCGCCTGGGGTAATGGAAAAACCGCACATCGATACAGCTTTTGGTGAAGTGCCGGCCGACCTTGCGTCGCCGGCGCTCTACCGTATCGATGCTGCCCATCGCCCCCGAGTCGACCGTGCCGAAATGCTGCGCTACCTGGGCTACGGCGGTCAGCAGATTGAGCCCGAGCTGTCGCAGCGTATTGAGCTTGTCGTTGAGCGTTTGGAACTGGACATTGAGCCCCGTGGCGTGCGACGCGTGTTTGCCGTCGATGCCACGGGCGTCGACGAGCAGGGCGAGCCTTGCATCCGCCTGGTCGGCACCAACGTTGAGCTGCGCGGCCGCGATATCTATCGCCACCTCAAAGACGCCCGCTTTGCCGCACTCATGGCATGCACCCTCGGCATGGACGCCGAGCGTCGCCTGCGCACCACGGGAGCCCAGCAACCCCTAGAGGGAGCCGTGCTCGACGCTGCATGCTCTGCCTATGTAGAAGCCGCCGTCGAGCAGATGGACCAGCAGGTCAAGGCTGTGGCCGCCGCACACGGACTCGCCGGTAACTGGCGCTTCAGCCCCGGCTACGGCGACTGCCCGCTTACGGCCCAGCACTCAATCGTGGCTGCGCTCAACGCCACGCGGCTCATCGGGCTTACCGTCACACCTACCAGCCTGCTCATGCCCACCAAGAGTGTGACCGCAGTGATCGGTCTGTTTGACGGCGAGGTCCACGACGCCCAGAGCCGCCCCACCTGCAATATCTGCCGCATGCGCGAGCACTGCCGCTTCCGCGCCGCCCACACCACCTGCTATTCCAGCCATTAGGAGCCCTCGATGTTTACTCCGCTTATCACCCATGATTCCGACGGTACCGCGCTGGCAGCGCCCGTCAATACTGCGCGTTGTAACGGCGCCACGTACAAGACGCGCACGATCGGCGACCTTCGCATTAAGGACGATCGCCTGCGCGCCGCCATCGAGGGCACGGGACACCTCCTGTTCGACGGCGGCATGGGCACCATGCTGCAGGCGGCCGGCATGAAGGCCGGCGCCCTGCCCGAGCTGCTCAACTTTGAGGAGCCCCAGGTTATCACTGATATTCAGCGTCAGTACGTCGAGGCTGGCTGCGACGTAATCACCGCCAACACCTTTGGCGCCAACGCCCACAAGCTCGACGGCGCCGCCACCGTGGCAGATGTCTTTGCCGCCGCCGTCGCCTGCGCCCGCGCGGCCGGCGCCCACTATGTCGCCGGCGATATCGGCCCCATCGGCGCACTGCTTCGCCCCTTGGGCACCCTGAGCTTCGACGAGGCCTATGACCTCTTTGCCGAGGAAGTGCGCGCCGGCGTCGACGCGGGCGTGGACCTCTTTATTATCGAGACCATGACCGACCTTGCCGAGATCAAGGCTGCCGTCCTCGCCTGCCGCGAGAACTCCGACCTGCCCGTCTTTGCCACCATGACCTTTGAGGAAGACGGTCGCACGTTCCTGGGTACGAGTCCCGAGGTGGCCGCCGTCACGCTCGACGCCATCGGCGCCGACGTTTTAGGCATCAACTGCAGCCAGGGACCGGCCGAGCTCCGAGGGCTCGCCGCACGCATGCTCACCGTTACCGACAAGCCCGTTATGGTGCAGGCCAATGCGGGACTGCCCCGCGTGGACGATGACGGCAATACCGTCTTTGACATCCAGGCACCCGAATACGCCGAGGCCGTCGCCGGCATGATTGAGGACGGCGTGAGCGTCGTGGGTGGCTGCTGTGGCACCACGCCCACGCACATGGCGGCACTTCGCACCCTCATCAACAACCACACGCCCAGCCCGCGCCGCCGCAAGCCCAGCATGTCGGTCACGAGCGCGCAGACGGTCGTAGACCTTCCCTGCAACGGCCACAAAATCGCTGTCATCGGCGAGCGCATCAATCCCACCGGCAAAAAGCGCCTGCAGCAGGCCCTGCGCGACGGCGACCTGGACTACGTCGTGAGCCAGGGCATCAGCCAGCAGGAACAGGGCGCCGACATCCTGGACGTCAACGTGGGCCTGCCCGAAATCGACGAGGTCAAGATCATCCAACAGGCAACCGAGCAGCTCCAGGGCTCCACCTTGCTGCCGTTGCAGATCGACTCCACCGATCCCGCAGCCGTCGAGGCCGCCGTTCGCCGCTACGCCGGCAAGCCCATCATCAACTCGGTCAATGGCAAGCAGCAGATCATGGATGAGATCTTTCCGCTGGTCGCCCACTACGGCACCAACGTCGTCGGCCTCACGCTCGACGAAGGCGGCATCCCCGATACCGCCGAGGCTCGCTTCGCCATCGCCGAGCGCATCGTAGCCGAGGCTGCGCGCTACGGCATCGGACCGGACCGCATCCTCATCGACTGTCTGGTCATGACCGCCTCGACCAATCAACGCCAGGCCGAACAGATCCTGCGTGCTATGTCCCTGTGCAAGGAGCGCCTGGGCGTCAAATGCGCGCTCGGCGTGTCGAACATCAGCTTTGGTCTGCCCGCCCGCCCGCTGCTGGGCTCGGTCTTTTTGGCTGCCGCCTTCGGCGCAGGCCTGGACGCCCCCATCATGAACCCGGGCTCCAAGCGCTTTATGGATACCGTCTACAGCTATCGCGTCCTGAGCGTTGAGGACGAGGGCTCGACCGGATACATCGAACGCTACGCCGGCTGGACCGATCCGTACAAGATCGCCGCGAACCCGGCGGCGGCTCAGGCAGTATCGACCGACACCGCGCCCGCTGCTGGCACCGCCGGCACTGACAGCAACGACGACCCGATTCGTCGCATGGTCGTCTCGGGCCGCAAAGGCGAGATCGCGGCCGAGACCGAGCGTCTGCTGGCAGATCACGACGCCATGGACCTCATCAACAATCACTTTATCCCCGCCCTCGATGAGGTCGGAGTCCTCTTTGACCAGGGCAAGTTCTTCTTGCCGCAGCTTATGGCCTCGGCCGAGGCCGCGCGCGTGGGTTTTGACACCATCAAGCGCCTAATGCCCGCCGGCGAGATTGCCGATAAGGGCAAGATCTGCGTGGCCACCGTGAAGGGCGACATCCACGACATCGGCAAGAACATCGTCAAGATGCTGCTCGACAACTACGGCTACACCGTCTTTGACCTAGGCCGCGACGTCGACCCGCAGGAGGTGCTCAAGACCGTCAAGGAACGCGACATTAAGCTCGTCGGCCTCTCGGCGCTTATGACCACCACGGTCGTCGCCATGGAGGAGACCATCAAGCTGCTTCATGCCGAGGTGCCGGGCGTCAAGATCATCGTAGGCGGCGCCGTGCTCACCCCCGAATACGCCAAGCAGATCGGCGCTGACTACTACGCCAAGGACGCCGCCGAAAGCGCGCGCATCGCCGAAGAGGTCTTTGGGCAGTAACACAACGGAAACAACCGAGCACCAAAACGTGCCGCATGCGCCACTTGACACGTGCGGCACGTTAGAATAGACAAGACTATGCTCGTTTTGGCAGATAGGAGTGCAAGGATGGCGATCACGCCCGCAGAAATCGCGGAAACCCGCGGCATGGTTGAGGAGCAGAACCTCGACATCAGGACCATCACCATGGGTGTTTCGCTCATGGGTTGCGGTGACGAGAACCTCGACCGCATGTGCACGAAGATCTACGACCACGTGACACACACGGCTGAGCACCTGGTCGAGACCGCCGAGAACCTCGAGCGCGAGTACGGTATCCCCATCGTCAACAAGCGCGTTTCCGTCACCCCGGTGGCACAGATCGCCGCGTGCTGCAAGGATGAGGACCTCACCCCCATCGCGCATGCCCTCGACCGCGCGGCCGAGACGCTCGGCATCGATTACCTGGGCGGCTTCTCCGCACTCGTCCAGAAGGGCATCGGCGACGCCGACCGCCGCGTCATCCAGTCCATCCCCCAGGCGCTTGCCACCACCAGCCGCGTCTGCTCCAGCGTCAACGTCGCCAGTCTGCGTGCCGGCATCAACATGGACGCCGTGCTCATGGCGGCTCAGACCATCATCGATGCCGCTAAACTCACGGCCGACCAGGATTCCGTCGGCGCTTCCAAGTTTGTCTGCTTTGCCAACATGGTCGAGGACTCCCCGTTTATGGCGGGCGCCGTCCACGGCGGTGGCGAGGCCGACGCCGTCATCAACGTAGGCGTCTCGGGCCCCGGCGTTATGGCCGCAGCCCTGGAGACGCTGCCCGATTCCGCATCGATGATGGAAGTCGCCGAGAAGATTAAGCAGACCGCCTTTAAGATCACCCGCGCCGGCGAGCTCATGAGCCGCGAGGCCGCCCATCGCCTGGGTGTCGAGAAGGGCATTGTCGACCTGTCGCTGGCACCTACGCCTGCCATTGGCGACTCTGTCGCGCGCATCCTCGAGATCATCGGCGTGGGCACCTGCGGTGGCCCCGGCACGACCTGCGCGCTCGCCATGCTCAACGATGCCGTCAAGAAGGGCGGCGTCATGGCCAGCTCCAGCGTGGGCGGTCTCTCCGGCGCTTTCATCCCCGTGTCCGAGGATGCCGGCATGATCGCCGCCGTCGAGGCCGGCGCGCTTTCGCTCGAGAAGCTCGAGGCCATGACCTGCGTGTGCTCCGTTGGCCTGGACATGATCGCCATCCCCGGCGACACCCCGGTCGAGACCATCGCCGGCATCATCGCCGACGAGATGGCCATCGGCGTCATCAACAACAAGACCACGGCCGTCCGCGTGATTCCCGCCATTGGCAAGGGCGTGGGCGACTGCGTCGAGTACGGCGGCCTGTTCGGCCGTGCGCCCATCATGCCGGTGAACCCCAACGCCGGCACCGTGCTTGCCCACCGTGGTGGACGCTTCCCGGCACCGCTGAACTCGCTGAAGAACTAGCTGAGGGGGACTGGCGAGGAGCCCCGGGGAGGGCAAATATATAAGGTCGCCTGCTCGGACAGTCCTGACTCGCACGGAGAGCACATTAAGTGCTCTCCGGCTCGTGCGGAACTCGCGATCGACCCTATATATTTGCCCTCCCCGGGGCTCCCGCACAACGGGACCTCGGTTGGGCTCTATCCCGGTTGCAGTTGCTTCGCTCCTGCACCACTAGGCTGGTGCGACGGTTTGGCGTTGGATCGGTTCTTTCTGATATATGCTGGTTGCGGCTCTTCTTTTGGGGGGAGTCGCTTTTTTGTTGCTAGGAGGTTAGCCCGTGGTTGATGGGGATGCTCGCTCTGAGCTTCTTTCTGCTGATTGGAATCAGGAGTGGATGCGTCTGCAGGCCGCTCGGCATCGGGCTGATGATTCTTTTGAATGGGATAAGCGGGCTCGACATTTTCGACCTCTTGAGACTGCTCCGTATGCCCGAGATTTTATGAAATTGCTGGCTCTTGAGCCTGGTGAATCGGTGCTTGATATGGGGTGTGGGGCTGGGTCGATTGCTATTCCGCTTGCGCAAGCCGGGCATCCTGTGATTGCGGCTGATTTCTCTCCTGCTATGCTGGGCACCCTTGATGCTGGTATTGAGTATTACGGGCTTGAAGGCCACATTACGCCGCTTGAGCTTGCCTGGGATGATGATTGGGACCTAGTTGGGCCGATCGCGAAAGCGGTTGATGTTGCCTTTGCCAGTCGTTCGGTCACCACGACCAACCTCAAAGGTGCGCTTGCCAAGCTTGATCGTACGGCTCGTCGGCGTTGTGCTGTCACGATGGTCGCCAACTCCAGCCCGCGCTATGACCTGCACCTGATGAACGCCATCGGCGCCTCGGTTACCTGCAGTAATGGCTTTGTGTATGCTTTTAATATCCTCATTCAGATGGGTGCCCTGCCGCAGGTTACGTACTTTGAATCGCCCCGTCGCGACACCTTCGATAGCCTTGAGGCGGGCGTAGCAGATTTTTCCCGTATGCTCGAGCATGGCAACGAGGATAAGATCGACCGCCTGCGCGACTACATCGCCCAGCACATGATTGAGAACCCCCATGCCGGTGAGCCGGGCTCCAAGGGTGTGCCGCAGGGACGCTACATGCTCGACCACGTCCGCAAGGTCCGTTGGGCGTTTATTGCATGGGAGCCGGTCTCTGCGCCCAGCTCATAGCCTGTTCGCAGCCCGCACCGCCCACTCGCTCGGCATCCGCATTCTTTTTGAACTGGGCAAACGCGCTCCACACTGCGCCGTTCCTGCGCTATCGTGGGACAGCTCACGTAGATTAAGGCCCCGTCGCGGGGCGCCCCATACATAGAAAGCGAGAACCCATGGCACTGACAGGAGCCCAGGTCAAGCAGCTTCGCAGCATGGCCCATCACCTCAACCCCGCCATCATCATCGGCAAGTCCGACGTCAACGAGGGCACCGTCGAGCAGACGGTCGCCTACCTGGAGAAGCACGAGCTCGTTAAGTGCTCCGTGCTCGATGGCTCTAGTCTTTCCGCCCGCGAGGCCGCCGAAGAGCTCGCCGAGCGTTGCCACGCCGAGGTCGTCCAGGTCATCGGCCGCAAGTTCTCGCTGTATCGCGAGTCCTCGCGCAAGGACATCGAGAAGATCAAGCTCGTCTAAGAGCCAATGATCCGGCGAGCCAACACATAGCAAGCTTACGGGTGCCCAAGTACTTCGGGCGCCCGTTTTTTATCGCTCGACAAGCACGCGATTGAGCCGTCCCTCCACCAAGCGCTCGTATAGACGCCGCGTCTCGGGCTCGGGCACGCCATTGACCTGCTCCCTCAGATGGTGCATATGCCCGCTGTACAGCTCGACGATATCGCGCCGCCGCCCCGCCGCACTGTAGACACGCATGGCGCAGCGCACCATATCCTCGCGCGCCGTTTCCTGCCGAAGCCCCGACTCCGCCAGCCAAATCGCCGACTGCAGATCGTTTTCTTCTAGAGCGGCATTTGCTCCCTTAATCATGCAATCGATGTACTTTGACTGCATAATGCGTCGCATACGCAAAAAGTAGGTGGGATTACAGCCATTGGGAACATACAGCGGTCCGGCATAAAGCTGCTCAATCTTAAGGCACAGCTCAACTAAATGGGGCCCGCGTGCACCCGTGCGATTTCCCAAAACCTCGCGGCTTATCTGGTCAAACAGCCGTACATCGGTCTTGACGTAGTCGCCGTTGAGTCCGATGCATTCATTTTGGATGAGCACACACGACTTGCCATCCGGCGTCGGTCCCAAAGCCGACCGCAAGCGCGATATCGTCGAGTACAGGTTATTGCGGGCGCTATTGAACTCGGCATGGGGCCACAGCTCCATGGCCAGCGTCTCGCGATCGACGAGCGCATCCATGCCCAACGCAAGCCGCTCGGCAAGTGTCGCCGCCTTCTTGCGGCGCCACATTTTGTCCGTGATGGGAAACCCGTCGCGCTCGGCGCGAAACGCCCCAAATATGCGAATCTCGATATGGTCGATGGTATCAACGGCTTCAACCTCGCCGGCCTGGAACAGGCGCTCGCCCTCCCCTTCCAAATCGTCGCGCAGCGAATACCGCGACAGCTCGCGCACGGGAAGCTTCTTGCGTATCCTGGTCGCCGGCTCGCCCAGACAATGCATGGCAAGGCGCGCAAAGAGCCGATACGACGGTTCCAGAATCCCCGCGCGATTCATGGACATCCAGGCCGCAAGGTCGCTGTCTCGGCCCGCACAGGCCAAATGCAGCGCCACCATCCAGGCTTCTGCGCCACCAACCTGCGTCTGGCTTATATCGAGCAACTCCGCTTCCTCGCGCACCGAAACCATCGAGGTGTTACGCAGATATGCCGCGCGCTCCAGCAGCAATGCGTTATCGCGCATGTACGCAATCGACTCCTCGGCAAGTTTGAGCACTTGGACCGCACGGAACTTTGCATTAACCGGCCGTCCCTCTGCCAGCGACTGCCAACCTTCTAGCAACAGGCCAAACAGCTGAATCTGGTTGTCGCGCATGCGCACGGCAAAACGATCGAGCTCGTTGAACGCCGCGTCGTCGGTTACCGGCAAGCCGGAAAGGAGCCGCCGTGCCGCCAACACCATACGCACCCAGATAGCCATCGCCTTAAGCCCACGTACGTCGAGCGCCTCCCGCACCACCGTCATCTCGTCGTCGCGCGCGTCGGTTCCCGCAAACGACCCGTCAAAGAGCTCCACCAGCATGCTATCGGCCCGTATAACAATCCCCGCGATGTCGAGCTCGCAGTCGTAGGCCTTGCTCGTTTTGAGCTGTTGTAGAACGCCGCCGTCATTTCCCCGCTCTGTCAGACAGCGCTTGACCTCGATATGCGCAGACAACATATCGAGTGCGGTATGGGATGTCTCGATTTCTGGCACGGCCAGGTTCGTAGGAAGCCCAAGCCCGTTGTCCCCATAGCAAACAGCCGTCAGCGCCTGGGCCACCCTCCATGAAACAGGGTCTATTTCGCAGGCCGCCCGTTCGCCCCCGCGCTCGATGACCGATGCCATATAGCGAGCGAGCTTTGTATTGGACACGCTGACCGCTGCCAGATATACGCCGAGCGCCTCGGCGGGCGTTGGCTCTGGTGCCGGATCGTCGGCATCAATCGTGCCCAACGCCGCCCGGCAGACATCGGCACCGTGCCCCGTCAGAGCAAGATCGACTCCATACTGCCCGGCGAGCTCAAGGACCACGCTACGGTCCAGAAAGGCGTCGGCTAGGTCCATCGCCGCATCACATCGACCTGCCTTGAGCAAAATTCGAGCTGCCCGTGGAACAAGCTCGGGACGGATCTCGGCCACCAACTTTCGCAGACGCAGGCGTCCGTTGTCCTCGGCGCCCAGGCACGTAAAGCTCCGGTCGGCGGGATCCAAGCCAAAGATCGGGTAATCGCGCACAAGGTAGGACTGGTCGATCATCGACAGCCTCACCCCGCAAGCCTCGAGTTCTGCAATATTGCCCTCGCCCATCAAGATCATGAGGCAGGCAACGCAGAACAGCGCATTATTATCGAGTGAAGCAAGATCGACAAGTGCCGCGCCATATACGTTGACAATCTCGTTTTCGAGCAGACCGGCTACGTCGCCTTGGCCATACAGACCCGTCTGCAATGCCGAGACGAGCTCGGGCACACCCTGCGTGAGCTGATAAAAGTCGAGCGATGTGCTGATCGAAAACGCCGATGCCCACGCCGAATACTCATAGGCATGCACCTTGAGCATCTGCGCATTGATCTTAACCGAATCGCCCAGCCCATGAATCAGCTGACGATTTGAAGGACGGCAGGAGATAAAGACCCCTACCCCCATAGCGCGCAGGCCGCGAATCCTGTCGATGAGGTCTTCGGTATCGCGCTGATCGAGGTTTGGCACATTATCAATCGCGATAAGGGAGTGCGGTTTGTCTTTGAGTTCTTCGGTGACCACCTCGAGCTGCATAAACACCTCGCGCCCAGTGGCGCGATCGGCCTCGATAATCCGCACGGGGCCTCGCGTCGGGTCGCATTTAACCTCATGGGTGTACTGCAGCAGCACCGAGGTCTTCCCAAACCCGTCGGGCGCATAAAGAACCACGATGCCGGCCTTTCGGCCCTTGGCGATAAGCTCATTCATCAAGCGTTCGCGTCGCACCATATAGCCTCCGCCCAGCGGCATCAGCTCGAGGTCGTCTATACTGCCCAAATCGTTTACCATGCCCGCTCCTCAACTCGACCGTATGGACACTGTAACCGCAAGACCATACAAGCCGCGCTATGAATAGAGCGACCTTGTGTTTTAGGTTGTCTTTTGGTACGCAAGCGGCAAGTTTTTGTACAGCGAGGGCCGATTGTTATTAATCCCCCGACTAATCGGTCTTTAAGCAGGTAAATGGCTTGTCAGCTTGTCCCATCTAAGCGGCAGTGTAACGCAAATGAACAAGGTTCAGCCATGTCATTCAACTCGCCTAGCACCCACTACCGTCTACGACCTTTTAGTGGCATTTTTGCATAGAATCTGGTAAGGAATGAATCAAACTGTTGGGCATCCGGCATTCGTCAAGCTTGCGGCAAGATTTTGGTCAAGTGAGCGGAAAGGGATAGCAAAAAGGCCCCCGCAAAGCGGAGGCCTTAGGCAAGGCTATGTCGAGGTGCAGGATTCGCGCTACTCGCAGAGCGAAAGGGCGGCCTCGTCGGCAACGACAACGCAGTTGGTGTGCAGCTGCAGGATCGAAGCCGGGCACGCGGGCGTAACCGGACCGTAGCACATGTCATGCACGGCCTGAGCCTTGGCCTCGCCGTTAGCGACGACCAGGATCATGCGGGCATACATGATGGTCTGGGTGCCCATGGTGTAGGCCTGACGGGGAACGTCGTCGATGCTGTCGAACAGGCGGCTGTTGGCCTGAATGGTGCTCTCGGTGAGGTCGACGCAGTGCGTGCCCTTGGAGAAGTGGTCATCGGGCTCGTTGAAGCCGATGTGGCCGTTGTTGCCAATGCCGAGCAGCTGCAGATCCGGGTAACCGGCGGCGGCGACGATCTTGTCGTACTCAGAGCAGGCAGCGGCGGCGTCGGGGTTGGAACCGTCGGGCACATGCGTGTTGTTCAGGTCGATGTTGATGTGATCGAAGAAGTTCTCACGCATAAAGTAGTGATAGCTCTGGGGATCGTCGTGCGAAAGGCCGCGATACTCGTCCAGGTTGTAGGTGCTGACCTCGGCAAAGTCGACGTCGCCCTTCTCGTACCAAGCAGCGAGCTGCTTGTAGGCACCGATCGGGGTGGAGCCAGTGGCAAGGCCCAGCACACAGTCGGGCTTGAGGATAACCTGCGCCGAGATAATATTGGCGGCCTTGCGGCTCATATCCTCGTAGTCTTTAGCTTTAATGATCTTCATTACGCGTCCTTTCTCGTACAAGAGAGGCAAGGCTCCCCTTACAAGCACTTGCCCGCGGCCCGCGTCGGCCGCAACCAACGTGTGCGGCCACCAGGGCGAGGTCGCGTAATGTATGTGTCTCGTGTCTAGCCGCGTCGAGGCCCCTGCCCGTCCACGGTGACCCGAAGCCTTTTAGCTTCGGACAAACCCCATCTTGCCACGGAGGGCGTCCTCTTTCAAGGGCGCCCTCCGTAAACGTGTTTGAATTGTAGGCTAATGGCCACGTGCACTTGCTAGCGCTCGCGAGCAACGATGAGCTGGTCCATCTCTTCGACATGCACGCCAACGGAGCCCTTGATGCTCGAGAACTCAACGGAGTTGCACACTAAGATGGGAACCGTCACATCGTAGCCCTCGGCAGCAATTGCCTCGCGATCGAACTCAATGAGCACATCGCCCTTATGGACGATGTCACCCACTTGCGCATGTACGGTAAAGTGCTTGCCCTCGAGCTGAACAGTGTCCAAACCAACGTGGATGAGCACGTCCAAGCCATCGACCGTGTTAAGCGCAACAGCGTGTCCCGTGGGAAAAATGGCCTCGACCTTGGCATCAGCCGGTGCAATCACACGCGTTCCGGTGGGCCGAATCGCCACGCCCTGGCCCAAAAGGCCGGTGGCAAACGTCTGGTCGTTTACCTCGGAAAGCGGAATGACATCGCCCGAGATGGGAGCATCCAGCGTAAGGACTCGACCACGCATACCAAAAGACCTTAGGACTTTAGTGAACATGCTCCCCCTCGGACATACCAATCAATCAAAATAACCTTAACAGTTTACCACTTGGCAACGGTTTTTGACCATTAGGGAAGTTCGCGCTTGACAACCTCGACGATGTCGTCGACAACGCGCTGGGTTAGCTCGTGCGTCTCGGCCTCGGCCATCACGCGGACCAGCGGCTCGGTACCGCTCGGGCGCACCAGAATGCGGCCGCGGCCGTCAAGCTCCTTCTCGGCAGCAGCGACGGCGTCCCAAATGGGCTGGCAATCGTCCAAACCGGCCTTGTTGTCGGAATGCACGTTGACGAGTACCTGCGGGTACTTCTTCATGATGCCGGCAAGATCGGTGAGGGTACGACCAGTGCGCTTGAGCACGGCCAGCAGCTGCAGAGCCGTCACCAGGCCATCACCGGTGGTGTTGTGCTCCAGGAAGATGATGTGGCCGGACTGTTCGCCGCCGATGACGGCGCCGTCCGCGAGCATGCGCTCCAGAACGTAGCGGTCGCCCACGGCGGTCTGGACCATCTCGAAGCCCTGCTCCTTCATAGCGATGGAGAAGCCCAGGTTGCACATAACGGTCGAGACGATCTCGGAGTTGGCGAGCTTGCCGCGAGCGGCGAGGTCAGAACCGCAGATAGCCAGGATGTAGTCACCGTCGATCTCATTGCCCTCGCTGTCCACGAACAGCACGCGATCGGCGTCGCCGTCGTGGGCCAAGCCGATATCGGCGTGGGTGCGCAGCACGAGCTCGCGCAGGGGCTCAAGGTGCGTAGAGCCGCACTCGACGTTGATGTCGGTGCCGCAATAATCGGTGTTGATGGCGTGGACCGTGGCGCCCAGGCGCTGCAGCGCGGCGGGCGTGGTCTGGCAGGAAGCACCGTGACCGCAGTCGACGGCAACGACCAGGCCATCGAGCCTCAGGCCATCAAGCGTATCGATGGCATGATCGACATATGCCTTGCGGGCATCCTTCATCTTGATGATGTGGCCCACGCCGGCACCGGTCGGCAGCGTGTCGGCAGCCATGGCTTCCTCGGACATGACCCAGGCGCTGATCTCTTCCTCGACAGCATCGGGAAGCTTCATGCCCTTGCGGCTAAAGAACTTGATGCCGTTGAACTCCGGCGGATTATGCGAAGCAGAGATGACGATGCCGCCGTCGAGCTCATTCTGGACGGTGAGCAGCGCCACGGCAGGCGTGGGGATGACGCCGCAGCAGTGCGGACGACCGCCCTCGGCCATGATGCCGGCGGTCAGAGCGCTCTCGAGCATAGTACCCGAAAGACGCGTGTCGCGGCCGACGCAGATATCCGGACCAAGGAACTTGGTCGCCGCGCGGCCCAGGCGAAACGCGAGGTCGCACGAGAGGTCGGCATTGGCGACGCCACGGACGCCGTCGGTACCGAAGATGTTCTGGGGCATAGGATCGCTCCTTCCCTAGCAGGCGATATGCAACCGCCCACCCTAGTCGAAAAAGAAAAGCGGGACCCGCCGAGGAATCGGCAGGCCCCGCTTGTACATTGTATCTCGTAAGGAGATAAAACCTTAGCGCTTGGAGAACTGGGGAGCGCGGCGGGCCTTCTTGAGGCCGTACTTCTTGCGCTCGACCACGCGAGCATCGCGCGTAAGGAAACCGGCCTTCTTGAGGTCAGCACGGTAGTCGCCAGCGTTCAGAAGAGCGCGGGCGATGCCCAGGCGCAGGGCGCCGGACTGACCGGAGATGCCGCCGCCATCGCACAGAGCGATAACGTCGAACTGACCGGCGGTGTCGGTCACCTTGAAGGGAGCAAGGGCGTTCTCAACGAGCTGATGACGGCCGAAATACTGCTCGGCGTCACGCTTGTTGATGGTCACCTTGCCGGTGCCGGGGACGAGACGGACGCGGGCGACGGCGTTCTTACGACGGCCGGTACCCTGGTAGACAACGGTGTTCTCAGCCATCTTTAAGCCTCCAGCTCAATCTTCGTGGGGTTCTGGGCAGCATGCGGATGCTCGGCACCAGCGTAGACCTTAAGCTTGGTCATCTGGGCACGGCCGAGGGTGGTCTTGGGCAGCATACCGCGAACGGCGCGCTCGATGACCTTCTCCGGGTGCTTCTCCATAGCCTGGCGGAAGCTCTCAGCCTTGAGGCCGCCGTTGTAGCCGCTGTGGCGATAATAGGTCTTCGTGTCGGCCTTGTTACCGGTAAGCTGGACCTTATCGGCGTTGATGACGACAACGAAGTCGCCGCAGTCGCTGTTGGGCGTGAACTGGGGCTTGTTCTTACCGCGCAGGATCATTGCGATCTGGGTGGCAAGACGGCCCAGGACAGCACCATCGGCGTCGACGAGAACCCAGTTGCGCTGGACCTCGCCCTGCTTGGCGTAGTGAGTCGATTTCGAAATCACTTAGACTCCTCCATGTACAGTACGTGTTGTTACAGAGATTCACGGGGCTCTGCAAGTAACCCGTCCATATTACCCCGCTCGCCGTACGAGTCAACAGGTATTTTGGCTCCGACCAGAGTTTCTGCACATGTCATCCACGAGCCGTAGTGTTGCGGCGCTAGCGCTCAACAAACTCCTGGATTTCCGTGAGCAAGCGCTTTGCCTCCTGGCGACCCTGAATATACAGATCGAGCAGCTTTGCCGGATCGTGTTCGACATGGCCGACCTCGACCGGCTTTTGCGGAGCGACGACCAACGCACGGCCCTCGCGCTCATACTTCCACAGGTGCATGCGCTGGATGTTGTAACGGTCGTGGCGCGTCTCGATAGCCTCGAGCAGGTAGGGGTAGTCGGCATAACGCGCACGCGCGGCCGGCAAAAACTCGTAGGGTTTTTTCTCGTACGAGCGGTCCTGCGTGACGATGACGACCGCACGGTCGAAGCCCGCCTCCTCGAGCACATGCTCGATGGGGGCCGAATCGGCCACGCCGCCGTCGACATATTTGTGCCCGTCAATCTCGACCGGCGGCGTCACCAGTGGCAACGAGGTCGATGCGCGCACGGCGTCGAGATCGAGCACGGCGCTTTTGACCGGGAGGTACGTGGCGGTTCCAAAGAGCATGTCCGTCGCGACGGCGTACATCTCGATGGGGCTCGCGTCGAACGTCTCGTTGTCAAAGGGATCCAGGCGGTCCTGGACATCGTTGAAAATAAAGTCGTAACCCACAATAGAGCCCGTGGACGCAAACGATGCGGCGCCCATGAAGCGGCTGTCGTTGCAGAAAGCCAGGTTGATGCGGTTGGCACGGCCGATCTGGTGCGACTTATAGTTCACGCCGTTGAGGGCGCCGGCCGAGACGCCGTACACCGCCGGGATTTCGACACCAGCCTCCATGAGGACGTCGAGCACGCCTGCGGTAAATTGCCCGCGAAAGCTACCGCCCTCCAGGACGAGCGCGACCTTGCCGGCGTTCTTTGCCTTATCTTCTGCAGTCATGTTGACCTCCTGCGATTGCGTTTTGGCCTTCTTCTACCCAGTTTTGGGATGGAGGGCGCGCAGGTTTTTCAAGGCGGCAGGTGAAGCGGAAAGTGTGTCCCAGTTTGAGGCGAGATTCCGGGATGCGCTTTCCGCTTGGACCGCCGCTGGGAAAGCGCGTCCCGTTCTGAGCGCGGATTCCGGGATGAACTTTCCGCTAGCCATTCATTTGGAAACTGCATCCCATTCCGAACGAGGATTCCGGGATGTACTTTCCGCTTGAGCTGCCATTGGGAAAGCATGTCCCACTCTACGGCTCGATTCCGGGATGCGGTTTCCGCTTGAGGCATCATCCGGAAACTACATCTCAGTCTGAGCGCGGATTCCGGGACGTGCTTTCCGCCTGGGCTGCCATCGGGAAAGCGTGTCCCGGTCTGCGTTGCCAAGGCGTTTTCTTTACGCCCGCGCCCTGCACAGAGTTCGATTCTCCGCGGTACGGACTAGAAATAAAAAGGCAGGTAGATACGAATATCTACCTGCCTGTTGCTTATGGTGGAGGCGCGGAGAATCGAACTCCGGTCCACGAAAGCCCCCTGATTGGCATCTCCAAGCTCAGTCGCTGGTTTAGTCTCGGACGCTTTGCGCGCAGCGACACGCTCGCGGCATCCCAACCGGTTCGGTCTTAGCCCGCGCCATACCGATTACGTGCGCGGGAGCATTCCCCTAACATGACGTCGCGCCGGTGTCGGGGAAATCACCGGGTTGACGCGCCGCTATAAACTAAGCAGCGAGAGCCATAGGCTCAAAAGAAGAGTTGTTGTCAATTCAATTTGACGGTACCCCTGTTTAACGAGGCGAGGAGACCTCGGCTTGCTTCCTCTCTCAGAGCTATCGTGTCGAAACCAGTCGCCCCCGAATGTTGGGAAAGTCTGGATGGCATTGGGCACGAGCGCCCAACACCCGTCGACTTTTCAAGGAACATGCAGGGCGAGCCCCGCTTGTGGAGTGTTATCTTACCACGTTCTGAAAGCGGACAGCTGTTCTATGCACGAGCTGTGAAGACCCCAATGTGCGCCGCACTTCGCACTTTTGCTACCGATCGCGTCACGTATATTTTCGCCAAGCAAAATTGACCCGTCGAAAGGACCGTTATGGATACCAAGCAGCAACTTGTCAATGCCCTCGCAGGCCTGGGCTCAACCATTACCGAAGCTATGGATGTCATCGAAGGCTTTGTCCCCTGCGGACATCCCGCCCTCACGGTTTCGAACGCCCTTGTTGCGCTGGACGCTGACGATGATGCAGCTCTCGCCCAGCAGCTTGAGACCGTCGAGGGCTTTATCGACCACGTGAGCGAAAACCGCGGCGTGGCCGCCTACCACGGCGTCGAGGTCGAGCTCGCGGGTCCCAAAGCCGATCTGCTCGCAGCAATCCGCGAGGTAGGCGCCCTCATGCAGACCGCAGGCGTCAAAAACACCCAGGTCAACGAGTGGGTCTACCGCAGCCTGGCAGCACTCGACAGCTCCGACGAAAAGGCAGCCGAGCAGCTCGCAGAAAGTCCCGCCATTAAGGCCGAGCTTTTGTAAATAGCAGACGCGGGCCCCTTGGCGCATCGTCGTCCAAGAGGCCCGCAAACAGTTCGCGTCAACCGATAGCCGCGCCGCCACGTTCGGTCAAAGCCAGAATTGGCATCATTTGGCGCGGGGTCTTTGCTGCAAGATCGGCATGTTCGAGCAGCTTACGATCGTTGGTCACCAAGTAATCGACCTGCGCGCGCTTGCACGCGGCGAGCACCAAGTTGTCCTCGTAATCGCGATGGAGCGCTAAGTATTTGTCGGCCAGCCAAAGGTCCGACGCATCTGCGCCCACGGCCGTGGCGTTTTCGGTCATGTTCCGAACAAACGCCAACGCCGCATCGCCAATTGCACGGGCAGATGCCTCGTCGAACGCTCCCCCGCTGGCAAGAACGCTGCGCTTCAGTTCGTGTTGGACAACGTACAGCACGTCCTTGGCGATATGCACCGGAAAGAACAGCAATGCCCCCGCCTCCGTCGCCTGCCCAATAAACGCGCGTGCGGCAAGCGACTCGGCATGGTCGGCGCAAAACGAATCGACCCATACGTTGGCATCCACCATTATTTTGAGGGGAGCCCCGCTCACAAGATCATCCCCTTTTGGCGATAGCGCTCGTCCATGGCTTCGGAATAGATTGTGTCCCAATCGCGATCGTCGGATACAGGCGACGCAGCGATGCCCATATCTGCATAAAGCCGGTCTGCCGCTGCCCACGACGCGGCGAACGGAGTATCGGGCGCGACGGCCTGCTGCCGGTCGTCGACGGCCGCAAGCACTTCCTCGCACTGCCCGCCACCCTGCGCGACCTTGGCCACCACCTTTTTGATGAGCTCGGGCAGCGACCCGCCCGAAAGCCGCAGCGCCTCCTCGGCACGGTTCTTGACCTGGCGATCCACGCGAACGTTCACCTGCGCCATGCCGCTAACAGCACCCATCTCAACCTCACCTTCGACTTTTGCTATCTAAGCTAGCACAACTATATATTTCTGCTAGCACATGGTCAAACGCAAAAGGCCTGCATTCTGGCGGCTGCAACACCGCCCAAATGCAGGCCAAAAACTTAAGTAAAAGCGCTAGCGCAGGTACGCCTTCGCGTTGCCCAGGCTGTAGGCGATCGTCGAGCCGTTGTGCAGCAGTGACGACGTCTGCGGAGTGATCATGCCGGTAATGCCCAATGCCAACAGCGCCGAGTTGGTGAGCATCACCTTGGAATACGAACTCGTCAGACGGTCGATAAGCCCCTGACTCATGCGGCGCAGGCGCACGATCGCGGCCAGATCCGTATCGGTCAGGATGATATCGGCGACCTCCTTGGCGATGTCGCTTCCGCCGCCCATGGCCAGCCCCACGTCGGCCAAACCGAGCGCCGGCGAATCGTTGACGCCGTCGCCCACCATGGCAACGTGGCGCCCCTCGCCCTTAACGCGCTCAACATACGCGTACTTGTCCTCGGGCAGCAGCTCGGCCTTAAACTCGTCGACACCTGCCTCGCGAGCAATACGCTCGGCTGTGCGCTCCGAGTCGCCCGTGAGCATGACCACGTGCTTAACGCCCAACGCGTGCAAGTCGGCGATGGCCTCACGGACCCCGGCCTTGAGCGGGTCCTCGATACCGAGCACGCCCACAACGGTGCCGTCGACCGCCAGATACAGCGGCGACAGGCCCTGCATCTGGGACTCGATTTGCTCCTTAATGTCGGACTCGAGCTGCGCGCCCTCATCCTCAAACACAAAGTGTGCCGAGCCAATAATTGCGCGACGGCCCTCGATGGACGAAGCGATGCCGTGCGCCACAATATACTCGACAGCAGCGTGACGCTCGCGGTGCTCGAGCCCACGCTCGTGAGCAGCGTTGACCACGGCACGCGCCACCGGATGCGGGAAATGCTCCTCCAAGCAGGCAGAAAGGCGCAGGATCTCGTCCTCGCTCCAGCCATCGGTGGTGAGCACGCAGGCGAGACGCGGCTGCGCCTCGGTCAGCGTACCGGTCTTGTCAAAGACAATGGTATCGGCCTTGGCAAACGCCTCAAAGTACTTGGCGCCCTTGACCATGATGCCCATCTTGGCAGCATCGCTCATGGCGGTCATGACGGCAACGGAGCCCGTGAGCTTGAGTGCGCACGAGTAGTCGACCATCAGTGCCGCTGAGGTCTTGATGAGGCTGCGGGTGGTAAGCGCAACCAGGCCCGCGAGCAGGAAGTTCCACGGGACGATCTTGTTGGCAAGATCTTCCATATGCGACTGGCCCTCGGACTTGAGCGAGTCGGCCGTCTGCACGAGCGAGACGATCGAGCGCAGCTTGGTCTGCGCCGTGTTGGCGCGCACGCGCACCAGGATGCTGCCGTCTTCCACGACGGTGCCGGCGAACACGTCGTCGCCCACGCTGCGCTCGACGGCCAGCGGTTCGCCGGTCAGGGTCGCCTGGTTGACCATAGCGCTCCCCTGCTCAACCACGCCGTCGATGCAGATAGACACGCCGGTGCGCACGGCGACCAAATCGCCGGGCTCGAGCTCGGTCGCGGCAACGCTTACCTCGGTGTCGCCGACGACCTTTTGCGCCTTGTCGGGCACGTCGAGCAGCGAGTTGATGAGCTCGTTTTCGCTCATGGCGCGGGTGTAGTCCTCGAGCAGCTCGCCCACGTTGAGCAGGAACATCGTCTGGCCCGCGGTGTCGACATCACGCTTGACGAACGAAATGCCAATGGCCGAAGCGTCGAGCACAGGAACGGTCAGGCGCGGCTGTGCCAGCTCATGAAGGGCAGCGCGCAAAAATGCCATGTAACCGGCCACGACAAACACCGCACGCAGAGGCGTCGGCAAGAACCAGCGACGTGCGTAGTGGGCGCCGATAAGTGTGGCAAGATCCATGACGAGTTTGTGCTTGCGTGGCTCAAGCTGCATCACGTAACCCGACTTGGTATCGGCGATAGCTTGAGCATCGAGTGCGCCCAGGGCGTCGAGCACGCTTGCGCGGCGCGGCTCGTCGTATTCCAGCGCCATCTGGCCAATGCGGCCATACACGCGCACCTTGCGCACGCCATCGATGTCGCCGCCAAGCTTTAGAAGCGCATCGAGATCGCTCTCTGGCACAGGACCCGCCAACTGAAGGCGGGTCCTGCCAGGGATCTCGCTGATAATCGAGAATCTCATAGTTTGTGCCTGGGAGCGCTACTCGGCTGCCTCGTCAGCAGCGGCCTCGCTCTGGGTGATGTAGGCAGCCTCGGCAACCATGTCGTCGACATTAGCCTTGGCCTGCTCGACCATGTCCTGGTAGCCGTTCTTGATGCGCATGCCGCACGCGATACCCTGCACGCAGGCATTCTTGACCGGAGCGCTGGTAAGCAGCTTGATGCCGGCCGTGCCAAGCAGAAAACCGCCACCGACAAGCAGGGTATTGAACGTCGACTTCTTCATGTTGCTTCTCCCTTTTGCCGCATTGGACGCGGCACGGTGCCTCAGCACCCGAGTAAACAAGTTTGCTCGAGCACACTTTTGGAAAATAGTTTAGTTTATCTAACTATTAAGGTCAACAAAGGTTAACTTTTTGGAAATCTTGGGGGATGCGATGTTACCAAGGGACCGTCCCCGCTTCACATCCACAAAAAATGAGGGCGCCAACGGCGCCCTCATTCACCAAATTCCATTCAGCCCCACCTGACCCGAACGGCCGAGTCGTCACGGAACCGAGGGGCCGGGCGCAGGGCCTTGCCTCTCAATGAGTTCCGCACGAACAGGAGGCGCCAGTGGCGCCTCCGTCGTGAGTCAGGACTGTCCGAAATTGAGAGGCAAGGCCCTGCGCCCGGCCCCTCGGTTCCCGCTTACGAGAGCGACGTTCTCAGCAACTCGTTGAAGAGCTTCGGGTTGCCCTTGCCGCGGCTCGCCTTCATGCACTGGCCCACCAAAAAGCCGATGACCTTCTGGTTGCCGTCACGATACTGCTGCGCCTGATCGGCACAGTTTGCCAGCACCTCGTCCACGATCGGCTGCAGCGCGCCGGCATCGCTCACCTGACGCATACCGCGCTCGTCGACGATCTTGTTGGGGTCGTCGCCGGTCTGGGCCATGGCCTCAAAGACCTCGTGCGCCTGGTTGGAGCTGATGGCATCGGTCGCCAGCAGCTTGGCAAGGGCTGCCACCTGAGCCGGCGCGATGCCGGACTCGGTGAGCGACACACCCGCACCCTTAAGGTAGGCGATCATCTCGTTCACCAGCAAGTTTGCAACCGTCTGGGCCTCCTTGCCAGCCATACCGGCAGCGGCGGCCTCAAAGAACTCGGCAAACTCGGGGTCGCCGGCAATCTGCTCGGCATCGGCCGCCTTAATGCCAAAGTCGGTCTCAAAACGGGCACGCTTGGCATCGGGCAGCTCGGGGATCTCGCCTCGGCAACGGTCGATGAACTCATCGTCCAGATCGAACGGCGCCAAATCGGGGTCGGGGAACAGACGATAGTCGTCGGCCGTCTCCTTGACACGCATGACCACGGTGCGCTTGCGGCTGGGCTCCCAGTGGCGGGTCTCCTGATAGATGATTCCGCCCTCCTCGAGCACCTCGGCCTGGCGGCAGATCTCGTAGGCAAGGCCGTCGTGCAAGCTCTTGAACGAGTTGAGGTTCTTGAGCTCGGTCTTGGTTCCCAGCTTGGTCTCGCCGCGGCGGCGCAGCGACACGTTGCCGTCGCAGCGCATGGAGCCCTTCTCCATGGAGCAGTCCGAAATGCCCAGCGTCACAAAGATGCGACGGAGCTTTTCCATAAACAGGCGCGCTTCCTCGGGCGTGCGCAGGTCGGGCTCGGTGACGAGCTCGATCAGCGGCGTGCCGCAGCGGTTGTAGTCGACGAGCGACTCGGCAGCGGCGGTAATGCGGCCCTCGGCACCGCCCACGTGCACCATCTTGGCAGCGTCCTCCTCCATGTGGATGCGCAGGATGCGGATGGGCACCGTGTAGGAACCGTCCTCGCGGCGCTCGGGCATCTGCAGGTTGGACGCGTCGTAGCTGGCCAGATGACCGGCACGCTGATTGCCTTCGCGCATGGTCGACGTCATGGACGTGGACAGGCCCTCGGCGTTGCCCGAAGCGCTCGCCAGGCTCTGGGCCTCGGCCTCGCCAAACGCGCAGTCGGGGCGCTCGGCGGCACCGCGACCGGTCACGTCCAGGTCCAGATGGCCATACATGGCAAAGGCAACCGGACCCTGCGTAGTCTGGAAGTTCTTGGCCATATCGGGATAGAAGTAGTGCTTGCGGTAGAACATCGAGTGGCGCTGGATCTCGCAATTGGTGGCGAGACCGGCCTTGACGATGCTCTCGATGGCGCGCTTGTTGGGCACCGGCAGGGCGCCGGGCAGGCCCAGGCACACCGGGCACACGTTGGCATTGGGCTCGTCATCGTGGCTGAGCTTGCAGTTGCAGAACATCTTGGTATCGAGTGCGGTGAGCTCGGTATGGATCTCCAGGCCGATCACGGCCTCCCAATCCTGCAGGACCTCGGAAAGCTCCTTCATTACAGCTCGCCTCCCTTCCCGGCAAAATCGGGCGCGACGGAAAGCGCGAGCGCCCCCGTGGCGGCATCGGCAAAGCCGCGCTCCAGGGCGCGGGCAAACGTGAGCAGTTGACGGTCCTTAAAGGCCGGACCCACCAGCTGGGCAGAAACGGGCAGCTGAGTATCCTCGCCCAGGCCCAGCGGCACCGAGATACCACCGTTGCCGCAAATGTTGAGCGAGATGGTGTACAGGTCGGAGAGGTACATCTGCGTGGGGTCGCTGATCTCGCCAAACTTAAAGGCCGTGCGCGGCGAGGCGGGCATGAGAATGGTGTCCACCTTGGCATACGCGGCGTCATAGTCCTGCGTGATGAGCGTGCGGGCCTTTTGCGCAGCGTAGTAGTACTTGTCGTACACGCCCGAGCTCAACAGGTAGGCGCCGAGCATCTGACGGCGCTTGGCCTCGGCGCCAAAGCCGTGGGCGCGCGACAGCGAGCTCTGGTCGGACAGGTTGGCGCAGCCCTCCTCCTGGTAGCCGTAGCGAATGCCGTCGAAACGTGCCAGGTTGGAGAACGCCTCGGCCGGGCCGATGACGTAGTAGGCGGCGATGGCGGCGTCTAGGTGCGGCAGGTCGACCTCGACCAGCTCGGCGCCCTGGTTCTGCAGCTCCTGGGCGGCGCGCTGAACAGCGGCCTTGACCTCGGGCGTCAGGCCCTCGGCCTCCATAAACGCAGGGATAATGCCCACGCGCTTGCCCTCGATGCTGTCGTTGAGATGCTCGGTAAAGTCGACGGCGCAATCCTGGCTGGTGCAGTCGTACGGATCGTGGCCCGCGCCGGTAAGCGCGTTCATGGCCAGCGCGACATCCTCGACCGTGCGGCCAAAGGGGCCCACCTGGTCGAGCGACGAGCCAAAGGCAACCACGCCGTAACGGCTCACGGCGCCATACGTGGGCTTAAAGCCCACCACGCCGCAGAGCGACGCCGGCTGGCGGATGGAGCCGCCGGTGTCCGAGCCCAGCGAGAGCGCGACCTCGCCCGCGGCGACGGCTGCAGCGGAGCCGCCCGAAGATCCGCCGGGCACGCGCTCGATATCCCAAGGGTTGTTGGTGCGGTGGAACGCCGAGCTCTCGGTGGAGCTGCCAAAGGCGAACTCGTCCATGTTGGCCTTGCCCATGGGCAGGCAGCCGGCATCGAACATGCGCTGGACGCAGGTGGCGGTGTAGACGCTCTGGTAGTCCTCGAGCATGCGGGAAGCACAGGTGGTGCGCGTGCCCACGAGGTTCATGTTGTCCTTGATGGCCAGCGGCACGCCCGCGAGCGGAGGCAGCGGCTTGCCTGCGGCACGGTCGGCATCCACGCGCGCGGCGGCCTCGAGCGCAAGCTCGGGCGCCACCTGCAGGAATGCCTGGACCCCGCCCTCGCGCGCCTCGATGGCGGCAAGGGAGGCCTGGGCCACCTCGGTAGCGGTAAAGTCGCCGGCGGCAACGCCCGCGGCGATCTGGGCAGCGGTAAGGGAATCGAAGCTTAGCGCCATTACTCGCTCTCCCCCTCTCCCAAAATGGACGGCACGCGGAAGTAGCGGTCGCGCGCGCTGCCGGCGTTCTCGAGCGCGACGTCGAGCGACAGGTCGCGCTCGGGCTCGCGCAGGTCGTCGCCCATCACGTTGGACAGGCTTCCGATGGGATGGAACGTGGGCTCCACGTCGGGCAAGTCATATTGCAAGACGGGCTCGAGCATCTGGACGGCATCGTTCATGTAGGACGTCATCTGGGTGAGCTCGTCATCGGTCAGTGCGATCTTTGCGTACTCGGCGATGCCGCGCACGTCTTTCTCGCTGAGTGCCATAGGCGCTCCCTTCCGCATAACAGTTAAACCGTTCTAGTATACAAGGCAACGCCGCTTGGAGCAGGCGCTTTACTCAAATGCAGCGAAAACGTAACGAGGGCGGCGGTTGGCAGGCGGCGGGCTGGCGGTTCTGCAACGAAACCGCACCGTCCATAGCGAAAACCGTCTCGCCCGCAGCGAAGACCATCTCGCCCGCAACGAAAAGCATCACAACATTCGACGTTTTTCGCCAAAATCGCGATTTTCATCGAATGTTGTGATGGTTTGGAAGTCCCGACCACCACAAAGGGGACAGTCCCCATTGTGGTGGTTCTGGAGAATGTCTTATGCCGAGGCCTTGGCCTTGCGGCGCTTGCGGACCGCGTGGATCACGATGTCCAGCAGCAACAGCAGGATGGCCACGACCACGATAAGCACGGCGAACTCGCGCTTGCCCCAGTGGCGGCCGGCCAGCGACTTTTGCTTGTCGACGTCCTTCTTGTTGTACTTGGTGCGCACGCAATGCACCAGCAAGCGATGGTCGTTCACGCCATAAGGCGTGCAGGTGACGAGCGTCACCTTGTCGGTGCCGGGCTCGATGGTCAGCGACTCCATCTCCTCGGGCAGCACGACCTCGGAGTCTACCATCTTGTAGGCGAGCGTCTTGTTCATGGTGTGCAGCAGCACCAGGTCGCCGGGCTCCAGCGAGTGGATGTCGTCGAACATGCTCAGGTTGCGCATGCCCGAGTGCGCGGTGAGCACGCAATGCGTCGAGGTGCCGCCTACCGGCAGGCTCGTGCCCTCCAGGTGGCCGACGCCCGCCATAAGGACTTCCTCGCTCGTGCCGTGGTAGATGGGCATGCTCACGTCGATGGAGGGGATCTCGACCCAACTCATCATGGGGTCGCGGTCAAAGATAAGCTGCTGATCGTAGGGCTCGATCTGGTCGGCGGGAAGCTCGGTTGCCTCGCCGGCAAGTTGCTCGTTAAAGGAGCGAGCCTGCAGCAGAATGCGCTCGCGCTCCTCTTCAGAGAGCGCGTCCACGGTGCTGGACACGGTGCTGATCTGGTTGAACACGCCCGAGGCCTCGAGCCGGTCCAAGATCCATGGCCAGGTCATAAGGCCCACGCCAATAAGGATGATGACGATAGTGATGAGCCGGTCGGCCCAGCGCGGCAGCCGCTTGCGACGGCGCTTGGGCTTTGGTTGAGGTTTGGGCTGAGGGCTTGAGCCGCCGTTGTCCGCGGCGTTATTGCTCTTCATATGTTTGGCGCCCTGCACCATCGCCAGTCACTCCTCTACAACTCAAGTTGTCTAAACAAATAATAGCCGATTAGCGAGCTTCCGCGCCGGACAACGCAGCTAGACTGCACCGTCCAGTCGAGGATAAGCCAGCATTTGAGTTTTCAAAATGTCCCGAATCGGCTGGGCGATTCGGGATACAATGTCAATAGAAAACGACGCACCCCGCGTAAGTGTACGAGAGCGCGGGCGGCCTAGTTTTCTGGTTTTGTTAAATGCCCGGGATCCGACCCCCGGGCATTCTTATTTGCGCTTGTTGCGGCGCAAATGCCTTCTACCGTCCGCACCGCGCGTGCGCCTACGGACCTTAAACCGAACCTCATACGAGTCAAGAAACGCGATGACGAACGTGCCCACCGCCGCGAGGGCAGCGAGCGCGTTAAGGAATTTCAGCATATGGTGACCTCCGATCGAGTCGTCGGCCGCCCGCGCACGGGATGCGTCGCAAGGATATTTTACTGCGAGCACTCGCACTTACAGCTGGTAAACGCAATAATTGCAAACATCTGTTCGATAGTTACAAACACGATTCCTCGTCCAGCGGAGCCTGGCCGCATTGTCCGGGTTTGCCCGACGTGTTTGAGTTTTCAAAATGACCCGAATCGGCGGGGCGATTCGGGATACAATAGCTACAGGAAACGACGCACCCCGCGTAAGTACTTTGGAGCGCGGGCGACCAGTTTCCGGTGTTGTTAAATGCCCGGGCCTCTAACCCCGGGCATTCTTATTTGCGCTTGTTGCGGCGCAAATGCCTTCTACCGTCCGCACCGCGCGTGCGCCTACGGACCTTAAACCGAACCTCATACGAGTCAAGAAACGCGATGACGAACGTGCCCACCGCCGCGAGGGCGGCGAGCGCGTTAAGGAATTTGAGCATTTGGGGACCTCCGATCGAGTCGTCGGCCGCCCGCGCACGGAATGCGTCGCAAGGGTATTTTACTGCGAGCGTATGCACCCACAGCTGGTAAACGCAATAATTGCAAACATCTGTTCGATATTCATACGCTTGATCCATCGGGCAATGGAGCCTGGCTGCGTTGTCCAAAAAAACGGGGCAGACTCCGCACTGGAGTCTGCCCCGAAAAGAGAATGGCAAAGCAAGAACGTGGATGGACGAGAAGAGTGTCCGCAAGTCTCATGGCCATCACATCCCACCTGCCAAAGGGATGGGAGAGCGGGCGTTACTCCTTCTCGGACTCCTCAGCCTGCTTACGGCTGCGAATGAGGTGCGCCACGCCGATGCACAGCACCGCGCCACCAGCGATCCAAGTGAAGGTCACGCCGTTAAGGCCGGTCAGCGGGAGGTTGGAGCCCTTCTTGTCAACGATGGTGAAGCTGAGCTTGCCGACTTCAGCTTTCGCGGAGCCCTCCTGAACAACATCTTGACCTGCCACAATGGCGCTCGTCGTGTCGGGCGTCACATTCGTACCGTCCTGATTGAGCGTGCGGCTGATAGTAAAGGTCACACCGTTTGCCGCGGAATTGTTGTAGCCAGGCGCAGGCTTAACCTCCGTGAGGATATAGGTGCCCTCATCGAGGCCGACAACGTTGATCTTGCCTTGGGAGGTGGTGGTCAGTATTGCTTCATTCTCATTTGACGTCGTGGTGCCGTCGGCCTTGATAAATTTGCCGGTGCCTTGCTCCTTCAGCGTGAATTCGACGTCTTTGAGAGTCTTGGGGTTGCCGGCCTCATCATCATCGCTGCCAACCTTGGTAACGTCGATACCATAGGTGTAGTCGTAGGCCGGATGGTCAACCGTGGTACCGGTGCCATTGGTGTGCGGGTTGTTGGAATAGGTCAACTTGACATTGTTCACCTGGGCCTTGCCGAGCATATCCGCGTTAATCTTGCCAGCAACCAGTTTTGCCTCATAGTTCACATAGACTGTCGAACCACCGTCAACGTTGATGAGATTGCCAGCCTTATCCTTTGCTTCTTTGAGGTTCTCGAAGGAAACAGTGAGCGTATTCGTGCTTTCCCCCGGGACATAGGTCGCACTGTAGCAAGCGGGATCCACGACTGAATCGCCAATCTTGACCTCAACGACTGGGTTACCACCCTGAAGCTCTGGAACCATCGTGGAGGGGAGCTCGTCAGTGAAAGTGTAGCTGTACTTGACATACGTGTTAATGTTGCTAGCCACAGTGCCGGCAAGCTGATATTCAACAGGCTGTTCAGCAGCGGAGTCGGCAGCCTTGTTGGCTGCGGTAAAAACATCCTTGCTATCGTCCGTAACAAACTTGCCGTTCTTGTCATCCTTTACGGCCTTGGTCACGTTGGGGACGTCCTTCTTGGGGGCCACGTTAACGTCAGAGCCACCGACGATGGTGAAAATCGGCGAGGTATACGCATCAGTATTGCCATTAGCACCGTTGGTCGTACTGGGCGTATCGGTCACGAAAAGCCAGTAGCCATTATCAAGATCCTTAAAGCTACCTTTGGTGGAATCGCTTGGCTTTGTCCACGTGAGGGTCTCGTCCCCTTCCAAGGCCTTGGCAATCAAGTCAAGAGTTGTGCCAGTATCAACCGCCGTAGTCTCTCCAAAATTAGAGCCCTGAGTCGTGCTGATGAACTCCGCCCACGTCTGGGCGTCAGCATCTACTTCAGGTGCTCCAGTAACGTCTTTGAGCGCAGTCGTAACGAGGGTTTTCACATTACCCGGAGCCCACTGAATATCGGAAAGAGTCTTAGCGGCCGAGCCATCCCAGCTCCCATCGCCCTTCTGATTCTGCGTGACCTTCGCGGTGAAGATCTGAATGCCCTTGAATGTCGTGCCGGTGTATGTTTCGTCGGTGATAGCCACCTTACCCTTCTCCGTGGCCACCGTCGGCGTGCCCGCCGCAAACGCCATGGTCACCGGGGCCATCACGCCGCCGAAGCTCAGCGCTGCTGTGAGGCCGGCGGTTACTGCCAGGCGTGCGATGTTCTTGCTCATGCTCATCTTCTTTTCCTCCGTTTTCCGTTTGATTCCCATTCGATCGGTCATCATCTGTCTGTGTCTTAGCATCTGCTTCGCTACGTCTCGCCCCGCTCTCTGTGGGGCTGCCAGCTACTCTTTATGGCTGCCACCTCCCCGCTTGACCAGGAGCGCGACCACGATGAGCGCGGCTCCGGCGACCGCTGCGGCGGCCGCGGCGTACATTGCCATATCGCCAGTCGAGGGCATAAAGCCTCCGGTGGTAATGCTAGGGGGTGTGCCGGTGGGCGTGTTGATGAGCGACGCCTCCAGGCTGCCCGTCGACCCGTCCGCGCTGTCGGCGCGCAGGGGCGACTCGGCCGTGATGGCGAGCTTGGGCTTGGCGGCGGCCACCTGGTCGACGTCCAGACCCTCGGCCTTGACCGTCACGGAACGCGTGCCCTCAAAGGCGGTGTAGCCCTTGGGTGCCTTGAGCTCGCGGACCTCCAGCTTGCCCGAGTCCACGCACGAGACGGTCACGCGGCCGTCGTCGCCCGTGGTGACGGTGGCCTTGCCCTCCGCATCCCACGCGCCATCGGCCGCCAGTGTGCGGCCGCGGTCGTCGGTAATGCTCAGGACCGCCCCGGCAAGCGGCTTGTCGCCGTCGCTGCCGCGCTTGGTGAGCGCGAGATCCCAGGTGTAGGCGCACGCGTCGTCGCTCGGCGTGCGGGTAAAGCCGGCGTCGCCGGACTGGTCGGCAAAGGGAGAGCGCGGGTAGCGCAGGTACACCTCGTTGGGGTTGCCCTTCGCGATGCCGTGGTTGCATGCGCTGTTGAGCGGCGCATTGTACACGGCGACCACGCGGGCGCCCGCGGTGAAGGCGTCGGCCCCGCAGAGCGCGGCGATGAGGTCGCCGGTGCGCACGGTGAAGGAGCCCCCCTCGACCGAGACCACGCACTGAGCCGTGATGTCGGTCCAGCCCTTGGCGGGCTCGGTGCCGGCGCGCCCGTCCTTGCCGGCCGGGACGGCGTCGAAGCCGCCCTCGGCGCCCGCCGCCACGTACACGCGCATGCTCTCGGCCACCTTGGAGGGGTCGAGCCCCGCGCTCATGGTGTCGACGAGCTGCACCGCGTAGGTATCGTAGGCGGAAAGCCCCGCCGGGACCGTGGCCGAGAGGCGCCAGTATAGGTCGTCGCCGACCGTTGCGTCGGCGGCCTTCTGCCATGCGGCGGTGCCGTCCTCCAGCACGTGCTTGGACACCTTGGGGGTCGCCGCCTTGGGCTTGACGGTGACAGCGCCGCCGCCGACCAGAACCATGATCGGCGCGGTGCCGGCCTCGTTCTGGGCGATGGCGTCGTCGTCGGCAACGATGAGCCAGTAGCCGCAGGGCAGCTCGGCCGCCGTGCCCGCTTTAAGGGCCTCGAACACGGCGCCAGAGTTCTGGAGGGAGCGAGCGAGCTGTGCGCTCAGCGCGCTCGTAAGGTGGGAATCGGTGTTGAGCCACTCGGCAGCTTCCTGCGCGGTGGTCTGGGATTTGGGCATGCCGGCGCTGTGCAGCACGGGCAGGACGGCGTCGCGCGCGGCGTCGCTTGCCCAAGCGAGGTCGGTGGCGATCTTGGCGTCGCTGTCGCCGTCGACGACGTTGGCGCTAAAGATCTGGTAGGCGTCGTAGCTGCTCGCCACGGTGCCGCTCACCGTGATGGAACCGGTCGAGGTCGGCGCGGCCTGCGCGGAAGCGGGGAACACAACCGCGCAGGTGCCGATCAGGAGGGCAAACAGCGCAAACAAGATCGGGAAGGAGCAAACTTTCTTATTCACGACGCTCGCCTCCCTTCGCATTCGCCTTGCGACGAATGTGCATCCAGGCCGCAGCAGCGCAAAGCACCGCCGCGCCGGCAAGGTACGTCAGAGTGACGCCCGACATACCAGAAAGGGGCAAAGAGGTGGAGTAGGTGTTAGTGAAGGTGGGGGTGGAGTCGTCGGTGAGTTTGTGGTCCGTGTCGGTGGTCACTTCATTGCCGTCACGATCCCGAATCTGCTTGTAGGTCGCAGTGACGTTGATCTTGTGGTCAGTGTTATCAACTGCATTGACCGTAATCTGATAGACCGACTTGTCGTACTTATAGTGCGCAAACGGCGTGTTCGGCTGCTGTTCGCGGACGTAATAAGTAAAGGTCTTGCTTGCACCGCGGCCAGTGGAGTCAGCCGGAAGTTTGTTGAGTTGATCGAGTTTGTACTCGATCTTGTCGAAGCTCAGGGTCTGGGACTTGCCGCCGTCGGCAGTGGTGATAATCTCGCCGTCGGGGTCGGTCATAACCGTCTTGGGACTATCGAAGTTCTCGTTATCCGCAAACTCGAGCGTGAACTCCTTCATCTCGCCACCCTTAACGACCTTGGTCGCCTTAGGAATCCAAACGCCAGTCGAGTCGTACGCGGTACATACGTTAGTGAAAGTCGCCGAACCGTCCTCACAGATAATTTGATAATAGCCGTCGACATTCTTCGCGACACTCCACGTTTTTTTGTTAATCCACTTCCCAGACTTATCGAGTTCGTACTTGGTCCCGTTGACGTCTGTAATCGTGTAGTTATGGATGAGAAGTTCCTTCTCTTCGTTCGGATTATTTTTACTCGGAACAGTCATGAGCTTGGTCGGCTTATCCTGGGTCCGTACCACAATCTCATACACACTGGAGTCGCACGTGATGTCAGGATCATCGCCGGCATCTTCGACCAAGTAGTATGTGATTTCGTTACCCGTGCCACCCGTTGCGAACTGTTCACCAAGGTCAAACGTGATATTGCCGCTTGCATCATTTTTTGCAGTTCCAACCTCGGTGCAAACGTTACGATTGAATGTCGCGCTAGCCAAAGGGTCGGTTGAGTCCTTGCGGTAGACCCTAAAGGTAAACTGATTCTCTTCGAGCCCCTCGTTCACATTTGTCTGCGAATTACGTAGTACCTTGGTCGCCTTGAGCTTGAGGCTCGGATAGACATACGTGTCCTCAGGCACGCCCATGTACAGGTCGCCGTTCGACATGATGCCGCCGCCATGGTCCCAGGAATAGTTGCCGGTGATGAACGTTGTCGCAACTTTTTGCGCATTGATCGCGGCTTCGTCTTGAGCTGTAACACCCGAGCTCAGGCCGATGCTTTTATATACCTGCACGCCACCGTTAGCGGGGATAGTAATGGCTTGCGTAAGCTCTTTACTTCCCTTGTATTTGGCGTCACCGCCGCCAAGCATTTTGCCAATCACCGCCGCGATCGGGGTCTTATGATCCTCCGCCGCAAGGAAGAAGTCCGCGTGGCCGTTTTCGCGAAACTCTTTGGCATTGTAGGCGTCAGCATCCTGGTTCTTTTTGTGTTCAAGGCCTTCGTAGCCACCAGCGGATAGGTGAGGGGTGCCTTCGTTACCGCTATTCGTTTCAGAATTATAATCAGCTTTTGCGTCCTGCTGATCTTTGGCAGACGAATTGCCAAAGATTGCTGTGCCCTCAGTGTTCGTTACCAACGTCTTGCCCGTAGGGCAGACTGCAACGCCACCGCCATAGCCGCCAGCGGTATTGGCGCTAATGTACGAGTTATATATGAATAGCCTACCAGCAGTCTTCTCCTTGCCCAAATCCGAGTTTCCCTGGACAAAGATACCGCCTCCGCCCCAGTCAAAGCGAGACATGCAAGAGTTATTAGTGATGTAGACTGGGCTATCGTTTGACGACCCATTTATCATCGCGTCAACCATCTGGCCCACTCGAATGCCAGCACCTTCAGATCGGTAGCTCACGTTAGAGGCAATAATTCCTCCCGTGATTTTCAGCCACGCCATACCCGTACGGGATTGCTCATTACGGTCGACATCCGTGACATAAACGCCGCCGCCTGCTTCCTCAGAATAGTTGCCCGTGATCTGGCCGCCCGAAATGGTGACATGAGTACCGTTTCTAGCGGCAAGTCCAGCGCCGCCATGATCGCCATAACCATCATGGCCACAGAAATTGGCATATTTATTGTTCGTAATGTAACCGCCGGAAACAGTAACGCTGCCGCCATATTCGGCCATGATGCCGCCACCAAAGCCAGCAGAATCAAGCGTGCTGTTGCCGGAGATTACGCCATTAGTTATGGTGACCGTGGAGCCTTTAGCATACACACCGCCGCCACTAGGAGCACTATTGCCGGCAATTACGCCACCGGCCACATTAAGGGTCGAGGCACTACCTTTCTCGTTGGACACCATAATGCCCGCGCCCGAGCTAGAAGCGCCACAAACATAGCCGCCGCTCATGTTGACGGTAGAGCCGTTCTCGGCATAGACCAAGCTGCTAACCCTGCCGCCTTTCTTTTGCGTGATCACGCCGCTCACAAGGTTAAACGAGCCCTTGCCGTTGTTGTTATACAGATTGATGAGCCTTAGATTTGCGTTGCCGCTGCACGCCACGATGGCGCCTTTAATATCAACGTCATGTTTGACAAGCGTCTCGGTTGTCCCTGTACCACTTGGGGTCGATTTGGTCACGTAGTAGGTAAGATTAGACGGAATGCCATCAACGTAATTTAGCTCGGCTTTCTTGCCATAATTATCGGGATTCAGGTACTGCCCCTGATCAGTAAGCTGCTGGCCCTCGATGAGCGTCTCATTCGCCTGTGCGGAATCCTTAATTGTAAGTGTTGCGCCGTTAGCAATATCAAATAACGGCTTGTCGGTGTTCAAGCACTTAATCTTATGACCGTTTAGGTCAAGGGTGATATTGATAGGGTTATCGTCAGTTTGTTCAAGCCTAATCTCACCGCTGTATTCAATATCGTTAACAAGCTTAAAAGTAGCGGAGCCATTTCCATCGCGAAATTTCTTGTCAGGAAGCTTCGCGCTGAGTTCATCTCCTCTGCTGATTTCATAAGTCGATTCATTTTCTGCAGCAAGTGCGATTGCGCCCTCGCCGTTAGCACTATCATCCGCAGACTGAGCATCACCCTCGGCCTCCGTGTCGTCGGACGGCAGGTCTGCGGCAACGGCGTCTTCGCTCGCGCCATTCTCGGCATCGTCACTATTCTGGTTTTCGGTATCCCCGTTGTTGGTGCTGCCTACATCAGTAGACTCACTTGAGGACCCCCCCCCATCACAGTTCCTTCGGTAGGAACCGTCTGGGCACCGTTGGCAATGGCCTGCGAGATCGGAGGCATGACGAGCGACAGTACCAGGCTCAAAACGGATGCTCCGCACAAAACGCCTGCCAGTACACGGCGCGTCGCTTTATTACTCTGCTTAGATTTATCCGAATTCGCTTTCATCGATGTCTCCTCCCCAAGAGACCGCGATCTTGCTCTTTCACTATCAAACGTATCTGCGCAACCTGTAATTACGCACGCTTATAGTACATATTGTAATGATTGTTTGAACATCTAAGCAAAAATACCGATAGTTTTGTAGCGAATTCTCAATTCTCCTGACATTTGCTCGGATTTACCTTCGTTTATTCGCTATGAAATATCTGTTTCTACTGGTAATTAAGCTAGTTATCATTTTTTAATAGCATTTTATTTATTTGCACAACATTTTGCTCAAGAGCATGCGTCCTGTGAACGGTCGAAAATCGACCGTGAACGGTAGATCATTAACCGGGAGGAATAGACTACCAAATTGATGGGAATATCTTTAACCCATCGGTAGTTAGAAGCGTAATGTTCAGACAACCATATCTGAATTTTCGCGCAGATTTTAGGCATCAATTCGCCCAAATCGCCTGAGGCCACCGCAAAGGTGCCTGTTCCCCTTGTGGTGGCTCTCCCCCGGCGCTACAGCAGATGCTCCTCGATAAAAATCGCGATGCCGTCTTTGTCGTTGCTGGCGGTTACAAAATCGGCGGCGAAGCGGGTGGCATCGCTGCCGTTTGCCATGGCCACACCCACGCCGGCGTCGGCCACCATGCAGGTGTCGTTATCGGCATCGCCAAACACGCAGATGTCCTGGAGCCCCATGTCGTTGAGCTCCGCCACGCGCACAAGGCCGCGCGTCTTGGACACGCGCGGATCCATGAACTCGTAGAGCCGCTGCGTGGTTTGCAGAGCCGCCGCCTTAACAGTGTCATCGGCAAACGTCGAGGCCCGCTCAATCACCCGCGGCATTACCTCGGGCGCCATGGTAAACATCACCTTGGGCTGCGGCTCGCGCAAGAACTCGGCAAAATCGACCACCTGATAGGGCACGCCGTCGACGCGCGACAGGTGCTCGACGCACGCATTGCTCTCGGGCACGTAGAACACGCCGTCTCGGGGGCAGACGGGTGTTGCCGGAAGGTCCGCCATGTGTTTGCAGATGCGCGCGATGGTCTCGCCCGGCAGCGGATAGCTCAGCTCGTTGATATCGTGCGCGCGGTCGATGACCTCGGCACCACCGCAGCCCACCATCACGTCTACCAGGCCTTCGATACCCCAGAGCTCGTACATGGCCTCGGTCGCGTGGGCGTCGCGCCCGGTGCACAGGCCAAAGAGCACGCCGCGCTCGCGCAGGGCGCGGATCGCCGCCACAGTGCGCGGGGACACCGTGTGCTGGCTCGTGAGCAGCGTGCCGTCGATATCGCAGAACACGGCTTTGATGTGGCTGAAGGTGGTGTCCATGGGGGCCTTTCTGGGTTGTGCGGCGGTGTGGGGTGCATCTGGATGTGGAGTTCATGGTATACCAAAGCGCGGGCGCGGCCCGTCAAAGCAAAAACCGCCACAAAGGTGCCTGGCCCCTTTGTGGTGGAAATGACGTTTGCCCAAATAAAACCTGCCAAAAATAAACCTGTCCCCTTTTGGCATGTTATGGCAACGCAGCGAGCCGGTTCCGAGTGCCCCAGGTCGCCCCGAAAGAGGAGCGACGCGTACTTTGGTACGCGAGCGACGGTTTGAGGGGCGAGATGGGGTGCTTGGGACCGGCGCAGCGTCAAGCCTGAAGGTGGTCTTGGATCAGGTCGCAGATGGCTCGGGCGTCGTTGATGTTGATGGCTCGGGTCGCAAAGCCGGCGTCAAAAGCCTGGCGTGCCAGGGCCTCGTTGCAGGCTAGGGCCAGTGTGCGGCCGTCGACCAGATCGAGCGAGCTCTTGCCACGCAGACGGTCGACGCCGGAACGCGCGACCACGATATTGTCGAAGCCCTCGGTCTTGTAGCCCTCGATGATCACCACATCGACGTCGTTGTAACGCGACAGCAGCTCGCGCGCGGGCATCTCGTCCTCCTCGCGCGTGTCGGCGTACTCCGCCCAGCGCGTGGCGCAGATGAGGCCCACGTGCTTGGAGCCTGCCTGGTGATGACGCCAGGTATCCTTGGCAGGCACGTCGATGTCGAAGCCGTGATGCCCATGATGTTTGAGCGAACCCACGCGCAGGCCGCGACGGGTAAGCTCGGCGATGACCTTCTCGACGAGCGTGGTCTTGCCCGAGTTCTGGTAACCGATAAACGCGATCGCGGGGGCAGCCGGGGTGGGAGCTGCGGGCACGGCCGGGGCGGATACGCTCGCGGGCGCGGCACCATCGGCAGCGGTTGCCTCGGCAGTGGCAGCTTGACGCTCCGCACGGTCCCACACGCCCGAGCGGCCACCTTCCTTGTGCAGCAGACGCACATCGACGATCTCCATGCCACGGTCGACGGCCTTACACATGTCGTAGATGGTCAGACACGCGGCGCTCGCGCCGGTCAGCGCCTCCATCTCGATGCCCGTCTTACCCGTCACGCCAGCCGTGACCAGCACATGAAAACCGACCTGCCCGTCCGGACGCGCCGGCGCCCAGCCCTCGGGCACGTCCTCGGCAGACGTTCCTGCCGGAGCGATGGGCTCGATATCGCACTTGCTCTTGGTAATGAGCAGCGGATGGCACATGGGAATGATGTCGCTCGTGCGTTTGATGGCCATGATGCCCGCGACGCGCGCGCAGGCGAGCACGTCGCCCTTCTTGGCGCGGTCCTGCAGCACCATGGCCTGCGTCTCGGGATGCATGAGGATGGTACCCTCGGCGATGGCGGTGCGGTGCGTCTCGGCCTTGTCGGATACGTCGACCATGCGCACCTCGCCCTTGGCATCCACGTGCGTCAGCTCGTCGCGGCGCGCGTCGCGGGCGGACTCGGCGAGCGCATCGGTGGTCACCGTTGCGTCCTGCGCGGTCGCGGACACAGCGTCTTTGCCGGCAGACGAGGCTTTGTGGGCAGACATCGCGGCCCTGCGAGCGGCCTTGGTGGCATCGGCGTACCTGCTCTTGGCCATATGATCATCCTCCGATTTGGGACATAAATCGTTGCGTGCCCTCAATTATCGCGTGTTCCTGCGGTTTGTGGGCCACGGCATCGCGCCAAATCGAAAGTACCTGCATATCATCACCGCGGCGCAGTGCCTCGCGCACCGAATACTCGGCATCGCTGAACAGGCAGGGACGCACGTTGCCATCGGCCGTCAGGCGCAGACGGTTGCAATTCGCACAAAAATGGTTGGACATGGCGCTAATGAAGCCGACCGTTCCCGCCGCGCCCGGAAAGTGCCAATAGCGCGCAGGGCCCGCGCCGGCAGGAGCGTCGTTGATGTCGAGCGGCTCGAGCTCGCCCAGCCCCGTCGCGGCAACCCCGGCATTGATGCGCGCCCGCAGCTCGTCGCTCGGCACGGTATCGCTCGCGTCCCACAGCTCGGGATTGAGCGCGGGCGCATGCGGGTCCACAGCGCAATGCGAACTCGTGTGTTCGTCGCCGATGGGCATGTATTCGATAAAGCGCAGGTGAATGGGACGGTCGAGCGTGAGCTGCGCAAGGGCCTCCACATCCTGGTTGAGCCGGCGCACAACAACGCAGTTGACCTTAACGGGCTCAAAGCCCCAAGCCAGCGCCGCGTCGATGCCCGCCATGGTCTGCTCGAGTCGACCCAGACGCGTGATCTTTCCAAAGAGCGTAGGGTCGAGCGTGTCGAGCGAGATGTTGACGCGGTTAAGCCCCGCGTCTTTGAGCTGCGGCGCCAGCTTGGGCAGCAGGGCGCCATTGGTGGTAAGCGAGATGTCCTCGATCTGCGGAATCGCGCGGATGTCACGAATGAGCGGGATGATACGGCGGCTGACCAGCGGCTCGCCACCCGTCAGGCGTACGCGGCGAATGCCCTCCCCCGCCACCATGCGCACAAAGCGGGCGATTTCCTCGGCGCTGAGCAGCTCGTCGTGTGCACGGGGCGCCACGCCATCGGCCGGCATGCAGTAAATGCAGCGGAAATTGCACTTGTCGGTAACGGCAATGCGCAGGTAGTTGATATCGCGGCCAAAGCCGTCATGTTGCACGTGCCCGTCCACGCAACCCTCCCCTCACGCGGCGTTTTATTCTTCGGAAAACATAATACCCCATGCGAGAATCATGCCGACACCCGTACGACAGGACAGGCCGCTTCGAGCAAGACCGGCTTCCCAAGCCCATCCTCAGCACAGACCATCACAACATTCGTTGCTTTTCCCGTTTTTGGCAAAAAACGTCGAATGTTGTGATGGTTTGCCTGTCCACGGTACCCCGTAGAGGGACCAAAACGTCCCTAAAGGCCGCCGTCCCAGTGCCGAATCACGAATTCTCGCAGGTCGTTTTGACGTTTCTGGAACACTTCGCTCCGGTCGCACTTAAGGCCCATAGCGAGTGCGATGGCGTTCATCGCCCGGTGCAATTGCAGCTGGTGGGCAAACTGAGTCCCGGTGAGGACGATCATCCTAAAGCCCAGCGCGCTCAGCACGGTCATACGCTCCGCATCCGACGCGCTGCGCTGTTTATCAAGATGGTCCGAGCCGTTGTATTCAACCCCCGTACCGCTCGCAGGCGCATATACGTCGATCTCGAAATACCCGGCCTTTGCGAGATACTTGAACTCGTTGGGAACATCGACCCGATGGTTGAGCTCGATCTTGGCGTATCCCAGCCCGCCCTGGGAACGTTTTGCTACGACCATGATTGCGGTGGCCGTCTCCATGGGCGACCGCGCGCCATCGTGCACGCGCTTGAGCACGGCGGCCGCGCGTATAGCCCCCTGACGAGATCGGTTCTCATTGCAATAAGCAATCAAGTCGGCAACGGTACACCTCTGCCCCATCTCGATATAATCGCCTGTCGACAGATGATTCAAATGGTATCGGGCACAGATTTCGTAGCCATATTCCAGCTGCTCGAGCTCGCTCATCCACGAACCCGCTTGGACAAAGCACATGGCCTCATCAACCACTAGAAGGCCCTCCGCCACCTCGATAAGATGGCCTGGAGGTACCGGCGCTCCAAACACGTGGCACCTAAATCCAGCCGGCGTCGAGCGCTCAAAATCGAAGTTGACGAGCGTATCGATATGATCGAGCTCTTCTCGTGGAATACCGAGCGAAACCAGATAGTCGGTAACGATCCCAACTGCCGTTGAAGCCCTCAGCCCCTTGGCATCGAGTCCCAGTTTGGGCAGGCTCGCGGTCGGCTCCGCCTCGTTAGCAAGCGAGTCCTCATCGTATAGGCTGCTTGCTCGCGAGAGCGGCTCGGACGGGCGCGCCACGTTGTGGTACAGCCAGGCAGTCTTATGGGACAGGACGATCGGCAGGTCCATGAGCCCTCCAATGGAGTCGGATAACCAACCTTATTCCCCTGCTCACGGGTTCGCACACCTTCGTGCGCAAGAAAGCGATTCCACCCGGTCGAGTGGCAGAAAAACCATCACAACATTCGATGCTTTTCCCGTTTTTGGCAAAAAGCGTCGAATGTTGTGATGGTTTGAGGCGAGGTGAGGGGCACGGAGGGGTCAAAGTATCGTGCTCGAACGGGTTAATCTAGCTCTTTTAAGCCATGCGCCAGCTGCCAGTACTCGCCGTGCTGGGCGAGCAGCTCTTCGTGCGTGCCGCGCTCGATGATGCAGCCGTGTTCGAGGACCATGATGGCGTCGGCGTCGCGGACGGTGGACAGGCGGTGCGCGATCATAAACGTGGTGCGACCGCGCATGATGCGGTCCATACCGCGCTCGATGAGCTTTTCGGTACGCGTGTCAATGGAGCTCGTGGCCTCGTCCAGGATGAGCACCGGCGGATCGGCGACGGCCACGCGCGCGATGGCGAGCAGCTGACGCTGACCCTGCGACAGGTTGGCGCCGTCGGCCGTGACCGGTGTGTCGTAGCCCCGCGGCAGGCGGCGGATAAACGAGTCGGCGCAGGCGGCCTCGGCAGCGGCGCGTACCTCCTCGTCGGTCGCGTCGAGCTTGCCAAAGCGGATGTTCTGCGCAATGGTGCCGCTAAACAGGTGCGTGTCCTGCAGCACAATGCCGAGCGACCCGCGCAGGCTGGCCTTGGCAATGTGCTTGACGTCGATGCCGTCGTACGTGATCTCGCCGTCATCGACCTCATAGAAGCGGTTGATGAGGTTGGTAATGGTCGTCTTGCCGGCGCCCGTGGAGCCCACAAACGCAATCTTTTGCCCCGGCTTGGCAAACAGGTTGAGGTCCGTGAGCACGCGGGCGCCCGGCACGTAGGAAAAGTCCACGGCATGGAAGCGCACGTCGCCGGCAAGCGGGACCAAGCCGCACGTGAGCTCGGTGCCGTCCGCGGCCACCGCGCGGCCCGACTCATCAACGGCTGCCACATCATGCAAATGCCCGTAGACGCCCACGCCCTGGCCCTCGGGAATCTTCCACGCCCACGCGGCGTCGCCCGTCTGCATCAGCTCCACGCAGCCCTCGTCCACCTCGGGCTCAAGGTCCATGGCGGCAAACAGGCGCTCGGCACCGGCCAACGCGTTGAGCAAGAAGTTGCCGAGCTGCGTAAACTGGTTGATGGGCATGGCGGCCTGGCGCACAAAGACCAGGTAGCTCGCGAGCGCACCTACGTCGGCGAGTCCCTTGATGCAGAGCATGCCGCCCGCCACGGCGACGATGGCATAGTTGACGTAGCCAATCACGACAGTCATGGGCACCATGGAGTTGGCATAGCTCACGGCGGCGGTGCCGGTGCGGCGAAGCTCGTCGTTGCGGCAGGCAAAGCCGGCGACATTCGCCGCCTCACGGTTAAAGACCTTGATGACCTTTTGACCCGAGACCATCTCTTCGATATATCCGTCCAGGTCGCCAAGCGATGCCTGCTGGGCAGCAAAGAAACGCTTAGAGCGCGCGCCCGAGTAGCGCGCATACAGCACAATGGCCGCATCGCACACGAGTGTGATAATCGTGAGCTGCCAGTTAAGGATGATGAGCATAGCCGTGGTGCCCACAACCTGAATGGCGGCCTGAATCACGTTGGCAAAGCTGTTGTTAAGCGCCTCGGAGACGGTGTCGACGTCGTTGGTGAAAAAACTCATGATGTCGCCCGAGCGCGTGCTGTCAAAATAACTGAGCGGCAGCGTCTGGATGTGCGCGAACAGGTCGCGGCGAATATCGGACACCACGTGTTGGGCCGCGCGCACCATGATCTGCGAGTAGCCCAGGGCCGAGAGCACGCCCGCGGCGTAGATGATCGCCGTCAGGATGACCTGCTTGGCGAGCAGTTCCTCCCCGCCCGTGGCCAAACCGTTAACGATGGGGCGCACCATGTAGGTGCCGGCGAGGCTCGCGATGGCGGCAACGGAGGCGAGCACGCCCACCGCGAGCAACGAGAACTTGGCATGCCCCATGTAGGAGAGCAAGCGGCGCACAGTGCGCTTGAGGTCGGCCGGGCGTGCTTGGGCTGCGGTCTTAGGCATGACGCTCACCCCCTTCCAAGGGCGATCCGCATGCGACGGAGGAAAACGGATCATTCGCGCAACCATCGTCGCTGCCGTCGCCGGCGTCCGCGTTCCTCGCAAACTCCATCTGCGAGGCATAAATCTCCTGGTATATGTTGTCGCCCGCTAGCAGTTCCTCGTGCGTGCCCACGCCGTGGACACGACCGTCGTCCAATACCACAATGCGATCGGCATCCATGACGCTCGCGATGCGCTGGGCGATGATGAGCACGGTCGTATCGGAAATCCGGGCGATGTGCTCGCGAATCTTAGCGTCGGTCGCCATATCGACCGCGCTGGTGGAGTCATCAAAAATGAGCACGCGCGGATGCTTGAGCAGCGTGCGCGCGATGCACAGGCGTTGCTTCTGGCCACCCGAGACACCGGCGCCGCCTTGGCCCAACTCGCCGTCCAGCCCGCCGATGCGATCAAGGAACTCGTCCACGCACGCCGCGCGGCAAGCCGCGAGGAGTTCATCGTCCGACGCCTGCGGATTGCCCCACTGCAGGTTCTCGCGCACGGTACCCGTAAACAGCACATTCTTTTGCAGCACAATGCCCACAGCGTCGCGTAGAGTCGCGAGGTCGTAGTCGCGCACGTCGCGTCCGCCCACAAGCACGGCGCCTTCGGTGTCGTCGTACAGGCGCGCAATCAGCTGCACAAGCGAGCTCTTGCCCGAGCCCGTGCCGCCGAGGATGCCCACCGTCGAGCCGCTCTCGATGCGAAGGTCGATATGCTCGAGCACATCCTCGGCTGCATCCGCGCGGTATTTAAAGGAAACGTCGCGAAACTCGATACTGCCGTCCGCTGGCGCCGCAATCGCGAGGTCTCCCGCGGGGTTGGCGATAAAGGGCTCCTCATCGAGCACCTCGGCGATACGGCCCACACTCGTAAGAGCGCGCGTGAGCAGCAAAAACACGTTGGAAATCATCATGAGCGAATTCATGATCAGCAGCACGTAGCTCATAAAGCCCGTGAGCGAGCCCACGCCCAGCTTGCCGGCGAGAATCATGCGGCCGCCAATCCACAGGATGGAGAGCGCAGCCACGTACATCGACAGCTGAAACACCGGCAGGTTGAGCACGGCGGTGCCAAAGGTCTTTGTCGCAGTGCGCGCGAGCTCGGTATTGACGGTGTCGAACTTGGCCTCCTCGTGCTCGGCACGCACATACGCCTTGACGGCACGCACGGCGGTGAGGTCTTCCTGTACCACGCCGTTGAGGTGGTCCATCGAGGTCTGGAGTTGGCGGTAGAGCGGGCTCACGCGATAGGTGATGACGCCCAGCACGATTGCCAGCACGGGCAAGATGATCGCAAAGACGGTGGCGAGCGGGCGCGACAGCATCAGCGCGTAGATAAGGCCGACGATAAGCGTCACCGGGCCGCGCACCATAGGGCGAAAGCCGTTGCCCACAGCATTTTGGATAACGGTGATGTCCGTGGTCATGCGGGTGACGAGCGAGCTGGCGTCGTAGTTGTCCAGGTTGCCAAAGGCGAGCGTTTGAATCTTTTTGTACTCGGCCTCGCGCAGGTTAGCGCCTAGGCCCGAGGCAACGCGGGCGGACGTGCGGGCATAACCCAAGCCCAGTACCAGCGAAAGCGCAGCGCACACCAACATGTACGCGCCCTGCAGCAGCATGTAGTTGATATCACCCGCAGGCACGCCCACATCGATGATGTTGGCCATGATGACCGGGATAAACAGCTCGAGCACCGTCTCGACCGACACAAAGAACACGCCGAGGATGGCATCGCGACGGTATGTCCCTAGATAGGAAAACAGTATTTTGAGATTGCGCACGCAGGTTCAACCCCCATCAAACGTTGTTCGCAAACGCACGTATTATTGCGCGCCGAATAATGGTGTCAAGTATTCCGAAATCGTTTTCTGCAAGGTTAGCGCCGGCGGCGAGTTCTCGTGATGTGTGTCCATATTCACTCGGAATAATGGTGCGCGAGACTTTTTCGCTCCGGCGTCATCACAAACCTTGACTCTACAATCGTTGTAGGGTTTTCACTACACTGGTACGTAAACGAACCCAGCCAGAAAGCCCCGCCCATGGAACACGACCTCACACGCGGCAATGTCCTCAAGACCATCGCGGTCTTTGCCCTGCCTTATATGCTCTCGTACTTTTTGCAGATGCTCTACGGCATGGCCGACCTGTACATGATGGGGCAGTTTAGCGGCGCCGCCGGCATCACCGCCGTGGGCAATGGTGCGCAGACGCTCTATATCATTACCGTGACGCTCGTGGGTCTAGCCATGGGAACGACGGTCATCGTCGGCCACGCCGTGGGTTCGCGCCGCTTCGACCGCGCCGAGACCGCCATCGGCAACACCATTACGCTCTTTATGGGCGTCTCGGTGGTGCTGGCCGCTGTCCTGCTCGCACTGTGCCCGCAAATCGTGGCGCTCATTGGCACGCCGGCCGAGGCGGTCGAAGGAACCGCCGCCTACCTGCGTATCTGCTTTATGGGCATTCCGTTTATCGCCGCGTACAACATTCTTTCGGCCATCTTTCGCGGGCTGGGCGATTCGCGCTCGCCTATGTACGTGATCGGCGTGGCATGCATCATCAACATCGCGCTCGATTTTCTGTTTATCGGCCACATGGGGCTCGGCCCCGTGGGCGCGGCGCTCGGCACGGTGACCGCGCAGACGGCCAGCGTTGCCCTCGCGCTCGTGTGGCTTAAGAGCCATCGCACGAACATCCACGTTAAGCGTAGCGACCTGCGCCCCCAGCCCGAGGTGCTCGGCAGCATTCTTAAGATCGGCGTGCCTGTGGCCGTGCAGGACGGCTGCATCCAGGTGGCGTTTATGTTTATCACCGTCATCGCCAACCACCGAGGGCTCGTCGACGCCGCCGCCGTGGGCCTGGTCGAAAAGATGATCAGCTTTTTGTTCATTGGGCCGAGTTCCATGGGTGCCACCGTCAGCGCGCTCACGGCGCAAAACGCCGGCGCGGGCAAGGGCGATCGCGCGCGTCAGGTGCTCAAAGACGCCATGACGATCTCGGTGGTGTATGGCTGCCTGATCACGGTGCTGATGTGGCTGGTGGCACCGGCGTTTATCGGCTTTTTTGCCAAGGACTCCGCGGTCGTCGCGGCCGGTACCGGCTATATGCGCAGTTACATTTTCGACGCGATTTTTGCCGGCATCCACATTTGCTTTAGTGGCTTTTTCGCTGCATACGGCAAGAGCTACATCGGCTTTGCGCACAACGTGCTGGCCGTGGCACTCATTCGCGTGCCGGGCGCGTGGCTGCTGTCGAACGCCTATTCCGACACGCTGTTTCCCATGGGCATCGCTTCGCCATGCGGCTCGATTTTGTCGGCAGTCATCTGTGTTGTCGCGTTTACCGTGCTCAACCGGCGTGGGGCTTTTGACAAGTTGGCAGCGTAGAGGATCGTTTGCGTCGTACGACCTCGGCGCCCCTTCCCCGTCCATTGAAAGGAGCGGCGCCATGACCGACTCGCCAACTGAACATACCGAGGGTCTGCTCCGCATTGGCGAGGTGGCGCGCTTGTTTAACCTAAGCGTGGGCACGTTGCGCCATTACGAGCAGATGGGCTTGCTGGACCCGGCACACATCGATCCGGCGAGTGGGTACCGCTACTACGGATCGCGGCAGCTCTCCACTCTCAACACCATCAGCCACCTGCGTGTTCTCGACTTGCCGCTCGCGCTAATCCGTGAGTTTGTGACCACGCGCGACGTGAACCTTATGCAGCGGCAGCTGGCTCAGCAGCAGGAGCTCATCGAGCGCAAGCGCCGCGAGCTGGAGCGCGTGTCGCGCAAGATCGACAACCGGCTTGCCCTGCTTCACAATGCCCTGAACACCGAGCTCGATACCATTTGCGCAATCGATGCGCCCGAGCTTCGCTGCGCCGTATTGCGCGAACGCGTCAAGCCTACCGACGCCTATGCGCTGGAGTGGCAGATTCGTCAGCTGCAGAAGGGCCAGCACGAGACCTTTGTCTTTCTGGGCAACTTGGGCGTTGGGATTAGCGCCGAGCGCCTCGCCGCCGGCGACTTTGATGGCTACGACGAGGTCTTTTTGCTGCTCGATGACACCGATGATTACGTGGGCGACCTCGAGACGCGACCCGCCGCGCGCTGCCTGACCATTAGCTTTCGCGGCACGCACGGGCAAGCAACCCCACGCTATGAGCAGCTGCTCAGCTATATGCGCGAGCGCAACCTGACACCCGCCGGTCCCTCGCGCGAGATCGCCCTGATCGACGACATCATCAGCGACGACCCGGGGGCGTATGTGACGAGGATCGCGATACCGGTCCGCTAATCACTACCATTTATCGAGCAATTCCATCCATTTACCTTAATCCGAATTAGATTGTATTATGTAGCAAATAAAATGACAGCATATTGCCCCCCATAGGCAGGAGACATTATGCCCAGAGTTCAATCACGTCGCTCGTTTCTTCTCGGCCTAGCCTCGATCATCGGCTTATCCGCGTCACGCCCAACAAGAGTATTCGCTGCCGACTCAAACTCATCCGTCGCTTTTACATCAGACCTAGCACAAGACTACGCGCTTTCCCTGTTGCCCATCGTCGACGGATCCGCGAACTTAGAGATCGAGCAAATCGTTCCCGTATGCCAACAAATCGGCCTTATCTGTGGCTATGAAATCAGTGTCACAAGGGAAGGAAGCCCTTACGGTTATTTAATACTTGACGCATCATATCCTGGGCTTCTGAAGGAGATAACCCTCGGCGATACCATTCTCCCGATTTCAGCTTCTCTATCAAACGCCATTTCAACTTATTCCGGCCAACAGGCCACAAACCCAACCGTACTAATTTCGTACAACGATATTGAATATGGAACTTTGGTGCCAGGAACTAGAGACTGTGTAACCAACTATAACAATATACGGTCTGTCCCAATTGTCACCGAAAAGGGTATAGCACCTCAAAGCAATAACCCAACTTCATGGGATGCAGTCATTATCAATGAAGATGACTTGATGTTGCATTTCCAAATAGACGATTTAAACGGAATACCGTTCCGAGGAGTCTCGGAATCATTAGTTGAAGCCCGCACTAATAAGTATGCATGCGTCGTTTCTGCCTTGTACGCTGTATCAATGCATTACGGTCTCACCAGTTCAAACGCTAATCAATTTAATCCCGATTATTATAAAGAAATATGGAACGTCACTGGCACAACAACGTATAAGACCAATGATCAGGGCGTCGAGTACGGAAGCACGATCATCCCAGATGGAATTGTTCCGTTTAAAAGTCTTGCCGCTCAAAAGGGTAGAGCACTTAATACTCAATTTTTCGGTTATCAGCCTCAATTCGCTCAGTACAGAGCAACTATCGATCAAGGGAATATCGGCTTGTATCATATGTGGATCAACAGCCGAAACAGTGAAGGATCCGTCGAGCTATCAGGTCATACAGTCACGGTAACTGGCTATTTTACTGGGCATAATGGAAGCTCTGGCATCGAACTGCAGTGGCTCGAAGTATTCGACGGATGGAACACTTATCCCCGAGCGATTAACTATGCAACGCCCAATATGGTCAAATTGAACGGAACAGTCTTTTGGTAGACCGGATGGCACCATCAAAATGCTATGGCACCACGGCCTTTGCCCTGGTTACGATATTGGTGATTTTCGCTATGTTTGCATCCGTTTCTTCATGCACAGATAGAGCCCGCTATAGCGGAGGAGATGATTACCTTGTCTTTGGAGCCGGCAGCGTTCATTCTATTGAGGGAACGGAACTCGTAATCCAAACAGACAACAGTCCCCGCTACACCGACGCTGGAAAGCAAACCCGGATTACATTCCCCTCATCTGGCCGAATCAAAGACAAGCTTTCCCAAATCAAAGTTGGGACAAGAGTTTCCTACTCACGCTTTGAGTCGGTAGACGCATCTGGATCATACGAGGGAAACGATATCGAAATTGAACAGGCAAACACTATAAGGAGATGTTGAGGAACTGAGCCTCTGCGCAGTTCCTCAACAAATCATTATGCCTCCGGGACCCTACCCGTCGCCAAAATCTGTTCAAGTGCCGCCTCATCCAACACGGGCACACCCAGCTGCTCGGCCTTGGTGAGCTTTGAGCCCGCTTTGGGGCCGGCGACCAGATAGCTCGTCTTCTTTGACACGCTGCCCGAAACCTTGGCGCCAAGCACCTTGAGTGCCGCGCCCGCCTCGTCGCGCGTGCGGTTGACGAGCGTGCCGGTGAGCACGAAGGTCAGACCCGCGAGTGGCTGTGCGTCGGCGAGCTCGCCCGCCACGCCAGCGTCGGCTGCGGCTTGCGCGTGCGCGGCGCCCAAGTCGACCTCGAGCGACAGGCCCGCCTGGCGCAGGCGCTCCAGCACGGCAAGGTTCTCGGGCACGGCCAGGAACTGCTTGACGCTCGCCGCAATCTTGGGACCGATGCCCTCGCACTCGGCAATATCCTCTTCGCTCGCCAAGATAAGCTTGTCAATCGACAGGAATCGCTCGGCGATGACCTCGCCCACGCTCTTGCCCACGTGGCGGATACCCAGGGCAAACAGCACACGACCGAGCGGCTGGCTCTTGGACTTGTTGAGCTCGGCGATGATTTTCTCAGCCGTCTTGAGGCCCACCGGAATGGGGTCGCCCTTCTTGACGCCCTTTTTGCTGTTGGAGCTGGCATAGGTGCGCCCCGTGTCCAGTCCGGCGATGTCGTCGACCGTGAGCTGGTAGAAGTCCGCGACATCATGGATCAGTCCGGCGGCGATCATCTTGTCGACGATCTCGTCGCCCAGGCCGTCGACGTCCATGCAGCCGCGGCTCACCCAGTGGAGCAGGCGCTCCTTGAGCTGCGCGGGGCAGTCGATGGAGACGCAGCGGTAGGCAACCTCACCGTCCTCGTGGACCACGGGGCTGCCGCACACGGGGCAGACCTCGGGCATGTGCCAGTCGACCGAATCGGCCGGACGCTTATCGAGCACCGGGCCTACGACCTCCGGGATCACGTCGCCCGCCTTGTGCACGATGATGGTATCGCCCTCGCGCACGTTTTTGCGACGGATCTCGTCGATGTTATGCAGCGTGGCGCGCGCGATGGTGGAGCCGGCAACCGTCACCGGATCGAACTCGGCGACCGGCGTGAGCACACCGGTGCGGCCCACCTGGATGCGAATTTCGCGCAGGACGGTCTGCTTTTCCTCGGGCGGAAACTTAAAGGCAATGGCCCAGCGCGGCGCGCGGGCGGTAAAGCCCAGGTCGAGCTGCTGCTGGAAGCTATCGACCTTTACGACCACGCCGTCGATGTCGTAGTCCAGGTCACCGCGGTGCTCGAGCGCCTGGGCACAGAACTCGTGGACCTCGGTGGGCGTGGCACAACGGGCCACGTTGGGGTTGACGCTAAAGCCGGCGCTGCGCAGCCAATCGAGGAACTCACGCTGGCTGTGGACGTGCAGCGGGTCGGTATCGGCGATGGCGTAGATAAAGGTAGCCAGGTCGCGGCGCGCCGTGACCTTGGGATCCTTTTGGCGCAGGCTGCCGGCGGCGGCGTTGCGCGGGTTGGCGAAGGGGTCGCGTCCCTCGGCATCGGCCTCGTCGTTCAGGCGCACAAAGCTGCCCTTAGGCATGTAGACCTCGCCGCGTACTTCGATGGTACGTTCGCGGTCGGCACCCATGTGGGCGAGCGCCGGCTCGGACAGGTGCATGGGCACATCCTTGATGGTACGCACGTTAAGCGACACGTCCTCGCCCGTGGTGCCGTCGCCGCGCGTGGCAGCGCGCACAAAGGTGCCGTTTTGGTAGGTAAGCGCCACGCCCAGACCGTCGATCTTAAGCTCGCAGGTATAGGTGACGCTACCGGCACCGAGCGCATCCTCGGTGCGCTGGAGCCACGCGTCGAGCTCGTCCAGATCCATGGCATCGTCCATGGAATACATGCGTGCCATGTGCGTGACCGGCGTAAACTGCTCGCTCACGTACCCGCCCACGCGCTGGGTATAGCTGTCGGGCGTCACCAGGTCGGGGTAGGTGGCCTCAATTTCCTGCAGCTCAACGAGCATCTTGTCAAAGGCGGCGTCCGTGATCTCGGGCGCATCGAGCATGTAGTAGCGATAGGCGTGGTAATCGAGCTCGTGGCGCAGCTCGGCCGCACGCGCTGCCGCCTGGGCACGGGCATCGGCCGGTACGGCGGTATCCGTGCTCGCGGGCGTTTCGGTATCGATGTCCACGCCGTCACCAAACAGGCTCGATTGCTCCATAGCGGCACTCCTTCGCTCGATTTCAAACGGATACAAGAGTACCACCGGTCGCAACGGCGCCGAACAGCCCTTTCGAACCGCACCGAATCGGCAGCGGCCGGACCGGGGTTAACCACCTCGCCAGCTCAAAATGATCCGTTTTCCTCCGTCCCCAATGGATCAGTACGAAAAGAGGGGCCATCCTGCGCATGGCAGGACAGCCCCTCTGGCTTCGGTATGTGTGGAGCGACTCGTTAGTAACCCTGGCCGTAGCCCTGACCCTGGCCCTGCTGGCCCAGCAGCTCCTCCAGGTACTGGCGCAGCTGCTCGTCGGTGATGCCGCCGTTGCCGGTGTCAGTCGAGCTGTCGTCCTGCTGCTGGTTCTGCAGCTCCTCGTCGGAGCCCAGCTCGACAGTGACCTTCTTCTCGTCCTTGCCGCGCACGAGCGTGATCTCGACCTTCTCGCCCACCTCGTGGCTGCGCAGCGCAATGATCAGACCGTCAGCACTCGTGATCTCGTCGTCGCCCAGCTTGGTGATAACGTCGCCCTCCTGAATGCCGGCCTTGGCAGCAGGACCATCCTCGACAACGCTTGCCACATACGCGCCGCTATCGGTGCTCAGCTTGTTGGTACGGGCGTTGAGCGCGTTGACGCTCGAAAGCGTGGCGCCCAGGTACGGATGCACCGGCGTCTTGCCGCCGATGATCTGGTCGGCAATGTTCTTGGCGTAGTTAACGGGAATAGCAAAGCCAACGCCCGAGCTGGAGCCCGAGTAGCTCTCGATGAGCGAATTGATACCCACGAGCTCGCCATTATCGTTGACGAGCGCGCCGCCGGAGTTGCCCGGGTTGATGGCAGCATCGGTCTGAATCATGTTTGCATAAATGGTGTTGCCGCTGGTAGAGCTCATGGCCGTGGAGCGATACAACGCCGACACGATTCCCGTGGAGACAGACTGCTCGTTGCCGAACGGCGAGCCGATCGCCATGACCCACTCGCCCACGTTGAGCTTGGAGGAATCACCGATCTCAATCGGCGTGAGCTTGGAGGCGTCAGCATCCTTGAGCTTGATGACGGCTAAGTCGCTCGAAGCATCGTTGCCCACGAACTCGGCCTCGTAGGTGGTGCCGTCGTCCATGGTGACCACGTACTGGTCGTAGCCGTCGACCACGTGGTTGTTGGTGAGGATGTGGCCCTCGGTATCGAGCACGACGCCCGAACCGACGCTGCCCGAGCTATCCGACTCATCAGCAGACTGCGAAAGCGAGCCATTCTGACTGCCGCTCGAAGTGGCGGTAATGGAAACGACGGAGGGCAGGGCCTTAGCAGAAACGGCCTCGGCCAGCGTGGTGTCCTCGGAGTCAATGGTGATCTTTTGCGTCGACGAACCCGAAGCACCCGCCGTCACGGCATTCTTGCCGCCACCGATATCGAGCGTGCCGCTCATAATGAGCGCAATGACCAGCAGGGCTCCGCAGGCACAGCCGGCAAGCGCCGTAATAAAGATCGGCAGCTTTTTGGTCTTGGTCTTGACCACCGTGTGCTTGTTCACGACCTGCTGGCCACCCAGCGGCTTGCCGGTCTGCGTGTCGTAGGCCTGCACGTAGGGAATGTTACTGCCGGCAGGCGTCGACTCCACCTGCACACGCGGCTGCTGCTGGGTCTCGCCGGCGTTGCCCGCATCCTGGGGACGCTGGGAATCGTACTCGCTCATAGCTGCGATCCTTTCGTCAAATAACCAAAGGCCCGCCAAACATGTGGCGGGCCATCATTGTTCACGTTGAGTTGTACCCCAATATGCGGGCGCACGTGTATGAAAACGCAATCTTTTAGGAAGGCTTAAGTTCTGCCGCAGACCCGAAAGGAATCCGTACCTGCGTCAAAACCACCACAAAAGTGCCTGTCCCCTTTGTGGTGGAAAGCTAGTCCTTAAACAGATAGCCCACGCCGCGGACGGTGGTGATGTGCGCCGCGATCTGCGGACCCACCTTGGAGCGGATGCGTCGAATGTGCACGTCGACGGTGCGCGTGCCGCCGCAGTACTCAAAGCCCCACACGCGGTGCAGCAGCACCTCGCGGCTGTAGGCGCGGTTGGGGTGCGTCGCCAAAAAGCTCAGCAGCGAGTACTCCATCAGCGTCAGGTCGATGGGCTCATCATCGAGCGTCACCTGGTAGGTGGCCAGGTTAATCTCGAGGTTATCGATGTTGAGTACATCGTCGGCGGTGACGGTCTCCTCCTCGCCCATCAGGCGCTGCGCACGAGCCTTGAGCTCGTTGGGCGTCGCCGTGGGGCACACAAAGTCGGCATGCGCGTGATTCGGCAGGCGTAGGGTGCCAAGGGCCTCATCGTCGACGATCACCAGCATGGGGACGCCGCCACGATCGTCAAGCCACTTGGCAATCTGATCGATGCGGTCGCTGCGGATGCCATCGGAATCGAGAATCAGCAGGTCAAAGTCGTGCGCCGCAGTTGGCGAATCGGGGGTTGCCAGGCTCACCTCGACACCCAGGGTAGTCGTCAAGCTGCGGGCAAACTCGTGGAAGCGCGTCGTGCGCGCCATGAACAGGGCACTCTTTTCGGACATATCGGCCTCCAAGGAAATGAGCTCAATCGTACTGGAACAAGCCAGCGCGATTAGGAGTTCGCCAGATAATGCTTGATCTCCCACTCGGTGATCGTGGACTCAAACTTATGCCACTCGTTGCGCTTCTTTTTGAGGAAGAAGCTGTGGATGTGCTCGCCGAGGGCATCCTTCATAAACTGCGAGTCCTCAAAGACGTCGAGCGCCTCTTTGAGCGAACGCGGCAGCGGCGTGTAGCCGGCCTCGAGCATCTGACGGTCGGTGAGTTTGAGCGTCTCGGCCGTGGCCTCGGGCGGGAGCTCCAGCTTGCGCTCGATACCATCGAGACCAGCCGCCAGCGTGACGGCGTTGACCAGATACGGATTGGCCATGGGGTCGGGGCTACGGAGCTCAATGCGCGTGGACAGCTGCTTGCCGGGCTTGTAGACCGGGATGCGGACCATGCTCGCGCGGTTGCGCAGGCCCCACGTGGCGTACTGCGGCACGGAGTCGCCACCGGTGGTGATGCGCTTGTACGAGTTGACGGTGGGGTTGGTGATGGCGCTGATCTCGCGCGCGTGCGCCAGGATGCCGGCCATGTAGTGCTTGGCGACGTCGGAGAGATGGTACTTATCGTCGTCCTCGCCCCAAAAGACGTTGTTGCCGTCGTGGTCGAACAGCGACTGGTGCAGGAACATGGCGCTGCCGTCCTCGCCCGCCAGCGGCTTGGGCATAAAGGAGGCGTGGCAGCCGCTCTCGTAGGCCTGCTGCTTAATGATGAGCTTGGCCGTGGTGATGGCGTCGGACATGCTCAGGGCCTCGGCGTGGCGCAGGCTCATGCCGTGCTGCGAGCGGCCGGCGGCGTGGAAGGTGTACTCCACGGGCACGGACATCTTCTCGAGCGTGAGGACTGTGTTGCGGCGCAGGTCGCGCGCGGCGTCGCTCACCGAAAGGTCAAAGTAGCCAACGTTGTCGAGCGGCTCAGGCGTGCGCTCGTCGGGGAAGTAGTAATACTCCAGCTCGGCGCCCACGTTGAGCAGGTAGCCGGCCTTCTCGGCCTTGTGGAACATACGGCGCAGGGCATCGCGCGGATCGCCGGCGAAAGGCTTGCGATCGGGAGTGCACACGTCGCAGAACACGCGGGCGACACCGTTATGGCTCGGGCGCCACGGCAGAATCTGGAAGGTCGAGGCATCGGGGAACGCGAGCATATCGGCTTCCTCGGGCGTGGCAAAGCCCTCAATGGCCGAGCCGTCAAAGCCAATGCCCTCCTCAAAAGCGACCTCGAGGTCCTCGGGGCTAATGGCAAAGTTCTTGAGGCGACCGAGAATGTCGACAAACCACAGACGCACAAAGCGGATGTCACGCTGCTCTACAGAGCGGAGTACGTAATCGATGTTCTGCTGGTTCATGTCGCTCCCCTTTCTTTCGGGCGGGTTTCGACTGTTCTATATCGCAGATACTATCGCAGAAAAATGTTTCCGCAGGGTTAAAGCGTGTCAGGCGTTCAAAAAACGTGAGAGGGCGGGTGACGATGGCAAGTAACTAACGCTCGGATTCGGAGACAATTTGCCTACAGGCTCGTTCCAGTGCGGGAAACTCCATCGTCACTGCATCCCAAACAACCAAGCGGTCGACATTGCCGTAATCATGCGCAAGATAATTTCTCATGCCGATAATTCCACGCCACTCAATTTCGGGATGAAGACGCTGCGAGCGCTCCGACAGCTTGCCCGCTTCTTCCGTCACCCTAAGCGCACACATCAAAAGGGAGTCCGCCAACGCCCTCGTCCGCACATCATTCGCATGCAGAAACTGGTCCTCGGTGATATCAAAAGCCTTGATGCGCTCGTTCGTTTCGAAGATAGCCTCCAAGACCTCTTGCGCGCGAAGGCTGTCTGACTTACGCGCGATCATAAAGGATCACTCCTTCACGCTCGATTACCGCGGCAAGATCGTCATCAAGATAATCACTCGAGACGAGGTCAACCTGCCTCCCGGTTTCTTTGCGCACCGCCTCACCAAACGCCGACAACGCGAAAAGACCAAAGCCCTGCTCACGATCGACTTCGAGACGCAAGTCAATATCACTATCGGCATGTGCCTCGCCACGAGCATACGAACCAAAAAGAATCACGCTTTTGATAGCAGGAATCGAGCTGGCTGCCTCGCGGACTGCGGACTCAATCTGGGCAGTATCTAAAATGCCCGGCGAGACGCTTTCGCTCGCAGAGCTTTTACCGAGTGAAGGAACAAACGGCAGCGAACGCTCGCGCAGCATCTGTCTCATAAACATATTGACCGCAACAGACGAAGTCATGCCGAGCTCTTCGCACAGCTCGGCAAACGAATCTTTAATTGACGAGTCTACTCGCACGCTCAATACGGACGCAGCCATGGATACCTCCTGTATGACATTGTCCATATAATATCACACAGTTTAGCGCGAAGTGGAGGCTCGGGACTCGATGTGGCCGGGAATCTCGATGCGCTTGGGTGCGAGCCTTGCGGCCTCGCCTACCGTGGTGGTGACGACGTCGATGCGCTCGGACAGGCGCTCGACCACGCGCTCGGCAATGGTGAGGGTGTCCTGTGCGGCCGTGGTCACGCCGCCAAAGAGCACATGGTTCCAGGGGTAGTCGTCAAACGTCGCGATCTTGAGCCCCGCCGGCAGCGAGGGACCAAGCTGCGCCAGCGCCTCGGTCAGACGCAGGAAGACCAGACCGTTGACGGCAATGAGGCCGAGCTTTTTGCCTGCATAGCCGCGGATGGTCTCGTCCAAGCGGCCGACGCCCGAGGCGCCACCATCGGCCAGGGTGACGACCTCGCCCGCAAGGCCGCGTCGCGAAAGCTCGTCGGCAAAGGCCTCGGCACGCTCGCGACGCACGGGGCTGTCGTCGCTTGCCTCGGTGAGCAGGCACAGGCGCTCACAGCCCGCAGCGGCGAGCTCGTCTACCAAGCCGGCGACCAGCTCACGGTTGTTCGATGTCACCAGATCGATGCCACCGTCGGCAACATCGCGGTCGAGCAGTACAACGGGTAGGCGCCCCGCGGCCGCGGCGATCGCCTCGTCATTGCCTCCGCAGGTGTTGACGACCAGGCCGTCCACGCCGGCATCGATAAGCCTGGTGAGCGACTCTGTCTCCTTGGCGGGGTCGTTGCCGCTAATGGCCGTCATGAGCGAGCAGCCGCGCGCGGCGGCACTGGCGGAAAGTCCTTCGAGCATGGCGCTCGAGAACGGGTTGGCGATGTCGGCCAAAATCACGCCGATGAGGTTGGTGCGTGAGTTGCGCAGATTGCGCGCGGCGGCACGCGGGCGATAGCCGGTGCGCTCGATAACCGCCGCGATGCGAGCACGGGTTTCCTCGGTCATCTGCCCAGGGCGGTTGTTGAGATAGCGCGAGACCGTGGCCGGGCTCACACCCGCCTCGGCGGCAATGTCCTTGATTCTCATCTGCGCCATAGCGCACCCCGTTTCCCATTTGTCGGCGGTCTGAGCCATTTTAGGCATTTTTTTAAAAATCTCGGTTGCAAAACGCTGTAGGTGAGCAGCGTCGTTTTTGCGTCTCGAGCAGATGCGATGATGGGCTAGTTATTCGAGTCTTTAGGCAGCTCAAAATAGTCGGGATGTAAGGCGATAACCGGGCCCTGCTCCTCGGGCATCAGGTGCAAGTGCGTCTCTGCCAGATAACTCGCCGCATCGGTATCGCCCCTCTTAATGGCCTCGAGAATCCGGCGATGCTGCCGACGAATCGGCTCCCAATCCAGATCCTGCGACACCATACGCAACCAGTTGTATCGCTCAAAATGCGTGTTGACGCTCTTCATCCAATCCCACAACATGTGACGCCCGGCAATCTCAAAACACGTCTCATGAAACAGGTTGTCCAGATCGAAAAAGCGACGCGTTTCGCCATGGTCGAGTGACTCAGACTCGGCAAGAATCTGCTCGAGCCGATGCTTTTGCTCAGGCGAGGCGGCCGAACAGCATTTAATAAGCACGCTTCTCTCGAGTTTCTCGCGCAAGAAACAGGCGTTCTCGGCGCGCTCCATGCTGATTTTTGAGACATAGGTGCCGCTTTTGGGACGGGTTTCCACCAGCTCCTGCTCACGCAGGCGCACAAAGGACTCGCGAATGGGCGTGCGCCCGATTCCCGTCTCCTTTTCCAGACCAATCGCCGAAAGGCGCGTGCCGGGCTTGAGCTCGGCATAGATGATCTTGGAGCGCAATGCGTTGTATGCCTGGTCTTGCAGGCTCTGATTATGCTGGTGTTGTTCCATAAAGCCCTCGGATGAAGCTCACGGTTTGTCGAATTTCACCACGTAATACTATCGCATCGACACGCCCCGGCTCCCAATCAGTCTTTTTGGGACGGGGCTCTTTTAGCTACCCTGGCCCGCAGATCGGCCCCCCTGTCACAAAAGTGGCCCATCTACTACGTTAACACGGATAGCCTCGGCCATACCGAAAACCGTGAAAATAAAACCGACGCTCCTATAAGTTGTCAAGAGGCAGTTTGCGGGAGCGTTCTCTCCAATTCGCACAGGAGCTCGTAATGCCTCCTCTCCAGTTTCGTCGACCGCCGGTTCCCCCGTTCCAAGTGCCCGAGTGTGGCTGCGGACAGGCCGAGCTCCGCGGCGGCTTTCTTCTGAGTCACCCGCATCGCCTTGCGCATCTTCGCGAGCTCGGGGCCTTCCGGCGCGGCGCCGTCGGGGTTCGGGTCCATG
>JAXJIO010000012.1:0-31754 GCA_036298675.1 Collinsella sp. | reverse complement strand
GAACAGGAGTCGCTCGAGCTCGTCGGGCGGCAGGTTGAGGAGCTCGTCGCCGGGACGGTGCAGGCAGACCTTCCTGAGCTTGCCGATCTCGGAAGGCACGTGCAGACCTTTCGTCATGGCCTCCTACCTTTCTTTCGGGCCTTACTGGCCGAATGTATCAGCGCCCCTCCGTATGGGACGCTGCTTGCTGACAGCTCTAGTTATATCCAAAAACCACCTGCAATTCCACCTCGCCCCCGAACGGTCAGCAAAGTGCGATGAACGGTATATCGCATATGATTCCCCCATGATGCACTTCGGTTCTCTAAAGCAGGTTTTCAAAGGTAAATGTTCTTTTTTCTAAGGAATTAAGCTAGATTGCACAAATATTTTCATGTTTAGGAATTGCATAGCTAGAACGGTTTTCTGCATATATATGTCGTTTGTCCATGATTCAATTTGGATTCGATTATATTCAGCCCGCAATCATTCTTATTCATACATCCTCACCAGTTGAGTATGGATATAGATTGTTTCCAAACGAGTTGGACAGTTAGTTGCATGCCTTGGCAGCGTAAGAAGTAGGTAAAGATACCGTTCACGCGATACGTCCGTGCCAGCGGTCGACTAAATTGAGACAATAGTGAAAAGTGTTAGGCTACCGTCCTCTGTGGGGACTGAACGGACAGATGCATATGCCGAGCAAAATCGAAAAGAAGCAAGCCGCCGCAAAGCTGCGCAAACCGCCGCGCGACTTCTCGTACACGCAAAACCGAGAGCTTAGCTGGCTGCGCTTTGACAACCGCGTGCTTGACGAAGCCTTCGATGAGACCGTTCCGCTGTTCGAGCGTCTAAAGTTCGTGTCGATTTTCGAGTCCAACCTCGACGAGTTTCTCATGGTGCGCGTGGGCGGCCTGTCCGATCTGGCAGAGCTCAAAAAACAACCTGTCGACAACAAGAGCAATATGACCGCCTCCGAACAGGTCGATGCTGTCATGGCCGAAATGCCCGGGCTCCTTACCCGTTGGGAGTCCATCTTTAAGAGCATCGAGGGCAAGCTCGACACCTTGGGCGTTCACCGCGCCCGCATCGATTCGCTTACGCCCGAGGAGCGCACCTTTGTAACCCGCTACTTCCAGGCCTACGTGTCGCCGGTCATCTCGCCGCTGGTCATCGATCCGCGCCACCCCTTCCCCAACCTGCGCAACGGCGCGCTCTATCTGGCCTGTGGTCTGGACGGCGCCACCGACGAGGAGAGCCTACTGGGCCTTATCGAGATTCCCGCCTCGATGAACCGCGTGGTCGAGATCCCCTCGCCCACCGGCACCTACTCCTACATCTTGCTCGAGGACGTCATCCTCGCCTGCCTGGACAGCTGCTTTGGCTCCTATAAGCCGCTGGATCGTGCGCTGATCCGCGTCACCCGCAACGCCGACATCGATCCGGACGGCGAGGGCATCGAAGAGGAAGAGGACTACCGCCAGCACATGAAGCGCATTCTCAAGAAGCGCCTGCGCCTGCAGCCGGTAGTGCTCGCGGTCTCGGGGTCGCTCGAGAAGGCGACGCTCAAGACTATCCGCAAGGCGCTCGAGCTTTCGCGCCGCTCTGTCTTTACCTGCGATATCCCGCTCAACCTGGGCTACGTCTTTGGCATTGAGGGCAAGATTCCCGAGCACCTGCGCAACGAGCTCCTCTTCACGCCGTTTAAGCCACAGCCCAACCCCACCATCGACATGACCCGCTCCATCCGCGAGCAGGTGCTGCAGCACGACAAGCTGCTCTTCTACCCTTACGAGGCCATGAATCCGTTTCTGGATCTGGTACACGAGGCAGCCTACGATCCCGAGTGCATCTCGTTGCGCATCACGCTCTACCGCGTGGCCAAGCAGAGCCGCCTATGCGAGTCGCTGATCGATGCCGCCGAGAACGGCAAAGAGGTCACGGTGCTCATGGAGCTCCGCGCCCGCTTTGACGAGCAGAACAACATCGAGTGGGCCGAGCGTCTGGAAGAGGCAGGCTGCACCGTCATCTACGGCTCCGAAGGCTTTAAGTGCCACTCCAAGATCTGCCAGCTCACCTATCGCGAGGGCATGGCGCTCACCCGCCTCACGCTTTTGGGCACCGGCAACTTTAACGAGAAGACGGCCAAACTCTACAGCGACTTTATGCTCATGACAGCCCATCCCGGCATCGGTGAAGACGCCAACCTGTTCTTCCGCAATCTGTCGCTGGGCAACCTGCGCGGCGACTACCGCTTCCTGGGTGTGGCGCCCGTCGGACTGAAACCGCTCATCATGCGCGGGCTTGACCGCGAGATCCAGCGCGCCCTTGCCGGCGAGCCCGCCCGCGTGTTCTTTAAGCTCAACTCACTGACCGACCGCGAGGTTATCGACAAGATCGCCGAGGCATCGTGTGCCGGCGTGCGCGTAGACATGATCATCCGCGGCATCTCGTGCCTCAAGCCCGGTGTTCCGGGCAAGACCGAGAACGTGCATGTCCGCTCCATCGTCGGACGCTTTTTGGAGCACGCGCGCGTCTATGCTTTCGGCGTGGACTCGGACATGATTTACCTGAGCTCAGCCGATATGATGACGCGCAACACCGAGCACCGCGTGGAGATCGCCTTCCCCGTGCTCGACCCCACCTGCCGCGCCCTAGTGCACGAGTACATGGGCATGCAGCTGCGGGACAACGTGAAGGCCCGCAGCCTCACGAGCGACGGCACCTGGGTCCCCGTGGAGCGTGCAGAGGGTGAAAAACCCTTCAACTCGCAGGAAGCTCTGCTGGAGCGTGCCTATCGCAACGCCGAGGCCGCCGCCAAGGCAGAACCCGCACTCGCATCCCAGCCGGAGCCCGAACCGCAGCCGGCCACAACCGAGGTTCAGAAGGTCCAGGCTACCGTCATTGAGCCCGAGCCCGCACCTGTACCTCAGCCCGAGCCGCAGGTCACCAAGCCCGCACCCGAGACGAGCGCCCGTCGCGATAAGCCCGCCGGCAAGACCAAGGCCATCGAGCGCCATCGCCCCGGTCGCGTGCGCATGGGCCTGGGTCTGATCGGCCTGGGTCTTAAGACGCTCATTACCGGCAAGACGAAATAGTCGTTTGTAGAAGCAGTTTGTAGAAGCGCCCCGCATTTGAGGAAAGCCTCGGATGCGGGGCGCTTTTCCCTGCTACCATGGTGCGAACAACAACGCGAATGACAGGCAGGAATATGAAGCTCACTATAGAATCGATGACCTACGGCGCCGACGGGCTGGCGCACGCCGACAACGGCAAGGCCGTCTTTGTGCAGGGTGCCGTGGCAGGCGACACCGTCGAGGCCGAGGTCGTACAGGACGGCAAGTCGTTCATGCGTGCCCGCACCACCGAGATTCTGGAGCCAAGCCCCGATCGCATTCAGCCTCCCTGCCCCTTCGTGGGCATCTGCGGCGGCTGCTCGTGGGGCAATCTCTCACGCACGGCACAGCTCGCCGCCAAGGAGCAAAACCTGCGCTCCACGCTCGAGCGCATCGGCAAGTTCGCTCCTGAGCAGGTCGATGAGTTGGTACAGCCCATCTGCCACACCAAGGACGACTGGGGCTACCGCAATAAAATCGAGCTCGAACCGACCGTCGTCAACGGTCGCGTGCGCCTTGGCATGCACGGTGTCGATCCTCGCAAGATCGTGACCGTCGATTCGTGCCCGTTGTTCGACAAACGCTTCCCCAAGGCACTCAAATCGGTCGTCGGCGCACTTAACTATCTAAGCGGCAGCCATGACTTGGGGCTCGAACGCGTGGGCATTCGCGCATCGCGCCGCACCAAGGCACTCGAGGTCGCACTCTGGACGCCGACAGGCTCTTTTCCGCGCTCGCAGGTCTCCCGCGTGCTGGCGGACGCCGCTCATCCCACGAGCATCGTGCGCGTGATGAGCAAGGGCGAAAAGAAGGCCCGCCGTGTCTCTAAGGTGGAGATGCTCGCCGGTGAGGGCTCGTGGACCGAGAACATCGCTGACGGCCAGATGCGCCTGTCCGCGCCATCGTTTTTCCAAGTCAACACCAAGGGCGCCGAGATTTTGATCGAGCTCGTTATGGAGGCGCTCGATCCGCAGGAAGACGAGCTTGCCGTGGACCTGTACTGCGGTGCCGGCACCTTTACCCTGCCGCTCGCCCGCCGCTGCGACTTTGTCGCTGCCGTCGAGGCCTACGGCCCCGCCGTGCGCGATCTACGCCGTAACCTGGAAATCAACAAGCTTGATAACGTCGACGTCATTGGCGGAGACGCGGTGCGCGAGTTCCCCGACCAGGACGCCGATGTCCTAGTAGTCGACCCGCCGCGTGCAGGCCTAGCGCCTGAGGCCATCGACCTCATCGCCAGCACAAGCGCTCGCGATGTCGCCTATGTGAGCTGCGACCCGGCCACCCTGGCGCGCGATCTCAAACGCTTTGTCGAAGAAGGCACATTCTCCCCCGTAAAGATCACGCCAGTCGATCTGTTCCCACAAACCTTCCACTGCGAGACGGTTGCCCACCTTAGGCGCAACTAGCTGATGATTTTTCTGGGACGGGGATTAAATGATCAATTTGTACCGAATGATTATTTAATCCCCGTCCCTTTTAAACATTGGGAAATCGAGCGTGGCAAGCGGGGGTCTTCGGGGTATAAGACGGCTAATTGTATGCCGCCCTATGAAAGGAACCCTTATGCCCAGCGTTGCCGTTCTTGCCGCCGATGGCTTTGAAACGATTGAATGCCTGACCATGGTCGATGTCATGCGTCGCGGCGGCGTGCGCGCCACGCTCGTCTCGATTATGCCCACGCGCGAGGTCGTAAGCTCGCTGCAGATCCCCGTGACCTGCGATGCGCTCTTTGATGAGATCAACTTTGACGAGTACGACTGCGTCGTGCTGCCCGGCGGCCTGCCCGGTGCCACCAACCTGCGCGCCGATCAGCGCGTCTGCGACGTGGTCTGCGAGTTCGCCGCGACCAAGCACGTCGCCGCCATCTGCGCCGCCCCGTTTATCCTGGGCGAGCTCGACCTGCTCGAGGGGCGCCACGCCACGTGCTTCCCTGGCTTTGAGAAAAGCTTCCCCGAGGGCGCCTATACCGGCGAGAAGGTTACGCAAGACGGCAACATCATCACCGCCAGCGGCATGGCCCAGTCGCTCCCCTTTGCGCTTGAGCTGCTGCGCACGATCGCCGGCGACAAGGCTGTCGAGAAGGTCGCCGAGGGCATCCAACTATGATTTTGGCTTCGCAATCACCGCGCCGCATAGAGCTGATGCGCGAGGCAGGCTACAACATTCGCGTGATTCCCGCGGATATCGACGAAACGCCCTTTGATGGCGAGGCCCCGCTCACGCTTGTCGAGCGCTTGGCACGCGCCAAGGCGGCTGCCGTTGCTGCCGAGTATGCCGAGCCCAATGAGCTGACGGTCGCGGCCGACACCATCGTCACCTTCGACGGCAAGATTTTGGGCAAGCCGGCAACCGAGGGCGAGGCGCGCACCATGCTCCGTGAGCTTTCGGGCCGCACGCACCAGGTCGCAACCGGCGTCTGCATCGTTAAGGCAGGCGATACGGCCGCCCCGCATGCCGCCGAGAGCCTGTCGTTTGTCGATATGACCGACGTGACATTCTACGAGCTCACCGACGAGCAGATCGAGCACTACGTTGCCTCGGGTGAGCCCATGGATAAGGCAGGCGCCTACGGCATCCAGGGCACAGGCGGCCGCATGCTCGTGCACGATATTTCGGGCGACTTCTATAACGTGGTGGGCCTACCCATCGCCCGCGTCGCGCGCGCGATTCAAAAACTCTCGTAATTGCATCTGGCGCTGGGTATCCCCCAGCGCCTACAATTTTGGCGTACCGTACGGATCCCGACCGGGCACAAGGCGCGGCGGAAAACCGATAGGAGTTAAACATGGATACACTGCTCGAGGCCATTGACGTCTGCGATGTCGATGGCTTTTGCTATGGCAACTATACGGACGAGGAGGCCGGCACCGGTTGCACCGTAATCGTGGCACCCGAGGGCGCCACCGGCGGCGTTGACGTTCGCGGCGGTGCTCCCGCTTCGCGCGAGACCGACCTGCTGCGACCCGAGAACACCGTCGACAAGGTCCACGCCGTCTGCCTTTCGGGCGGATCGGCCTTTGGCCTCGAGGCTGCAAGCGGCGTCGCTCGCGAGCTTGAGAGCCGCGGCATCGGCCTTCCCGTCGGCCCCACGCAGGTGCCTATCGTGTGCTCGAGCTGTATCTTCGACCTCGCCTTTGGTAACCCCACCGTTCGCCCCGACATTGAGGCCGGCATCGCCGCCGTGCGCGAAGCACTCGACAACACCCCCACCAAGCTCGAACAGGGCAACGTAGGCGCCGGCACGGGCGCTACCGTGGGTAAGCTCATGGGCCCCGCTACCTGCATGAAGGCCGGCCTTGGCGCTGCCGCCGTGGCGCTCGGCCCCATCAAGGTGGGCGCCGTGGTCTCGGTCAACGCCTGCGGCAACGTTGTCGACCCCTTCACCGGCGAGTGGGTCGCCGGTATGCGCGCCGCAGCCGATAGCGACCAAATCGTCGACATGGAACTCGCAGCCTTTGCCGCCGCCGGATCCATGCAGATGCCGCTCGACCGCACCAACACCACCATCAGCTGCATCGTCACCAACGTGGAACTCACTAAGGCACAAGCCACCAAGGTCTCCCAGATGGCCGCAGACGCCTACGCACACGCCATCCGTCCCACGCACACCACCAACGACGGCGACACTATCTACACCCTCGCCAGCGGCAAACTGGGCGCCCAGGCAAGCGCCGCCGTTCCCCTAGACCTGCTGGGCATGCTCGCCGTAAGGGCCCTACAGACCGCCATCGTAAACGGAGCCAAAACCGCCAAAACCTCCCACGGCATCCCCGGCGCCGCGAAGTAGCCTAACCTGACCGGTTGCCCGGTGGGGCTTGGTTATGTTTGCTGCTCTACAGTCCTGGCTCGCACGAAGAACACATTAAGTGCTCTTCGGCTCGTGCGGAACTCGCGACAAACATAACCAAGCCCCACCGGGCAACCTACCAACCAAGTCTTTTCAGCCCAGGCCCCTGTGTACCGCGCGTCGAAGATCTTCAAATTCAAATAACCTGACAATCGATTCTTATTGCAGAGGCCCCTTGGCCCTTAGTTTGCTACTGCGAGCAGGACTGTTCGCAGTAGCAAACTAAGGGCCAAGGGGCCCAGTCAACCTATCAGCAGCGATTACTCAGCAGCTAGTTGAATTTGAAGATCTTTGAGGCAAGACGGTATAGGCCGAGTGTGGTTTTGTCTCCGGCCCGTCCGCGCAGATTGGTGAAGAACCCGACCACGCCGTAGCGGGCACGACGATACATGCGCTCGTCGTAGGCCTTCAAATCATTCCACAGCGTCTTTAGGCGCTCGTCGGCGCAATCTTCCTCGGAAAGCTTGGTGAGCACCGAGCAGATCGCCATCATCATGGTGAAGTAGCCCATCATGTACGAACGTAGGCGTGACGACTCGACATCGCTGTACAGGTGGTACGACTCCATCATGATACGCGTAACACGGAACTGCTGGTCCAGACGCTTGACCATCGTGGCCTCGTTGACACTCTGGCCCTCGCGACCGATAAAGTAGCGGTAGAGGTCGATGTCGGCGTAGTACATGGTCTTGCAACGCGGCAGCGGCACGTAGGCGTAGATGTTGTCCACATAGAACGTGTGCGGCGGCATGGGAAGGTTGGACTCGCGCAGCACATCCGTGCGATAGCACAGGCTGTGCATGAGTAGGTTCTGGTCCAGGCGGAAATGACCGATCTGATCCCAAGAAAAGATCTTTTTGCGCGGCAGGGCAAATTTGTAGCCAATAGCGGTATGCGTGCCCTCGTAAACCTTCTCGTACACGTAGTTCGAGATAAACAGGTCAACGCGCTGGTCGCGCTCTTCAAAGCCACGCAGAATCGACAGCATGGTCGAAAGGGCAGCACCGTCAAGCCAGTCGTCCGAATCAACAACCTTGTAGTAGGTGCCCTGCGCCTCGCGCAGACCCGAAAGGACGGCAATACCGTGACCGCCGTTCTCCTGGTGCACCGCGCGGATGATTCCAGGGTAACGGGCCTCCCACTCGTCGGCCTTGGCGGCCGTCTCGTCCTTGGAGCCGTCGTCCACCACGATAATCTCGATATCGGTGGCGTAATTGCTCCCCTCCAAGATAGAGGTGATGCAATGGTCCATGTCCTTGGCGGCGTTATACGAGGGAATACCGAATGTTATGACTTTATGCATGGCAGGCGATAATCTCATCCGAAAGATCGAGGGCGGAATTGGTCACAGCGTCCATATCGTAGTAACGATACTCGGCCAGACGACCCACCGGGTGGAAGTTCGTCAGGTTCTGGACGCGCTCAAGATAGCGCTCATAGAGCTCACGGTTCTCGGGCTCAAGAATGGCGTAGTACGGCGTCTCACCCGAGCCGGGCGTATAGGCCTTGGAGTATTCCTTCATGATGGTGGTCTTGCCGGGCAGGACCTGGCCAGTCATATTCTTGAACTCAGTGATGCGCGTGTAATCCTCGCTCGTGGTGTAGTTGACGGTGCCCACGGGCTGGAACTGATCCATATCGAGCGTCTCGAACTTCATGTCGAGCGTACGGTACGGCAGGGCGCCCAGGTCGAGATTGAACAGCTCGTCGAGCGGACCGGTGTAGACGATCTCGCCGCCATAGACCTTACCGTCGATCTTGACGGTGGTCTCGTCGATCTCGAAGAGGTCGCGGGCGTCCACGTCGCAGAACACATCAATCAGATCGTGGTCGAGCATATGCTCAAACAGCGCGGTATAGCCGTCCTGCGGCATGCCCTGGAAGGGAGCCTGCGGGAAGTAGCGGTCATCATCGCCCACAAAGACGGGAACACGGCCGGTGATCGAGGGATCAATCTGGTCGGGCGTCTGGCCCCACTGCTTCATGGTGTAATGCAAAAAGACGTTCTCGTAGACGTAATCAGCGACCTCGGCCAAGTCGGGGTCGTTCTTCTTACGCAGCTCCATAATGGGCACCTTGACATCCTTGCCAAAGGTCTCCACGAGCTTCTGATACAGCTCCTCGCCGCGCTCGTCACCAAAGGCGAGCTTGAGACTCGCGTGGTTGAAGGGCACGGGCATAAGGGTGCCGTTGATGTTGGCGAGCACCTTGTGCTGATAATCCGTCCACTTGGTAAAGCGCGACAGGAAATTGTGCACGCGCTCGTTAAAGGTGTGATAGATATGCGGACCGTACTCGTGGATCAGGATTCCGGCCTCGTCAGTGCAGTCATAGGCATTGCCCGCAATGTGGCTACGGCGCTCCAAAACGGCAACACGATAGCCGATGGTCTCGGCAAGACGGCGGGCGCAAACGGCACCGGCATATCCAGCACCGACGACAATCATGTCGTACGCGCCGGCGTTAAAGCCTTCAGGCAGGCCTGAGGTAATCTGCATCGATACTCCTTGTCAAAAGCCACGGGCTCGTTAGCTGGGCTTTTCTCGAACATTCTTCGAGACATATTTATCAGAGCGATTATAGCGCTAATGCGTCCTATAATGAGCTTGCCACACAAGGAAAGCTCAAGCACCGCGGCGTACAAATTTGAAAGGTAAACCCGCTAGCAGCGGGTTTATTCGTGAACAGCCGGGCGCCTGGAGCTTAGTGAAACGCTTGTAAGGAGTAACATGAGCGATTTCCTTAACCGTATGAAGTCTGCCGCCAAGGCCGACCTTAAGACGATCGTCCTGCCCGAGGGCGAGGATCCGCGCACCATCGTCGCGGCCACCAAGATCATCGAGGAGGGCCTGGCAAAGATCGTCATCCTGGGCAACCCCGACGAGATCAACGTTCCCGGCGCCACCGTCATCGATCCGCGCAATGCCGAGAAGCACGAGGAGTACGCGCAGAAGTTTGCCGAGCTCCGCGCCAAGAAGGGCGTCACCATCGAGCAGGCTCGCGCCCAGGTGATGGACGCCACCTACTTTGGCACCATGATGGTCAAGATGGGTGACGCCGACGGCCTGGTCTCCGGCGCCTGCCACTCCACCGCCGACACCCTGCGCCCCGCGCTGCAGATCCTTAAGACCGCCCCGGGTACCAAGCTGGTCTCGGCCTTCTTCGTGATGTGCACCGACACCCCGCAGTTCGGCACCGACGGTACGCTGATCTTCGCCGACTGCGGTCTCAACATCAACCCGTCCTCCGACGAGCTCTCCGAGATCGCCATCGCCTCCGCTCACTCCTGGTCCACCTTTATGGGCAATGTCGAGCCGCACGTGGCCATGCTCTCCTACTCCACCATGGGCTCCGCCGGCGGCGAGGTCGCCAAGAAGGTCCAGGAGGCCGTTAAGTTCTGCAAGGAGAAGGCTCCCGAGCTCGCCATCGATGGCGACCTGCAGCTCGACGCCGCCATCGTTCCCACCGTCGCCCAGCTCAAGGCCCCCGGCTCCTCCGTTGCCGGCAAGGCCAACGTGCTTGTGTTCCCCGATCTCGAGGCCGGCAACATCGGCTACAAGCTGGTCCAGCGCTTCGCCGGCGCCGACGCTTACGGCCCCATCCTGCAGGGCATCGCCAAGCCGGTCAACGACCTTTCGCGCGGCTGCTCTGCCGACGACATCGTGGGTGTCGTGGCCATCACCGCCGTCCAGGCTCAGATGGCTGAGTAGCGGACGTACTCGCCCGAAGTCCGCACAGGTTAACCCCTGAAAACGTCCTCGACCAATGAAACGCCCCCGTTCTGCTCCTTCGGAGCTACGAACGGGGGCGTTTCTGGTCTGCGGAATGTTTTCAGGGGTTAACCTGTGCGGCCTTCTACTATCACGTGGCATTCAGGGAATCTGGGGTGGACGGCGGCTTGGCTACGAGCTGGGGCTGAGAATTTGGATGGATGGGCGACGTTGCTGAGAGCGTATGCGTTGCAGGTAATGACCACTTTGGAGCCATAAGATAGACTGCGTTCCGATTTCTGGCCTTCCGGAAAATGTGTCCCGGTTTGGAGGCTGATTGTGGGATGGAGTTTCCGCCCCGCTCGTCTCGTCCATCAAATAAGGCCTCCGGAGCTCGTTGCTCTGGAGGCCTTTCTCTCAATTGCAGACGAATGCGCTAGTTGCTACCGGTCAGACGCTCGACGTCGTGGGCGATCATGTATTCCTCGTCGGTGGGGATGACCATGACCGTGACGGCGGAGCCGGCAGCGCTGATGACCTGCGGGCCGTTGCCCACGGCCTCGCGGTTCTTATTGTTGTCGATGCGCACGCCCAGCCACTCAAAGCAGTCGCAGAAAGCCTTGCGGATCGACCAGTCGTTCTCGCCGATGCCGGCAGTAAAGGTAATGGTGTCCACGCCCGCCATGGAGGCAATCATGGAACCGGCCTGCTGCATGGCCTTGTAGGCGAACATGTCGAAGGCGAGCAGGCAGCGCTCGTCACCCTCGGAGGCGCGCGTGCGGATGTCGCGGGCGTCGTTGGAGATACCCGAGATGGCAAGCAGACCGGACTGCTTGTTCATCATGTCGTCGACTTCCTGGTAGCTGTAGCCGCCCTCGCGCTGCAGGTAGCACACGGTGGCCGGGTCGATGGAACCGCAACGGGTGCCCATCATCAGGCCGTCGAGCGGCGTGAGGCCCATCGTGGTATCGCGGCACACGCCGTCCTCAATAGCGGCGAGCGAGGCGCCGTTGCCCAGGTGGCACGAAAGCAGACGGTGGCAGCGCGTGCCCAGGATCTCCTTGGCCATCATCCACTCGTAACGGTGGCTCGTGCCGTGGGCGCCGTACTTGCGCACGTGATACTTGTCGCACACGTCCTTGGGCAGGGCGTAAGTGTAGGCAACCTCGGGCATGGTCATGTGGAACGAGGTGTCGAAGACCGCCACGTTGGGCAGCTCCGGATACTTCTCACGGCAATACTCAATCGCTGCGGCCTCGCCGTAGTTGTGCAGCGGGGCGAGCGGCGCCACCTCAAGGATCTTGGCCATGACCTCATCGTCGACGACCGCGGAATCATCGAAGTACCAGCCGCCCTGAACGATACGGTGGCCGATGCCGTCGATCGTAAAATCGGTCTTCTCGAGCTCCTCGAGCACGCGCGCGATGGCAGAGCGATGATCAGGGAAGGGAATCTCCTCGGTCTGCTTGGCGCCACCGTTCTCGGAATGGCCAAAGATGCCCATCTCCGAGCCGATACGCTCGCAGTTACCTTTGGCGAAAACCTCGCGGGTATCGGTGTCCAAAAGCTGATATTTAAGGCTCGAGCTGCCGGCGTTGACAACAAGTACGTTCATGAGACTCCTTCGTGATTACAGTACGGTCGGCAAACCTATAAGGCGGCCGTATCCTTAATAAGAAGTTATCAGAGTTCAATAATTATCTATTAAACTCTTCGCTCAAAGCGCATAAAAGGGGGCTGAACGGCACAAGGCCATCCAGTCCCCTCCCCTTGCATCAATTACTTGCCGTTGACGATGCGCTCGACGTCGGAAGCAATCATGAACTCCTCGTCCGTGGGGATGACGAAGATCTTGACCTTGGAATCCTTGGCGGACAGGCACCAAGCGCCGTCGCCACGCAGGGCGTTGCGGGCATGGTCCATCTTGACACCCATAAAGGCCAGACGGTCGGCCACACCGGCGCGGACGGCCGGAGCGTGCTCGCCGATGCCGGCGGTAAAGACGAGCGTGTCCATGCCGCACATGGAGGTGGCCATCTCGGCGGCCTTGGCGGCAATCTTGTAGACGAACATATCGAAGGCGAGCTGAGCCTCGGGATCGCCAGCAGCAGCAAGCTCCTCGACGTTGCGGCAGTCGTTGGTCTTGCCGCCGGTCACAGCCAAAAGGCCGGACTTCTTGTTCATCATCTCGTCGACCTCGTCGAAGGTGTAGCCGCCCTCGCGCTGCAGGTAGCACACGGTAGCCGGGTCGATGGAGCCGCAGCGGGTGCCCATCATGACACCGTCGAGCGGCGTCAAGCCCATGGTGGTGTCCATGCACTTGCCGTCCTCGATGGCGCACAGGGAAGCGCCGGAACCGATGTGGCACACGACAACCTTGCGAGCCTCGCCGTTGGTCATCTCGGCAACCTTCTTGGAGATGTAGCGGTAGCTGGTGCCGTGGGCGCCGTACTTACGGATGTGCAGCTTGTCGCAGACGTCCTTGGGCAGGGCGTAGGTCTTAGCGACCTCGGGCATGTTGAAGTGGAAAGCGGTGTCGTAGACCGTAACGTTGGGCAGGTCGGGATACTGCTCCAGGCAGTACTCGATAACGTTGGCCTCGGGGTTGTTGTGCAGCGGCGCGAGCGGGGCGACCTCTCGGATCTTGGCGAGAACGTCCTCGTCGACGAGGGAGGAGTCGCCAAAGTACCAACCGCCCTGAACGATACGGTGGCCAATGCCCTCGATCTTGACGCCGTTGGCCTCGAGGTCCTTCAGAACGACCTCGATGGCGACCTTGTGGTCGGGGAACTCGATGTTCTCGGTCACCTTCTTGGAACCGTTGGCAGCGTGGGTGAAGGTACCGCCGGTAAAGCAAACGCGCTCGCAGGAGCCCTTTGCGGACACCTTGTGGGACTTGGTATCGATGACCTGATACTTAAGGGTCGAAGATCCTGCGTTGACGACCAGAACGTTCATGTGTCTCCCTACTAACAGGCGGTGTGGCGCCGCCAGGTTACATACGCTTCAATAATAAACCCAAACGCCCTCGCGCTCGGGTTTATTGGCGTTGATATATAAGTTATCGGTGCCTAAATACTCATGTCCTTTGGCTTGTAAGACGAAATAGCGCGGGAATATACACCAAAGAAGAAATCCCGAGCGCGACAAGCAATACGACTCGAATGCCCGCAGCGCTGCTCAACACAGCGTTGAGCAGATAGAAAAGAACAGCACCCACCGCCACCATCTGGCTTTGAACCGAAATCAATGAACAGCGCATCGAAGAATCAGCAGCATTTTGAAAAATTGAGTATTTAATTGGAGCAAATAAAGAGTAAGCGACCGTCTGCAACACATAGAACACGGGCAGCAAACAGACCGGAGTAAAGGGAATCAAAAACAGAGCAGTCAGGGAAAGGCGCACAATGCCGCAAATACACGCAAAACGGCCCTTGTCGACACGAGCAATCACACTAGGCACAATAAACCCTATGGAGGCGGAGGCAAGGAGCTGAACCGCAATGGTCACGCCCGAAGCGACAGCATTCATTCCGCGACCCGCAAGCAGCAGTGAGAAAAAGTCTTCCAGGGCGACAAAAGCAAATGCCTGAGAACAGTCCATGATGTACGCCGAACGAAGAATACCATTACACGCAATAGCGGCACCGATCATCTTCGGGCTAATTCCACGTTCAGGTGTCGCCGCAGCGCCCTCTCTTCGCATCTCAGGAATGCAGACAACAACAACCAACGTCAACACCATAGCGATGATATCTGCCGAAAGACCAATGAGATATGCACCGACAGACGAAATGAAACCGCCCACACAAGCGGAGAGGGCATAAGACGCATAGAAAACAAATCGCTCAACGACATTAAGTCTTACGAGCTGGTCCTGAGAGACGCTGTCAATGTAAATCGCTTCTATGGATCCGCTCACACATGCAACGGCAAAACCCTTGAGAGCGAACGCACCGATTAAAAGCAGAGGAGAACGGACAAGGAGTAGGGCGGCGTAGTATCCAAGCATTCCCACGACGCCAACGAGACCACTCGTCTTTCGTCCAAGCCTATCAGCAATATAGCCAGTAGGAACTTCAAGGATGAACTTGCTCACTTGATATGCAATCATCATGCTAGAAATCGCCACCATCGAGAATCCGACGAATTCAAGGTAAACCGTCAGAAAATACAAAATGGTGCTGAAGTTCGACAGAAAAACGAACGTCATATAAAGCAAAACCGTACGGTTTTTCATGCTCCGCCCTCCAAGAGTCAGCAATCTAAATCGGAATCTTGGAAAAGCATGAGGGCAAAGCTGTCAGCTATGTGTTGCAAGGCGTCAATAATCACTTGACGTCTCGAAGCCAATTAATTTCGCGAAGCAAGATGACGCAATAGGTGCAGAAAAACCGTCTGGTGTCGATCAGTCCAGGAATTTTGCCGATAGCAAAAGTAGATAGGCAAGGTTACATCACGCGAGCCTTCAATGGAGCACTCACTCACTTCTGATCCATCCGATGCGAGAGAGGACCCGGACAAACTCAATATCAATCCCCCGGCTTGAAGAAACTCAGCCTGAGCCCTGCTTCCGTATTCAACATCACGGAAGCGAAAATTGACGAGCTGGGCTTCAGGGCATTGGTTGATCGCATTGAGACAGGGTGACAAATTAATGGGAACAGCGAGCCTGCCGCCCAGTAACTCACGAACGGTCATAGCGCCCACGGATTGATGACCCGCTGGGCAGGAAAGAACCTTGAGCTCCTTTTCACCCAAGTATTTCGAAGAAAGGACACTATCCCTTGGTTCCTCAAATGAGATGGCCGCATCCGAAATGCCAAGCACAAGTGATTCAAAGCATGTAGCCGTTGGCTGATGCCACACATCAAGGTGAATATGAGGGTGCGAGCTTTCAAACGAGTCGTACCAGTTTTCGGAAAAAAGGAGCCCCCGCCCGTGAAGACAGGGGGCGTAAAGACGGAAATGGCCGTCGGGCGAAACGCCGCCGTTCCCCGATTGAGCGTACTTTTTGAGATCGTCGACTTGCGCCAGGATCACGCGTGCACGACGCGCAAATTCTCTGCCCGCCGGAGACAAAACAGCCTCCCCCGCCGATCGGTCGAGCAAAACAATCTGATACTCAGATTCCAACTTTTTTATTGCCGACGAAACGGCCTGCGGACTCACGTGAACGGCGCGAGCTGCTTTGCGCACGCCGCCATAGTTCGCTACAGCTTGAAGGTATTCGAGTTGAGAAAGCTGCATAGATTACTCCAAAGGCAGCCAAGTCGACGGCCTACGCGCCCTCAGATGAGGTTCTCGCCCAGGTTCTTGCCACCGAGAACGTGCATGTGGAAGTGCATGACGGTCTGGCCGGCGTTGACGCCCTTGTTGGAGATGACGCGGAAACCGTCCTCCAAGCCCTTGGCCTTAGCGACCTCCTGGATGGCGTGAGCCACGGCGCCCATGGTCTCGGCAGGTACGTTGTCGGCAATGTCACTGTAGTGCTTCTTGGGGATCACGAGCGTATGGACCGGCGCCTGGGGATTGAGGTCGTCGAAGGCGATGACCTGGTCGTCCTCATAGACAACGGTCGAGGGGATCTCGTGGTTGGCAATTTTGCAGAAGATGCAATCGCACATAGTTGGTTCCTTTCTCACAGACCAAGGTAATTATATTTGGTCGGGATGGCTAGAACGAGAGGTTGTCGTCGGTGTTGGCGGCTTCGCCGTCGGCGAGCACGTCGTTGCCGTCGACATCCTTCAGGAGCACCGAGACCTTCTGCTCGGCATCGGCCAGGCGAGTACGCAGGCTCTTGAGGAGCTCGACGCCGCGGGTATAGCTCTCGAGCGATTCCTCGAGTTCCATGTCGCCCGACTCCAGGCTGCGGATAATGAGCTCCAGCTCCTGCGAGGCCTGCTTGTACGTAAGCTGCTCGACCGGGGTCTTCTCTGCCATATCTGTTTCCTTTCCTAAAGGTCTATCACCATAAAACGCGGTCTACTCAACCGAATCGACGGTTGCCGCCACGTTACCATCCGCCATACGCACGCGAATGGCGTCGCCGGGCTTAAAGGCCTTGGCACTCGTAGCCACACCGTCCTCGCTGTACGCGATGGAGTAGCCGCGGGCAAGCACCTTGAGCGGCGACAAGGCGTCGAGCGAGGCCGCTGCGCGGCCCAAGTCGGACGCGGGTTTGCTTAGCATCGTGCGCCCCTGATGCTCCAGACGGGAGCTCGCAAGCGTGAGCGCATGGCGCTTGCCATCGAGCCCCGAGGTGCTTGCGACCAAGCGCTCGGGCAGACGCTCGAAGCTCGAACGGAACGCCCCGACCGAGCGCGCAATGGCGCCCGACAGGCGATCGGCCGTCAGCGCAAGCTCCGACTCGCGACGCTCGACCATAAACGTGGGGTCGTTGAGGCACGGGCGGCATGCAGCTGCATCGAGCGCATCGCCCAAGCGTGCCGTATAGGTATCCCAGGCACGCCGACCGCGCTGATCGAGCATCTCCAGATCGACTTGATCCGACCCGATCATCGATGCCATCGCGGCACCCAGACGCTGATGGCGCGTCTCGAGCACGTCTGCCAGCTCTGTCATGGCAGGCGCCACGGATTCGGCCGCCGCCGTGGGCGTGGAGGCTCGACGGTCGCTTACCATGTCGCAGATCGAGGTATCGGGCTCATGGCCAATACCCGTCACCACAGGCACGGGACAGGCTGCCACCGCACGGGCAAGCTCCTCGTCGTTGAAGGTCATGAGGTCCTCGAAGGAGCCACCGCCACGCACGAGCAAAATGCAATCGGGCGCCGGTGTGATGGCAGCAGCGCGATGCAAGCCTTCGATGAGCTCCGTCGGCGCACCCTCGCCTTGGACCTTAGCGCCTACGCAGACAAGCTCGACGAGCGGGTTACGCCGACGCAGCGTGCGCTTGACATCGTCGATCACGGCGCCGGAAAGCGAGGTGACGACCGCCACGCGCGAGCAAAACACCGGGATGCGACGTTTACGGGACTCGTCCATCAAGCCCTCGCGGCGCAGCTTTTCGGCCAACTGTGCCACCTGTTGACGCAGCAGGCCCTCCCCCGCCAGCGAGAACGAGCGAGCGACAAAGCTCATACGGCCTGTGGGCTTATAGAGATTGAAGCTGCCCTTAAAGCTCACCTGCATACCGTCGCGCAAATCGAAGGTGCGCTTGAGATAGGCGCCCTTCCAGATAATGCAGTCGACGGCGGCCGAGTCGTCCTTGATCTGGAAGTAGCAATGGCCGCTTCGGGCATTGGGGCCACGAAAGCCGGTGACCTCGCCCAGGACGCTCAGCTGCGGAATCGCATCGAGCGCACCAGCGGCGATCTCGACCGCCTGGCTCACGCTGAGCTCTTTGCGCTCCCGCTCGTCCGACCCGTCGAACTCGGCGGAAACGCTGTTGCCGGTTAGATTCCAGCCTGCCACGCAGCCTCCTTTCGTCATCGTGCACATGGGCTCCGGCCCTGTGCAAATTCAAGTCCCACACATAGTACAGCGCCGCGGGGACACAAATCCCCGCGGCGCCTGTCAGTCCCATTTGCTATCGGTTGGAGTTTCTGTTGTAGCGTGCCATAAGGTAGAGCAGCTGAATAATCGAGGTGAGCGCCGCTGCCACATAGGTAAGCGCAGCTGCCGTCAATACCTTCTTGGCACCGTTGACCTGCTTGGAGCTCATGCCCGACTGCTCAATGTAGGCCACGGCGCGGCGGCTGGCATCGATCTCGACCGGCAGCGTAACCAGCTGGAACAACACACTAAACGAGAAGAAGATCAGCGCGAGGGTCGTGAGCCCCGCGATGTTCATGAACAGGCCCATGAGTAGCACGATGGTCCAGGTGTTCTGGGTAAAGTTGACGACCGGCACGAGGGCGCTGCGCACCTTCATCATGGTGTAGCCGCTTTGACGCTGGGCGGCATGACCCGCCTCGTGGCAGGCAACGGCAACGCTTGCGACCGACCCACCCGAACGGTTGGCGTCCGACAGATACAGGTTGTTGTCCTGCGGGTTGTAATGGTCGGTGAGCTCGCCGGCAACCCCCTTGATACCCACGGCGTTGCAACCGTTGGCGTCGAGCATGCGGCGAGCGACGGCAGCGCCCGTATCGCCGTCCGAGCGCACCTTGGACCACGTTTTGTACGTCGAGTTGATATAGCTCTGCGCGGCAAGGCCAAGCACCGTGCAGACAAGAACAACTAGCAGGTACAGCGGGTCGATACCAAAGCCGTATCCATAGTAATAAGGCATGCGAATTCCTCCGAATCGAGTTACACGTTGGAGGCATTCTACCCACCGGAGCGGGACAAACGACCTCACCCCGATGTTGGTGGGACAAATTCATCAGTAGTGCATGTCCCAGGTGTGACAGTCGCATCGAGTTCGTTGCCGCAAGCGACCCTGGGACTTGCACTACTGATGAATTTGTCCCACCACTCGGCTGTTAGGCTTCCTTACAGCAATTCAATTTTGCCGTCTTTGACCGTCAACCCCATGTTGCCCGAAAGCAGATCGTCCAGGCGCGAGCCCACAAGCTCAAAGCGCCAACCTTCGCGCAGGCGGCTCTGCTCGGGATGCTCAATGTAGTCGGCCAGGTCATCGCGCGAGGCAATGACCGAGGTCGCAACGCCTGAGCGCTCGGCAACCAGGCGGATAAGCGCATACATAAGGTCAGTCACGCTCTCCAGCTCCGGCGAAATCTGACGATGTCCGCGCACCAAGAGCGGCAGGCGATCGTGCGGACAGCTCGCACCGCGCTTGATGGCCATGAGCGCACCGTCCACGTCGCGCTCCCCCAATTGATCGGTACCGCGAATGCTACGGAACTCCTCAACGCGCACGGGATTGCGCTTAACGAGCGCAAGCAGCGTGTCGTCGGACATGACCCACTTGCGTGGGATGTTGCGCCGCTCGGCGCGGTCCTCGCGCCAGGCGGCGAGCTCGCGCGCGATACCCAGCTGATGACGGCTGCACGAATTGATGCGCTTGACCTTGCGGAACGCCTCGTGGCGATCGGCGCGATAGTGCGACTCGTCAGCCAGCGGGCGCAGCTCGTCGAGCACCCAGTCCACACGGCCCAGCTCGCGCAGGCGGCTCATCATCTCGGTATAGGCGACGATCAGGTACTTGACGTCATCGATCGCATACTCAATCTGCTTATCGGTCAGCGGGCGGCGCGACCAGTCGGTCAGTGACTCGGTCTTGGGCAGCGATACGCCGCAGAACGTCTGAACAAGCGCGCCATACGAAATCTGCTGGCGCTCGCCCAAAAAGGCGGCGGCGACCTGCGTATCGAAAATCGGTCGTGGCAGCACGCCCACGGTATGGAGCATGACCTCCATATCCTGCGAGCACGCGTGGAAGACCTTGGTCACGCTCTCGTCGGCCATAAGCTCGGCCAGCGGCGATAGGTCGTCGATTACCAGGGGATCGACCGCGACGCTCTCAGCAGGGGTGGCAATCTGAACCAAACATAGACGCGGATGGAACGTGCGCTCGCGCAAAAACTCGGTATCGACGGCAATCGCGTCGAACTCACGGGCGCGCTGGCAAAAGTCGAGTAGAGCCTGATGTGTGGAAATGTACATATCAACCCATCGAATAAGGTTAGGCCCGAAAAACACGGGTAGGATATCGGCATTGCCTTACAACTATACTCGGTTAGTCACAGAACGGGAACGTAAGTATGCGCTGCCTTATCATCCACAACCCGGCATCGGGCCCCAGCTCAGATGAAATCTTCGCATTCACGCACGCCCTTGCACAGGGCGGCGACGAGGTCGTGATGCGCTTTATCGGCGATGGCATGGAACCCGAGGACGCCGTGGCAGACGTGCGCGAGTTTGACCGCGTGGTCGTTTCGGGCGGCGACGGCACTGTCTCCAACGTGCTCGACCAGATGCGCGGATGCGGTGTCCCCACGCTCGTCTTCCCCTCCGGTACGGCCTGCCTGTTCTTCAACAACATCGGCAATGCCCCCGAGGCGGCGGCGCTCGCCAAGGCCTGCCGTGCCGGTCGCACGGTCAAAGTCGACATGGGCGAGCTCTTTTGGCTCGACGAGAACGGCAACGAGAAGCGCCACGGCTTCATCATCATCGCCGGCTCGGGCTTCGACGCCGAGATCATGATGAAGGCCGCCCCCACCAAAAACGACATCGGCGAGATCGCTTACTTCCTCTCCGCGCTCGCCACGCCCAATCCCACGGTGGCGCACTTTACGATTGAGCATGACGGCATTGTCGAGGAGCTCGACGGCATCTGCTGCATGGCCGGCAACACCTCGGTCATCCAAAACGACATCAACCTGTTCCCCGACTGCCGTATGAACGATGGCATGGTCGACATTGCGGTCATCGAACCCGTAAAAACTGTGCAGCTTCTACCGACTGTGATCACCGCCGCACTCGACCCCGCCGGCAAGGTACTCGGCCGCCCGCAGTTCAAGATCATCCAGACCAAGGAAGCCAAGATCACCTGCACCCCGTCGCTGGGCATGCAGTTCGATGGCGAGATTATCTCCAGCAATTCGGGCGTCTTTGGAGCCCGCGCGCTTCCGCAATGCCTCGACCTCATCGTCGACGAATTCTCCCCGCTCGGAAAATAGGAGGACCCTATGAACGACAATCCCCTGCTCGGCTTTATCATCATCGTTTTGGCCATGCTCGTCGGTTACGCCATCAACGTGATTCACCGCCGAAAGAAGTAATTCCACATTGGTCTGATATTCATCAAATTATCGTCTCTCCCGTTGTTTATGCAAATCCTAAACAGCGGGAGAGTTTTCTTTTTGACCGCCGTCTAATGCTTTATTCAGCTACAGTAAATGCAGGGTGCCTTTATTTAACTAAAGCCATATAATGAGTATTATTATCCGTTCATCGTATATTTCTTCACGCTCATCGAGTAAAAGCTGTTGTCGAATGAATACTCTTTACACTTCCTTTAGGCTAATAGATGTATTTATTAGCTGAAATCCTGCACGGTTCCGCGGGGTTTCAACGGTTGGGAGGGATTATGAGGTTTACTCATCCTGTCAACACGCTCAAAAAGCTCGGCTGCGGCCTTGCGTTTGGAGCAGCGGCCATCATGGCCATGCCGACTTCGGCACTCGCCTGCACCCAGATCTACATGGGCAGCAAGCTCACGGCAGACGGCAACACGTACTACGGCCGTTCCGAGGACTTCGGTCCGCGCTATGTCAAGCACTTTGGCATTGAGCCCGCACACAAGGACGGCAACGAGTACACCTCGGTCGAGTCCGGTTTTGAGTACAAGTCCAAGGGCGCAACCTACCGCTACACCTTCGTTCGCGACAACCCCTCACAGTGGGAAGATCGCTACGACGCATATTCCGAGGCAGGCATCAACGAGAAGGGCGTCTCCTGCTCTGCCACGTTGAGCACCTCCTATAACGAGAAGGCCGAAGAGGCCGACCCCATCACCGAGGAGACTGGCATTGGCGAGTACAGCTATGCCAGCGTCATCCTGGGCGAGAGTGCCACGGCCCGCGAGGGCGTCGAGCTCATCGGCAGCCTGATTGACGAGCAGGGCGTCTGCTCCAACGACCAGATCATCATCGCCGACAGCACCGAGACCTGGCTGTTCGCCGCGCTTTCCGGCCATCAGTGGATTGCCATGAAGCTCGCCGATGATATCGCCTCGCTCAACCCCAACATCGGCAACCTCACCTATAACGTCGACCTCGATGACACCGAGAACTGTCTCCATTCCGAGGGCATTGAGTCCATGCCTAAGGAGAAGGGCTTTGCCGAGTACACCGACGGCAAGTTCGACGTCGCCAAGACCTACGGCGAGGAGATCAGCGAGGCCGGTATGCACCAGTGGTCGCGCTATATCCAGGGTCGCGATTACTTCATGGCTCCGCTTGCTGAGGGCACCGACTACGAGATCGTCAAGGACGAGCGCGAAGACGCTCGCGCGACGACCGGCGCCCTGGTCCACGAGATGCAGCCGCTGTTCTTCCAGCCCGGCAAGTCCGACTGGAACACCTTTGAGATGATTCGTTCCTTCGCCGCTCGCGGCGAGAATGTCGCCGGCCTCAACGCCAACACCGACGGCGCCTATGCCATCGGCTCCAACCGCAACACCGAGATCCACACCTTCCAGATCCGTCACGGCATGGATCCCGAGATCGCGACCATTCAGTGGGAGATGCTCTCCAACGCCGAGTTCTCCGTCGCCATCCCTCTCTACTCCGCACTGCTCACCAAGGTCAGCCCCTACTTCAGCGATCAGGATGTCTCCTTCGATCACTGCGAAGAGGAAGACGTCGTGAACAACGAGGAGCCCAAGAACTCCATCAACTACGTCCTCATGGACATCAACACGCTCGCCTATGAGAACCGCGACCACTGCGCCACCGGCGTCCGCGCCTATCTCGACGCCCTGCAGAAGGAACTCATCGAGCAGAACCTGACCGTCGACGAGGCCATGCAGGCCGAAGAAGGCACCGAAGCCCGCACCGCCCTAGCCAACAAGGCCGGCAAGGCTGCAACCAAGAACACCTATGTTAAGTGCAAGGCCATGCTCGAGGAGATGCGTGACTACCTCCAGGAGGGCGACTTCTCCGAGGAGTTCGTCCCGAGTGACTACGATGCCGACAACGACCGCCTGGTCGAGTCCATCACCTACGCCGACGAGGCCCTTTCCGATGAGGACGTGGCCGAGCCCGAGGCCGAAGAGGAAGAGGTCACCGAGGAGAAGTCCGAGGGCAACAACATGGCCGCCATGGCCGTTGGCGCCGTCGTCGTCATCGGTGTCTGCGCCTACGTGGTCTATCGTCGCAAGAAGGCCTAAGGCCCTCATGTCCTAGCCGAGCGGGCAAGGCAGCAATGGCAGCCTCGCCCGCTTAACCCGCCTTTTGACCGACGGGAAACCCGCCTGAAATCTTTTCAAAAAAGATTTCCCCGCACATACTTCGCTGTGCTATAGTGCAGCGCAACAGCAACTAGGTGCGACCGCGCCACGGCATCACGAAAGGAGCCACCAACATGAAGAACACGATGAACTCTCTCAACAACTGGTGGTGGCGTGATGCGAATACGATCGGTCGACAGTGAGTCCCTCACGCCTGTTTTTGCGCTCTAGGTGATTGGAAGGCCTCCGGTTTCGACCGGGGGCCTTTTTCTATCTCGAGCCCGATCGCATTCGCATCACGCGCCTCCGCTTTTCCCCTGCGCTTCCCTTCAGAAAGGATTTTCACCATGTCTCAGAACACCACCGCCACCCAGCCCCGCACCGTCCAGACCGCCGACCGCGGCAAACTCGACGTCCGCGCTCTCGTCCTGCTCGCCATCCTGCTCGCCGCCGGCTTCATCCTCAACTTCACCGTCGGCAAGGCCATCTCAGGCATCTCGGGCGGCATGATCAGCCCCGAGTTCATCATCTCGGCCTTCTGCCTCACCATCCTGGTCGTTCGCCCCAACATCGGCCAGGCGCTCGTCATTGGCCTCATCTCGGCTGCCGTGATCCAGATCACCACCACTTCGCCGTTCGTCGATTTTGCCGCCGAGGGCATCGCCGCCATGCTCATGGCCGGCATCGTCAACGCCGCCGGCAAGGACGGTCAGGTCAAGCCCGCAATCGCCATTGTCGCAACCTTCCTGACCACCTTTGTCTCCGGCGTCATCTTCATGGTCATCAAGATGGCCATGCTCGGCGTGGTCGGCGAGCTCGCCGCCGCCATGTTGCCCGTCGTCGCCATGACCGCCGTCTTTAACGCCATTCTGGTCGGCGCCCTCTATCTGCCCATCCAGAAGGCCCTTAGGCTCAACTAACCCGCTCGGCTTTACGAGCCACCCCATCTTGGCGTTCATTCGACGCTCGCGTACCCAAGTACGCTTCGCTCCTCTTTCGCGCCAACCTGGGGCCCCTCGTAAAGCCGTCTCCGTGCTTCACCACCAAAGGCCATCCCAAACAACGAGCTTTTTTGGGACGGTCTTAAACAACTGGTCATTTAAGACTGTCCCCAATGACTATGAAAGGTATCCATGGAAACGATCATCAACGTCGACGATGTCTCGTTCTCCTACGGCACGCAGACCGAACAGGCGCTCAGCCACATCTCGCTCGGCGTGAACAAGGGAGATTTCATCGGTATCATCGGGCCCTCGGGCGCCGGCAAGTCCACGCTTGCCGCCTGCCTGTCGGGTGCCGTGCCCCACCACTACACCGGCACGTTCTTTGGGTCCGTCATGGTTGACGACCACGACACCTGCGAAGTCTCGCTCACCGATGTGTCGCAGATCGTCGGCAGCGTGTTGCAGGACATCGACACGCAGATGGTCGCCTCGGTCGTCGAGGACGAGATGCTCTTTGGCCTCGAGAACTTTGGCGTTCCCCACGACCAGATCGAGCAGCGCGTGAGCGAAACGCTCGAGACCGTCGGCATCAGCGACCTGCGCGACCGCGAGATCGCCACCCTCTCGGGCGGACAGAAGCAAAAGGTAGCCATCGCCGCCATCCTCGCCATGCGTCCGCGCGTCTTGGTTCTCGACGAGCCCACCGCGGCACTCGACCCCGCCAGCTCCACGTTGGTTTTCGAGACGCTGCGTGAGGCAAACCGCGCACTTGGAATCACCATCGTCGTCGTTGAGCAAAAGGTCGCCCTGCTCTCGGAGTACTGCAACCGCGTGCTCGTGCTCAACCATGGCGAAATCGCGCTGCAGGGCGAGCCACACGAGGTCTTCGCGCATACCGACGAGCTCCGTGTCATCGGCGTCGACTGCCCTCGCGTCACGCGCATCTTCAATAGCCTCGAGGCCGATGGTCTGGCAAGTGGTACCCCTTGCTTGGATGTCGATGAGGCCGAGCGCCTGATTTCGGGCATCGTCGACCCCGCATACGCGGCCATCGAAGCCCAGGCGCCCGCCGGTTCCCCGCATGCACCGTCGTTGCGCCCTCATGCCAAGGACGCAGAACCCGTACTCACCTTCGACCATGTTGAGTTTGCCTATCCCAATGGCGGCGCCGCCGTACACGACCTTAGCCTGACGCTCTATCCCGGCGAGCTCGTGGGCATCGTCGGCCAGAACGGTGCCGGCAAGACCACGCTCACCAAACTGCTCACGGGTCTGCTCAAGCCCGCCTCGGGCAGCGTGCGCGTCACGGGACTGGATACTGCAACCGTCCCCACGAGCCGCATTGCCCGCGAGGTCGCAACCCTCTTCCAAAACCCTGACCGTCAAATCTGCAAGGACACCGTGCTCGACGAGGTCGCCTTTGGCTTGGAGCTTGGCGGCATGGACCGCGCCGAGGCTCTGCGTCGTGCCCAACTCGTCATCGACCGCTTTGGCTTGCCGGCCGACGAGGCGCCCTTCTCGCTTTCGCGCGGCCAGCGACAAATGGTGGCACTCGCCTCCGTCGTGGTCGTAGAGCCCAAAATCGTGGTGCTCGACGAGCCCACGAGCGGCCTTGATTACCGCGAGTGCATGACCGTCATGGAAACGGTGCGTACCATGGCCGAGCGTGGCTGCGCCGTAATCATGGTCTGCCACGATATGGAAGTCGTCTCGGATTTTGCCGAGCGCATTGTGGTAATGGCCGACGGTCGCATCCTCGACCGCGGCCGCACGCACGAGCTGTTCTCGAACATCGATCTCATGCGGCGTGCCTACGTTGAGCCGCCCCAGGTCATCGAACTCTCGCGCCGTCTGGCATCCAACGTCTCACCCGCCTTTACACAGGTGAGCGAGGTCTCCGATGTCGTTCGAATTACCAAGGAGATGGTCCACCGTGGTTAACGTCATCGACTACATGCCGGGTGACACGCTGCTGCATCGCCTGAACCCCGTCGTCAAACTGGGCCTCGCCGCCGCCATCATCGTCGGCATCTTCTTGTCCGACACCTACGTGGCGCTGCTGGGCTTTTTGGCACTCACCCTTGCGCTGGGTGCCTATGCCGGCGTCGTCGACCGTCTGTTCTCGCTGCTCAAGTTGCTGATCCCGCTCGCGCTTATCATGCTGGTGCTCCAGCTGGCCTTTATGCGCGATGGCAACGTGGTGTGGGGCTTTATCACCGACACGGGCCTCATCACAGGATCGAAGGCCTGTCTGCGCCTACTGGGCGTGGCGTTACCACTCATCCTCATGCTCATGGTGACCAAACTCAACGACCTTGCCAACGCCTGCGTCGAGGTGCTGCACGTGCCGTATCGCTATGCCTTCACCTTTACCACGGCGTTGCGCTTTGTGCCGGTGTTTGGTCAGGAGATGAACGCCATCATGGAGGCGCAGACCGCACGCGGCGTCGAGTACGACACCAAGAACCCCATCAAGAAGCTTAAGCTCATGCTGCCACTGTGTGTGCCACTGCTCATCTCGAGCGTGGGCAAGACCGATGCCACAGCCTTGGCGGCAGAGCAGCGCGGCTTCTATCTGCGTACGCGCGCCAGCTCGTACAAGCGCTATCCCATCAAGGGTCTGGACATCGCCGTGCTCATCGTCAGCATCGCCCTCATCGCCATCGGCTTCCTGTTCTAGTTCGCCACCGACAGCAACCACCCAACGCAAAAGGCCTCGGCTCGCGCCAAACGAGCCGAGGCCTTTACTGTTTCCCCAGATAAAACCTACCAAAATTAACCTGTCCCTTTTTGGTAGGTATGGGGCTATTGGCGATAGGGGGCGCCGCTGCGAATGATGGACTCGCGCACCAGGACGTCCATGGCGTCTAGGGTAATCTCGGGCATCTCGCGGTACTTCTGCAACACCGAGAGCTCCGTGCAGGCCAGAATGACGCGGTCGCAGCCGCTGCGGGCAAACTCCCACATCACGCGGTCGAACTTATCCATATCGGGCTCACGTCCGGCCTTCACGTCGTCGTAGATGAGCGACATCACGTCGGCCTGGCGCTTCTCGCTGGGATAGACGACCTCAACGCCCGCCGCCTCACACTCGCGCCCATAGACGCCCGCACCCACGGTGCCATCGGTACCCATGATGCCGATCTTGCGCACCGGCTCGGCCGGCATGCTCAGGTTGGGATCGAACTCGCACTCCCCCATCACCGCGCCCGCTAGGGCATAGCGCACCGACTCGCGCGGCATGTGGATAATCGGCACCTTCGTAAACGACTGGATCTGGTCGTAGAAGTAATGCGACGTGTTGCAGGGAATCGCGATGTGCGCACAGCCCAGCGACTCGAGCGCCTGGGCGCACTCCTTCATGGTCGCCAGCAGCTCGGCATGCTCACCGGTCTTGATGGCCAGCGTGCGGTCGGGCATGGTCGACTTGGAAAGCACCACCATGTCGATATGCTCTTGGTCGCAGGCAGCAGCCGTATGGCGCACCACCTGGTCGTAGTAATACGACGTGGCCTCGGCGCCCATGCCGCCGATAACTCCCAGCTTTTCCATCGCCGCCTCCTTGGTGACGCCCACGCAATTGCGCGTATCATACCCGCGCCCGCCCGATGCAAACCGGACGGGCGCCGCACTCATCTACTTGTAATACGTCTTGAACAGTTTAAAGTGGCGCAGCTTGGTGTGCCACATGCGCAGCCAGCGGTTAAAGACAAAGTCGCCCTTCATAAACGAAGGGTCGGCGCCCTTGCCTTCCTTGTCCAGGCGATGCACCTTAGCGCGCAGCTCGGGATCCTTGACGTATTTGTCGACGACGCCCATGGGGACGACCATCCACAGAGCCTCGTCCTGCGCCGTCACAAACTCCGGCGCAAACGGGCGGTTGAACACATACTCGTCCACCACATACTTGGCAACGTTAAAGCCGCTGTTGGTAACGTAGTAGTTGCTGCGGCCCTGGCGCGTGTTGAAATCGAAGAACTTAAACGAGCCATCGCGCTCGTCGTACTTAACGTCAAAGTTGGAATAGCCCACAAAGTGAAGGTCCTCGAGCAACTTGCGCACGCCGCCCATGAGCTCGTCATTAGGCTCGGTAATGATACAGGCATGGTTGCCGACACCGTGGGGCTGATGCTCCTCGAGCAGTACGTGACCCAGGCACATCATGCGCACCATGCCGTTGCGGTCGGAATAGCTGGTGAGCACGCGCATGTACTCGTCGTTACCGGGCACGCGGTCCTGTAAGATCAGGTCGTCGGTGTAGCCACTGGCATACGAGTCGCGAATGACCTGTTCCAGCTCGGCACGGTCGGCAATCTCATAGGCCTTTTTCTGGCCCTCGAACTCGTGCTGCCACCACATGATGCCGTCAGAAGGCTTCAGAATCATCGGGTAAGGAAAATCGATCTGGTCGAGCACTTCGGCAGGCGCCTCACCCTGGGCATTGAGCATCGCCTTGGTAAAGGTAAACGTGTGCGGATAGGGCACGCCATGTTTCTCGCACAGCTCGTAGAAGATCTCCTTCTTCTGGCACTGCTCGAGCATGCTGTAGGGCGCGTAGGGAGCGACGATGTTGTCCGCCAGCTCATGAGCATCCTTGGCCTGAGCCACGAGGGCAACATAGTTGTCGCCACAGCCCACAAGGACAATCGTCTTGTCGGCATGCGCTTGGGCAATGCCGTTGACGGTTTTGAGCATCACGGGCATGGTGTCGATATCCACGTTGGGAGTGTAGTCGATAATCTGGCTGCGGTACGCGGGACCCGTCTGATACTTGCCAAAGACCAGACTCTTGACCTGGTACTCCTCGTAGAAGGCGCGCGCCACCGAATAGGCGTTGATGTCGCCACCGAGCAGCACGGGAATGAACTCGCGCTCTGTAAATTGCAATGCCATGGAAACTTCCTATCATGAACTGCCCACACAATGGGCGGTCTTTGCGCAACTGATTTATTCTAGCGTGCCAAGCCGCCGGCGCCCAAAGCTCCACCGTATCTATGGCAATCGACGTAATCGTCCAGCACGAAGGCCAGCACGAAGACGGCGCTCACCGTTGTATGACAATGGGCAATGAACCTACCATTGTTGTAGGATTCAGCGTATTGACATCCTCGAGCGAAAGGCGCACACGTGCCCCAAGACCATCCGACCGATAATCCCATCCTCAATGCTGCGAAGCGCGAGCTGGTGGAACGTGCGAAAGCGACCGCTCCCCTGTGCACGGCAAACGACGCCTACAACGGACCCGCCCGCATCGTCTCAATCAACACGTCGGCACACAAGGGCACGCGCAAGTCACCCGTCGCCGATGGACACGACACCGTTATAGAGCAATTTGGTCTCGCCACCGATGCACACGCCGGACATTGGCACCGTCAGGTTTCCTTTTTGGCCGCAGAGTCCATCCAGACGGCGCAGGCTCGCGGACTCGATGTGCGCGAGGGTGACTTTGGAGAAAACTTCACCACCCAGGGCATCAATCTACTCTCGCTCCCTTTAGGTACGCAGCTCAAGCTTGGCAGCGAGGTGCTCGTCGAAATCAGCCAAATCGGCAAGGTCTGCCACACACGCTGTGCTATCTACTATCTCGCTGGCGACTGCATCTTTCCGCACGAGGGCATTTTTGGCGTGGTACTAAAGAGCGGAGAGGTCCATATCGGCGACGATATCCAGGTAGTCAAACTCGGCGACGGCACCTGTTCGTTCACCCCTGCCGAGGCGCTCGAAGAGATTGAGCAGGCTCGTCAGGAGGGCGCGCTGTAGCTGTAAAACCCCACGTTGAGATAGCTTTATAGCCCAAAACTCCTCTCAAACAGACCCCTGTAACGTTAAAGTTGAACTCTATGGTTTCTCAACAATTCATCATAACTGCAGGTCAAAGCCAAAGCCTCAAGTTCAACTTGACCCTTTGGAACCTTTAAGGTTCAAGTTGAGGTCGAAAGCAGTAGTAGAATACCGTTCGAACCATAACCTACGATTGATTGCAGAGGGACTGGATGCAGCATTCGAATCATCGCACCGCAGCGCTCATTGCGTCGAAGCCGGCTCGTATCATCACGAGCGCCGCGCTCGCCGTTGCGCTGACGGCCACGCCGATGCTCTCCCCCGTTGCGGCGTATGCCGCCTCGCAGGCAACGCAGGACCAGCTTTCCGCAGCCCAGCAGAAGATCGAAGCCGCCACGAGCGCCTACAACGACGCCCGCACCAAACTCGATGACCTGCAAAAGCAGATTGACTCCAATGAGGCAAGCATCGAGGAAATCGAGGCTAAGCTTCCCGAGCAGCAGGCCAAGGCAAGCTCCGCCATGCGCGATCTGTACAAGTATCAGAAGGGCACCAATCCCATCGTGAGCTTCCTGGTCAACGCGCAGAGCCTGGGTGAGTTCATCACGACCTGCAAATACACCAACCAGATCACGAGCTCGAGCGTCGACGAGATCGAAGAGCTCAATAACATGCAAACCGAACTCGAGCAGAACAAGGCTGAGCTCCAGCAGGCCAAGTCTCAGCTTGAGGCTGAGCAGAAAAACGCCGAGGATGCGCTGGCGCAGGCCCAGCAGCTCCGCAGCGAGGCACAGGCAAAAGCCGAGCAGGAAAATGCCGCCGAGCTTGCCAAGCTTGAGGCCGATAAGGCCGCTGCCGCCGAGAAGCTCTCGGGCGAGGGCGTAAGCGGCAGCAATTCCAGCAGCCAGGCCAACAACGCCAACACCACCATCGACACCACGCCGAACAACTCGAACAGCGGCAACTCCGATTACGACTCGTTCATTAATGAGTGGACGAGCCGCATCGACAACTACCTTGCCGGCTCCCCCATGGCAGGTCAGGGCTATAACTTTGCCGTTGCCGCCTGGAACACCGGCGTCGACCCTCGCTGGTCCCCCGCCATCGCCTGCATCGAGAGCACCAAGGGTGCTTATTGCGCCAATTCTTACAACGCCTGGGGCTGGAGCGCCCGTGGCGGCGGTTGGCGCAGCTTTGGCAGCTGGAGCGAGGGCATCTCCGCTCACGTTGCCTATCTGGGCGCCAACTACGGCTCCACCCTTACCCCGGCAGCGGCCAAAAAGTACTGCCCGCCCACGTGGCAGGACTGGTACAACAAAGTCGCCGCTCAGATGAACCGCATCTAAGTGCAAATCAGAACCACCCTTAAAAAGGGTGGTTTGCTCTTAGGGTATAACCCACGGGCTCCGGGCTCGCGTCTAAAGGCGCGGGCCCGGACTTCGTCCAGGCCTAGTGCATCTTGACCCGTGGCGTGCCGGTCGAACCGGCGGG
>JAXJIO010000011.1:0-40399 GCA_036298675.1 Collinsella sp. | reverse complement strand
GTCCTGCTCCTTCGGAGCTGCGGACAAGGCGCCACACTGGTCTGCGGAGTGTTCTGAAAACTAAGCCCGGCCCCCGCCTGCGGTGGCGCTGCTGCGAGCGGTCTGCGATGGGGCCGTTGTTGGTTGGGGCCGCTGGGCTGATGTGGGGGCACGTGGCTGTTGCGGGCCCTAGTCCCGGCGGCGGCCCCGGCGCTTCGCGCCTGCCGCCTTTGGGGACTGTGGGGCTCGGCCGGCAGCTGCGGCGCGTTCGCGCCTGCTGCCTGGGGTGACTTTGGGATTGGTGCGAATCGAGGTCTAATACTTTCCCGAGAAGTGAACGACCTGATTTGGACCCCCGAAGCATTGGCATATTTTGACCGCTATTTCCTGCGGTTTTGCAGTGCGAATCCTGCGGCTTTGCGGTCTAAAGGTGTGGATGCTCTGGGGCTTCGTTTTTACTCGTTCACTTCTCGGGAAAAGTATTAGAGCTCAGCTCGCGGGGGTACCGCTCTGGCGTCGAAGCCCCGCGTCTTCTTCGCTTGATTGGGAAAAACAGCCTCGCTGAAGTAATTGCGAGCCCGCCCGGACGTATCTGCGGGGGTTGCCTGCACAGTTCGCGGTATTATGTTGCGGAGTTTTGAAAGGAGCCGCTGGTGGTCACGACGACGTTTGCTTCGCCTTTGGGCGAAATCTTGCTTGCCGCTGATGGCCGCGGTTTGACAGGGCTTTGGTTTGAGGGGCAGGAGCATTTTGGCTCTACGCTGCTCAAAGAAGATACGGAGCATGTCGAGGGTTCCGATGCGTTTTCTGGTGCTGGCGGGATGTCTTCGGTGAATCCGGCAAACGGTGCTGCCTCGTCGGTACTTGAGCGTTCTTGGGCTTGGTTGAATGCTTATTTTGCGGGGCAGGAGCCTCGGTTTACGCCGCCGTTGCATTTGATTGGCACGGCGTTTCAGCGTGAGGTTTGGTTTGAGCTGCTTTCAATTCCGCGTGGCGAGGTCGCTACGTATGGCGAGATCTCCCAGCGTGTTGCGGCTCGACATCGTGTGCCGGGAAATGAAGCGCCCGTTGTATCTCCTCGCGCGGTGGGGGCTGCGGTCGCTCGCAACCCTATTTCGATCATCGTGCCGTGCCATCGTGTAGTTGCCGCCGACGGATCGCTCAACGGATATGCCGGTGGCCTCGACCGCAAGGAGTGGCTGCTTCGGCTTGAGGGCGCGTACGAGGAGTAACGCCAGGGCACTTTGCATAGCTAAGACGCCGTGAAAGAACGGGACGCGCTTTCCGAATGGAGGCCCAAGCGGAAACCGTGTCCCGGAATACAGCCTCAGAGTGGGACACCGTTTCCGGCTGAGACCACCTGCCTGGACATCGATCTACGCCCGCTCCTGCAGGGCGTAGATGGACTTATCCATGTTGAACAGGTAAGCCACAACGCAGACAATAATGAACATCGGCAAGTTACCAAAGCCGAAGACTTCGCAGCCAATAAGGATGGGTGCGAGCAGCGTATTGGTGGCGCTGCCAAAGACGGCTGCGTAGCCCAGTGCGGCGCAGAGCTCGACGGGCATGCCGAGTTGAGCCTCGTTATGGCGACATCTGGGTAACAGAAAGGCCCGCGTTCCTCAGAGGCAAGATAGGCAATTCTGCTTCTGAGGTAGATCTCAATTCTGCCGACCGCACTGCCGACCGCATCAAACATTAACTGCCGGAGGGCTCGGTCAAATTCATACGTGTAGATGATGGTTTCGAATGTTGTGCCTTCGCGAAAGATGGTAATCCCGGACTTGCATTTGGTTTTGTAGGGAAACCAGTAGGCCGACAGTCTGTAGTGGTTGGCTTCGACCAAAGCTCGCTCGAGTTCGCTTTGATCAGAGCACTTAAGACCCTTGTTTTCTGTCAATAGTGCTATTTGTTCGTTGATGGATATCCGCGACTTCTGGTATTTCATTAAGCCTCTTGATAGAAAAAGAGCTGGAGTTGCGCATCGTTGAGAGGCTTTCCAGCTTTAGCAAAACAAACTTATAAGATGCGACGGGCCGCGTCAAGATAATTACCGGACGGCCTAGGAGGCGGCTGGTTGGCTGGCTTAAAACCCAGCGCGTGAAATGACGCTCCACGCTATTCAGCGCGCTTGATAGGATGACGAACCACAGTCTTAAGTTTCTCCGGCGCACACTTGCGTGGATCGGAAAGATAGATTTCGTGATGTAAACGGGTGTCTGAGAAGTCGGGGACATAGCCCTGCTCGGTCGCATATTCATGCATGGCGTCTACGGTTGCCGGCTCGCTGTCGTAGGGTCCGGTATGCATGCATTGAACGCAGAGACCCTCGTCAACTTTAAGCAGCTCGACGACAGAAAAGTCCAGTTTCTTTTTGGTCGTGGCTTCCGCGACTGCCCAGTCAAAGTCATCTCGGGTGACGAAATCGGGCAGGCGGATGCACGAGATAAAGTTGAAATCGTCCTTGCGTACATAATCGATGTCGCCGCTCGGGGAGTCTTGCCACCAGAAACCCTCGAGCGGCGGTACCACAAAGTCGAAATAGCCCTCGATACTCCTTGAGCCTTTCTTCGACATCTTGATGGTATAGGCGATGCCGTAAAGCAGCGGCAGGGCGTTTTGATACTCGCCACCTTCGGTATTTGGGTCGCCCTTTCCGCGAACGGCAACGTAGCTCATAGGCGGGACAGTTACGATACTCGGCTTGCTTGCAGGTTTGTAGAGCTCCTTGCATTCCTTCTTAAAGTCGAACGTCATGTTGGCCGCCTTTCTGCGTATTGGCCTGCTTAGATAGCTGAATCATATCATAGAAACGAACAGCTGTTCGAATGATTTGGCTGACAGATTGAGATGCGTGCGTTGTGTTTGGCGGTCGGCCTGACCCCATCGATGATTTCTCTGCCTCCCCGGCGCCTCATCTATAGCTGCCGTTTCCCCATATAAAACCTGCCAAAATAAACCTGTCCCTCTTTGGTAGGTGCGAAATGGGTAATACTAAAGAGTTATCCGACCAGATGGGAATTAATCGATGGCTTATATCGAATTCAAAGACGTCATCAAGGCATACGGCGAGGGCGACGCCCGCATCCATGCGCTCGACGGTGCGAGCTTTTCTGTTGAGCGTGGCGAGCTTGCCATTATCCTGGGCGCTTCGGGCGCCGGTAAAACCACGGCGCTCAACATTCTGGGTGGCATGGATACGGCGACTTCCGGCACCGTGACGGTGGACGGGCGCGATGTGAGCTCCGCTAACGAGGCGCAGCTCGTGGAATACCGCCGCGCCGACGTTGGCTTTGTCTTCCAGTTCTACAATCTGGTCCCCAACCTGACGGCGCTCGAAAATGTTGAGCTCGCGGCACAGATTTGCCCCGATTCGCTCGATGCCGAGCAAACGCTTCATCAGGTTGGCCTGGGCGACCGCCTCGCTAACTTTCCGGCGCAGCTTTCGGGCGGCGAGCAGCAGCGCGTGTCCATTGCCCGCGCACTGGCAAAGAACCCCAAGCTGCTTTTGTGCGACGAGCCCACGGGCGCACTTGACTATAAAACCGGCAAGCAGATCTTGCAGCTGCTGCAGGACACTTGCCGCAAGCAGGGCATTACGGTCATCATCATCACCCACAACTCCGCGCTGGCGCCCATGGCCGATCGCCTGATCCGCTTTAAGAACGGTCGCGTGGAGAGCGAGACGGTCCAGCAAAATCCCGTGCCTATCGAGACGATCGAGTGGTAGCGCCCATGGACCAAGACCGCCAAAACAGCCTACGCCGCGACGCGCAGAACACGGAGCGCGAGCAGGATTTTACGACCTACCGCACTGCCCAAAGCTCAAACGATATGGTGCCGACGGTTTTTCGCCGTGGCATCTACCGCACAATCCGAGGCAGTCTTAAGCGCTTTTTGTCAATCGTGGTCATCACCGCGCTTGGCGTGAGCGTGATGTGCGGTCTTAAGGCGGGTTGCGAGGACCTGTGTGATTCGGTTGATGCCTACTTCGACCAGCAAAATGTCTATGACATTAACGTGCAGTCGACCTATGGCCTGACTGACGATGATCTCGACGCCATACAAGAGGTCGATGGCGTCGAAACGGCCGAGGGCATCTACACCGAGACCGCCTACACCGCCGTGGGCACAACGCGCGAGCGCGTGGTCGTGCAGAGTCTCTCCAAGGAGAACATCGATCAGCCGGTGCTCGTGAACGGCGATTTGCCCGAGAGCGCCGATGAAGTCGCGGTGACTTCGAAGTTCCTGAAGGCATCGGGCAAGAAAATCGGCGATACGGTGAGTTTTGCCGCCAATGACGCGAGCTCGTCCAATCAAAGCGCCAAGGACCAGTTTGCCGCGGGCGATTACACCATTACGGCTGAGGTCCTCGACCCCACTGATGTAAGTTCTGACTCGACAGTCAACGCCTTTCGCGCTGCTTCGGCGGCGGACTATAAGTTCTATGTGAGCGAGGACGCCGCGACATCTTCTTCCTACTCCGCGGTCCACGTGATCGTCGAGGGAGCCAAGAGCCTCAACTCCTATTCGGATGCCTACGCGGCAAAGACCAATGAGGTCAAGGGCAATATCGAGAAGATCCGCGAGGAGCGTGAGAAGGCGCGTGCCCAGGAGCTGACGGCCGATACGCCGGCGAGCTTGGACGCGGCTGAGCGTCAGGCGAATATGGTCTTTGGGATCGAGCAGGACAACATCAATCGCATGGCCGAGGGCAGCGACGAGCGTGCGCAGGCGCAAGCCGACCTGGACCAGCGCCGTGCCGCCGCCGACCAACAGTTTGCCGACGCCCGCGCCGAGCTTTCCGACCTGGGCGAATGCACCTGGTACATCCAGGACCGCGGCAATATCGCAAGCTACTCGAGCGTGGAGAGCGATAGCTCGTCAATTGAAGCCATCGCCACGGTGTTCCCGTTCATCTTCTTTATCGTCGCCGTGCTCATCAGCCTCACCACCGCCACGCGTATGGTCGAGGAGGAGCGCACGCTCATTGGCCTGTACAAGGCGCTCGGCTACTCGCGCGAGCGCATCCTGTCCAAATACGTGGACTATGCGCTGTGGGCGTGCCTGATCGGCGGCGTGCTCGGCAACATCATCGGATTTGTGGGCCTGCCGCTGTTCCTGTTTACGGTGTTCGACGACATGTACTCGCTGCCCCAGATGTTGCTTTCGTACGACATCGTGTCCTCGATCGTTTCGGTGGCGCTGTTTGCCGTGGGCGTGGTGGGCGCCACGATTATCGCCTGCCGCCACGAGATGGCCGAGACCCCGGCCTCGCTCATGCGCCCCAAGGCCCCGCGCGCCGGCTCGCGTATCTTGCTCGAGCGCATCGGCTTTATCTGGCGTCGCATGGGCTTTTTGAACAAGGTGGCAGCACGTAACCTGTTCCGCTACAAAAAGCGCGCCTTTATGACCATCTTCGGTATCGCGGGTTGCACCGCGCTTGTGATCTGCGGTATGGGTATTCGCGACACGTCGGTCGCGCTTTCGCCCAAGCAGTATGGGCATATCACGCGCTATGACTTGCTGGCGGTTGCCAATCCCGACGATTTTTCGCAGACGTGCGCGGCATTGGATGAGCGCAGCGCGGCCAAGGATTCTAACGTGACGGTGTCTTCGACGCTGCCGATCATGACCGACAACGTTACCTTTACGTTTGGCGGAAAGAGCGAGACCGTGCAGCTGATCGTGGTGCCCGATGACCGCACGAACGACCTGGACGACTATGTTCGCCTTGAGGATGAGTCCAAAGAGCCACTGTCTTTGCGTGACGGAGACGTGTATCTGAGCAAGAGTTCACAGCTGGTTCTCGGGATTCAGCCGGGCGACACGGCGCAGGTCCAAGATTCGTCGCTTAACGTCGCCAAGGTCAAAGTCAGCGACATTTCGCTTAACTATCTGGGCAACACGCTTTACATGACGCAGAGCACCTATGAGCGCGCGTTCGGTCGAAGCGCACGCCTCAATGGCATCTTTGCGCTGCTCAAGGGTTCGTCGGCCGACCAGATTGCGTTTAGCAAGAAGCTTAAGAGTGACGGCTGGCTTTCGATTTCGAGCACGGCCGAGCATTGGGAGAACTTTGAGGCGAACTTCACTATTATCAATTCCGTCGTGGTGCTCGTGACCTTTATGGCGGCGTGCCTGTCGTTTGTGGTGGTGTTTACGCTGTCCAACACGAATATCTCCGAGCGCGAGCGCGAGCTGGCGACCATCAAGGTGCTGGGCTTCCGCCGTGGCGAGGTGCACCACTACGTCAACAAGGAGACGTTGAGCCTCACGGCGATTGGCACCGCATTGGGCGTGCCGCTGGGTGGCCTGCTTGCCGAGAGCTTTACGTACATCCTGCAGATGCCGTCGCTGTACTTTGACGTCGAAGTCGAGCCGCTGAGCTACGTGCTTGCCGTGGTACTTTCCTTCGGCTTTACGATTATCGTCAACCTCGCCACCAACCGAACTCTCAACAAGATCGACATGGTCGGCGCCCTCAAGAGTGCCGAGTAACCTGCTAAAAAGGGACAGGTTTATTTTGGTAGGTTTTATCTGGGCAAACGCCGGACAACCATTAGGTGGCCCGGCGTTTGCCCCGTTTTGCTGGGGATGTTTGTCGTTCGGTGCTCTTACTGGCCAATCCAGTGTTGCGCATAACTCTTAATGTTCTCGGTAAAACCGTCAAGGTCGTCAAGGGTGATCACGCTGTCGATAAGCAAATTGGCTATCTCTCGGTGCATTGTGCTGCGGCGAATGTCGTTTGCAAGCACTCCTGAGGACAGCTTGTCTCGATTGAGGCGCTCTTCTAGTGCCCAAAATCTACTGGACGCTTCACTGTCGCCGTTCAGCATCTCAACGTACTGGCTGATGAGCTTTTCCATATAACGTTCTTGCCATTGAGGAAGCATTTTCTTAAACAGTTTCCAGTCGCTTTCGGCTACGTCGCGCATATGTCCTCCGCTCGTCAAACGGGCTTTCCATTTGCCTTTCATTCTATTTGGTTTTCGCTCGCAAGCGTTGATGAGAGGCTCTCTTTAGCCTTCGAGATTGGGCTTGAATGGGTTGTATGCCACAAAACGGGCCTATCTACTACGTTTAATTGGATACCCTCAACTATGCCGGGAAAACGAAAAATAAAATCGCAGGTAGAAGGCCTGTCGATTTTCGAAAAAGGCGGTCATGGTGGGCCCCATCGAGTTAAACGTAGTAGATAGCCCCTTTTCGTGGCGGACCATCAAACGAACGCCGACGCTTGTGCTGTAGCCGCTCCGATCATTCGTAAGTTGCGGTGGAATAGTTCCTAAACTCGACTACTCAAGGCTAAAACCGGAACTATATCACCGCAACTTAGGAGGGATGGGCGGGGGAGTACTAGTTGGGTGCTGCTGTCGGGCTGGGATGGTTTAGGCTCGCTTGCGATGCTTCCATTGTTTACGGCACCAACGTATGAGTGCTTTTACGACCGGGATGGTGATGAGGATTACCCAGGCGGGATGGGGTTGCCCCAGGCAGAGCCACATGTAGAGGAACCATGCCTCGGCACTGACTGAATAGACGACATCGATCAGCTTAGATAAGTGGCGTTGGTCGATAAAGTCGCCAAGCGCGTAATAGACGGGAATCAGAAAGACGAGGAAGAGTCCCGTAGCCCATGTGCCGTAGACAATGCCGAGCACCAGATAGGCGAAGGCGACAAGCGCGGGGAAGGGGAATTTGTTCCATGCGCGTCCGACCTTGGTGTGGAAATGCTTGCCATGATGGTCGAGCTTGTCGTGTGCTTCCTTCCAGCTGGAAAACGTCTCGCCGTCGATGGTGACGGTGCCGTCGTCATTGGTATGCACGCTATGTCCATCGTCCTCAAGCGTATCGATATGCAATCCGCCTGGCCCCACATGGATCTCTTCACCCTTGCGCTCGTTAGCCACATGGATGCCATTCCAGCCAACATGAACCTCTTCGCCCTTGTTGGGATCAATAACGTGGATGCCGCGCGCGAGGGAAATATCGACAAGTGGCTTATCGCTGCAATCAGCGTGCTCAGTAGAAGCCTCAGCCTCTTCAGCCTTATCTGAAGCTTTGGCGCCGGCGCCGCTGTCCTGTGCCTCATCATCAGCCTGCGAGTCGTCAGTGCTATCCACTGCCTCCCCATACAACAGCTCATCCAGCGACACGCCATACAGCACGGCGAGCGCAATAAGGTTATCGGTATCGGGCGAGGATTCGCTGCGCTCCCATTTACTGACAGCCTGACGACTCACACCCAGCTGGGCGGCAAGCGCCTCCTGAGAAAGCCCGGCAGCCTTGCGGCGATCAACGAGCCGCTGCGCCATCGCAAGATCCATGGCAGTTCCTTTCATGTGGTGACCGTAATCGAATGAGGCGAGTATGCCGAGAACAACCGGTAGCGACCACCATTTCTAGTTAGAATCTGCCCCAACCCTACCGCAACTACCGGTAGCAACCCCTAACGACCAGCCATTTCAGGACAAATGTCGGTGCTACTCTCAGCTAAGAGCCTGCAACATCCCAAAATCTCAGCCCACGCACCCGCAGTAAGAAGACGAATAGCCTCGGCCTCCCTAGTTACCGCAGGAGGCCCCAGGGCTTACCTCCCAAATCTTTCCGCAGGACGGAAGGACCCCGCCGCGCGAAGCGCGCAGCGGGGCCCTGACATGTCCGAGGACGATTTGGGAGGTAAGCCCTGGGGCCTCCGATGAGAGCGGTTCCAGCCGAGGCTATTCGTCGCCGAAGCTGATGCCCAACGCCTTGGCCTCGCGCACCAGATCGCTATGGGGATCGACGTACTTGAGCTTGCCGGCGACCTCCTCGAGCGGCATGTGGCACATCTTGCCGTTGCGCAGGGCGATCATGTAGCCAAACTCGCCACGCAGGCAGCCGAGCGCTGCCTCGACGCCGCACTGGGTCGCAAAGATGCGGTCCTGGGCGTCGGGCTGACCGCCGCGCTGCGTGTGGCCGGGGATGGCGACGCGGGTCTCGCGACCGGTCTTGGCCTCGATCTCCTTAGCGATGTCGTACACGATTGACGGGCTCGTGCGCTCGGCGAGCTTCTTCTTGTACTCCTTCTTGGACAGCGCCGCATCCTCCTTGGAGATGGCGCCCTCGGCGACGGCCACGATGGTAAAGCGGCTGCCGGTCTCCATGCGATGCTCGATGGTCTTGATGACGTTATCCATGTCGTAGGGAATCTCGGGAATCAAGATGACATCCGCGCCGCCCGCGACGCCGGCATACAGCGGGATCCAGCCAACCTTGTGGCCCATGATCTCGATGACGAACACGCGCCCATGGCTCGAGGCGGTAGTGTGGATGTCGTCGATGCACTTGGTAGCGACGTCGATGGCGCTTGTAAAACCAAACGTCAGCTCGGTGCCCCATGTGTCGTTATCGATGGTCTTGGGCAGGGCGATAACGTTGAGGCCTTCTTCGCGCAGACGGTTGGCGGTCTTGGTGGAGCCGTTGCCGCCCAGCATAAACAGGCAGTCGAGCTGCAGCTTATGATAGGTGTGGACCATCGCCGGCACCTTCTCGACGCCATCGGCCTCGGGAGTATCCAGGCGCTTGAACGGCGTGCGGCTCGTGCCCAAAATGGTGCCGCCGCGGGTGAGGATGCCGCTAAAATCGGCGGGCGTCATGACGCGGAACCTGCTGTAGATAAGGCCCTGGTAGCCGTCCTCAAAACCGTAGATCTCGATAGGCTCTTCGCTATTGGTCATAAGCGTTTTGACGATGCCGCGCATGGTGGCGTTGAGCGCCTGGCAGTCGCCGCCACTGGTAAGAAGACCAATCCTAAGCATGATGAATCCTTCCGGGCAAGTTATAACATGCGCATAAGTTTACCCCCGCACACTGTTGATGCGGGGGTAAAACGTGTTAGCTCAAGTGTATGGAAATGTAAACAACGCTAGGCGAGCGTAAGGTCGACGGGCCTGGCTCCTTACAGTGCGAAGGCGTCGACGTCGCCCCAGTGGCGGCGCAGCGTAATAGCGGCGGCGGGTTCGGTATTGTCAAAGACGACCGACCATTGCGTATTGCTGGTGATATCGTCCGGATTGGGCTCTTGCGCTGCGGCACGCAGGGCCTTCCAAGCGACTGCCTCGTCCTGGGCACCGACATGGGCGTCGAGGACATCGGCGATTGCGACGGCGCGCTCTTTACCATGGCCCAGCTCGTCATTCTTTTGGTTGGGCAGCACTTCGTCGCCATAGCAGGCGTAGAAGTTCGTAACCTGGCGTACAGGAGTCGCTTTGAAAGCGCGGTCCGGATCGCGCGGATCCCACTCTACTACGCGCGCGTCACCGGCGGCGTCGTTGATAAAGAAGTGGTAATCGCGTCCTGCCATGGCGTGCATGTCGTAGGCGGAAAGCAGGTCGACAGCTTCTTGCGTGGTGGCGGCACGGTCGAGCACCAGACGGATGGCGAGCGAGGTATTGATGACGGGGCGCTGCGTGTCCTGGTCACAGGGTTTGGAATCCAGGGTGAGTACAGCAATGGACACGCCGCATTCGTTAACACCGTCGAGCTGGGCAAACGGGCCCATGAGTGCGGCGGCACGTCCGGCGACGGAGTCAAGCGGAGTGTTATCGCCCAGGTTGTTAAGGGCGGCAAACCCGATGGAGGCATAGCCGCCGCGTGGGTGATTGCGCACCAGCAGCGCCGAAGTATCGTCCTTAAAGTCGTAATTGCGACCGGTGCGCACGCGGCCTTCGGCATCTACGGCGACAAAAGCGCTGCAGGCAAACTGGGGCGCCTGGACATGTACCGGCACACCGGGCAGCACCTGCGCCACCACGGCATCGATGTAGGCCTGGTCGTCGCGCACGCCAGCGGCGATGATGCGATCAAGATCGTAGTCGTAGGCGATGTCGATTGCGTACAGGTCATAGCCATCCGCGTAGCCGGTCAAGCGTTTGAGCGACGCGGCGGACTTGATTTGCTTGTGATAAACGATACCGGTGGCAGCGGCAAGGCCGACGGCGACTCCCGCGACACCGCAGGCGATGGCAATGTTACGTGGCTTCATGACGGCTCCTCTCGTCCTGTTAGCGTAATTGTCGCAAAAGAAGCGTGGGCATGATGGCTCAACTTGGCGAGCGGCGCGGGATTAAACACGGAATGAAGAGTGCGGCGCTGGCGCGGCGGGGTATGCTGGAAGGGACCATCAACCCAGCGAAAGGGGAGAGCATGACGGATCAGGAAACGCCCGAGCGCGCGCATGTGACGGCCGATGATATCGAGGCCGCCAACGACCTTATCGACTTTATCGAGGCATGCCCCAGCATGTTCCATACGGCGGCGACCATTATGGCCGAGCTCGACGAGGCAGGCTTTACCTACCTGCCCGAGAATGCGGCGTGGGACATCGAGCCGGGCGGGCGTTATTACACGCAGCGCAACACCTCGAGCGTTGTTGCCTTTAAGGTGGGCGAGGACCTGGCCGCAACGTGGGGCGAGGACGGCGTTGCCGGCGACTATCATTTTCAGCTCACGGCGTCGCACAGCGATTCGCCGACGTTTAAGGTCAAGGCCGTGCCCGAGCTCGATGGCGCAGGCGAGACGCTGCGCCTGAACACCGAGGCCTACGGCGGCATGATCGACTACACCTGGTTCGATCGCCCGCTGGCGCTCGCGGGCCGCGTGCTGGTGCGCGAGGGCGACCGCATCGAGAGTCGCTTGCTCGCCACCGAGCGCGAAGTCGCCATCATCCCGAGCCTTGCCATCCATATGAACCGTGGCGTTAACGAGAGCTTTGCTCCCAACCGAGCCGTTGACCTGTGCCCGCTCATCAGCGCCGGTGAACTCAAGCAGGGAGATTTTGACGCTCTGATTGCCGATGAGCTGGACGTTGAGCCCGAGCAGATTTTGGGCCGCGATCTGTTCCTGGTCAATCGTCAGGATGCGCGCATTTGGGGTTGGGCCGACGAGTTTATCTCGACGCCCAAGCTCGACGACCTGGCCTGCGCCTACACCTCGCTGCAGGCATTTTTGGGTGCCGAGAACGCGCACGACGTTTCGGTCTTTTGCTGCTTTGATAACGAGGAGGTGGGCTCCGAGACCAAGCAGGGCGCCATGTCGACGTTCTTGGCCGACGCGCTGCGCCGCATCAACGGATCGCTGTGCTTTGACGACGAGTCGTACCATCGCGCACTTGCCGCCTCGATGCTTGTGAGCTGCGACAACGCGCATGCCGTGCACCCCAACCACGCCGAGAAGTGCGATGCGCGCAACCAGGTTGTGCTCAACGGCGGCATCGTTATCAAGGAAGCCGCCAACCAGCACTACTGCACCGATGCCTTTAGCCGCGCGGTGTTCCAGGCTATTTGCGATGACGCCGACGTGCCCACGCAGGCCTTCGCCAACAAGAGCGATATGGCCGGCGGCTCCACGCTTGGCAATCTGTCCAATATGCAGGCGAGTATGCATGCCGTAGACGTGGGCCTGCCGCAGCTTGCCATGCACTCGAGCTACGAGACCGGCGGCGTGCGCGACGTGATGTACGCCATCCGTGCCCTCACCGCCTTCTACGAGCGCAACCTAACCATCAACGGCGCCGAAAGCGTGGAGTTGTAGCCATGGGCACCGAGGTCGACGAATCGGTTCGCGCTCCGGAGGACAGCCGTCCGTCTATCAGGCATTTCAGTCTTATGAATTCACTGCTCGCGGTGGTCAATCGAAGCCCCCACGACTCTATGGACAGTACACTCGCCCGCTATTTTCTGGAGCGGTTCGACCGACTCGCCGACCTCAACGTCTATGACGTAGCCGAGGAGTGCTATACATCGCGTTCGGGGATTCGGCGTTTCTGCCAATCGATTGGTTTGGATAACTTCTCGGACCTTAAATCCTATTCGTGGGAATGGTCGCGTCACCGCCGACTATTCTCACGCTATACCGACCATGAGAACTACCGGGACTACCTCGTTGCGGCGCTCGCCGAGATGGACCGTACGATCAACGAGGCTGTTTCCGAGGAGACGCTCGATCGCCTAGCGCGGCTGTTGCATCGGTCCAAGCGCATCGTGATCCTCACATCGGACTTTTCGAGCGGCGCAGTGAGACAGTTTCAACAGTCGATGCTCTACCTGCACAAAGTAATCGATATCGTCACCGATTCGACGGGCGATATCACTCAACTCGAAGCGTTGGCCGGCGACGACGTCCTCGTCGTTATCTCGGAGCACGGAAATTACGCACGTGCTGTTCGCACTGCTCTCGCAGATTCACCGGTCGTGAGCGTGCTCGTCACTGTCGATGCCAATGGCGAGATCATGGCGAACTTTGCATATGCCGTTCGTCTCTCTCCGGCGCCGGCAACGGAGGGGCGCACCGTGTTCGCGCAGTACGGGATTACCTATCTCTTCGATCTTCTCTACAACCGATACTTTGTTCTCTATGGCGGTTCCGGGCTCGCTCAGTTCGCCTAGGGTCCAAATCCCGAACCCCGTGCCGAGAGGGGTCCGTTATATGATGCAGCCATCAGCAAGCGCGCTGAGATGTACTACATCAACGGTGAAGGGATAGGCCTCATGGCAGCCAAGAAAGACTATGCAGCGATGTGCTCGGCCATCGTGTCCGCATGCGGTGGCGAGCAAAATATTGCCAACGTCGCGCACTGCATGACCCGCTTGCGACTTCAGCTTAAAGATGCCAGCACGTTTGACGAGGGCGCGGCAAAGGCGGTTTCCGGCGTGATCGGGCTCGTCGTCCAGAACGGTGAATATCAGTTTGTGATCGGACAGGACGTGCCGAGTCTTTACGAGGAGTTTCTCAAGATCGAGAGCATTGCGGCGGGCGGCTCGGTTGACGATCCGCAGGCGGCAAAGGTCGACCACAAGGATCACGGAAGTGTCGTCAACGCTATCCTCTCATTCCTTGGCGGAACGTTTTCCCCGGTCATCCCGGTCATCGTCGCCGGTGGTCTGACGGGCGCTGTACTCACGCTTCTCGTTAACTTCTGCGGCGTTTCGAGCGATTCGGGCACGTATCAGTTCTTTTCCTGCATCAACCAGGCGACATTCTATTTCCTGCCGGTCTTTATCGGCTTTTCCGCCGCCCAGCGTCTCAAGTCCAACGGTTATCTCGGCGCCTTCCTGGGCGCGGTGTTGCTCTTCTACACCATTGGTCAGGGCAATGATACCGTCTATGACTTCTTTGGTCTCGCCGTTCCCGCGGTGAGTTACAACTCCACGGTCTTCCCCGTCATCTTGGGCGTGCTGCTCATGAGCGTGGCTTACCGCTGGTTCCAGAGGGTTCTGCCCGAGGTTTTGCGCACGGTCTTCGTCCCACTGCTCACCATGTTAGTGACCGTGCCCGTTACGTTGCTCGTCCTTGGTCCCATTGGCTACACTGCGGGCACTGTGCTTGCTGACGTGCTCATCAACGTCTATCGCGCTTGCCCTGCTGTAGCTGTCGCGTTCGTGGGTTGCTTCACCCCGTTCCTCGTCTTCTTTGGTATGAATAATGCGCTCTACCCGCTGCAGTTCATCCTTATGGCCGAGGTCGGTTCCGACCCGCTCATCTGTGCCGGCATGACCGCTGCCAACCTTGCCGTCGCCGGTGCGTGCCTTGCCGCCGCAGCCGTCGAGACCAAGGTGGAGGAGCGTTCCGTCGCGGTGGGCGCCGGCGTCACGGCTATGTGCTCTATTACCGAGCCGGGTGTGTACGGCGTGCTGTTCACCAAGCGCTTCCCGCTCGTGGGCGCCATGATCGGTGGCTGCATTGGCGGCATTATCGCCGGCATCACCGGCATGACGCAATACGTCATCACGGCGTGCAGCTTCATTGCTTTCCCGGCGTATATCGGTGCGGACGGTTCTCTCACGAATCTTGCGCTTGCACTCACGGTCATGGCCGTGTCTCTTGCCTGCGCCTTTGTGTCGACGTTTGTGCTCGGTAAGCGCGCCGCCATCAAGGAGCAGACCGCGGAATAACGGGGCTAACTTCTGTCAAGTCACCTGAGCCGGGCGCCTTTTCTTGGCGTCCGCCGCTCGGGCTCCGTCGATTATTGGAGACAACCATGGCATACACTACCACGGCTTTCCCGGAGAAGTTTCTTTGGGGCGCCGCTACGAGCGCCTACCAGGTCGAGGGCGCTGCGTATGAGGATGGCAAGAAGCCGTCTCAGCAGGACATCATCAACCAGCACAGTTACGAGGAACGTGGGTTTGCTACGGCCGATATTGCGAGCGATCACTATCATCATTTCCGTGAGGATGTGGCGCTCATGGCCGAGATGGGGCTCAAGGCGTACCGCTTCTCGATTGCTTGGTCGCGCGTAATCCCCGACGGAACGGGTGCCGTCAACCCGGCTGGTATCAAGTTCTATCATGACCTGATCGACGAGCTTTTAGCGCACGGTATTGAGCCGATCGTGACACTCTATCACTATGATCTGCCTTGGGCGCTCGTGGAGCGTTACGGCGGTTGGATTTCACGTCAGGTGGTCGACGACTTTGAGACCTACGCCCGTTTTGTGATCAACGAATTCAAGGGCCAGGTCAAGTATTGGACGACCATTAACGAGCAATCGATCATCGTTCAATACTGGACGCAGAAGTGCTTTATCCCCGAGGAAATGCGGGGCGACAATCAGCTGCGCTACCAAATCAACCATCACATGAACCTAGCGCATGCCGTAGCGTGCAACTTGGTTCACGAGCTCGTGCCCGACGGCATGGTGGGATCTGTAATTGGCTATTCGCCCATTTACCCCCTGACCTCCCATGCCGAGGACGTGATGGCCGCGCAGAACGCGCACGACCTGCGCAACGGCTATTACCTGGATATCTACTTCAAGGGCCGCTATACAGATTCTGCCATGGCCTATCTTGAACGTCACGGTTTGGCGCCCAAGATCGATCCGGGCGATATGGAGCTCATTGCGAGTGGCACGTCTGACATGCTCGGCATCAACTACTATGCGAGCGAATGTGCGCGATGGTGTCCCGACGACGGTTCCAAGCAGATGCGCTGGAACGGCGTGAACCTCACCGGTAAGAAAGGTGACATCAACGGGTTCGAAACCCATCCCGGGTTCTACGAGATGTGCAAAAACCCCAACCTCGATACGAACGATTGGGATTGGGCGATCGATCCGATCGGTCTTGAGTACCTGCTGCGCGATATCTATATGCGCTACAACAAGCCGCTCATGGTGTGCGAGAACGGGTTGGGAGCGTTCGATGAACTCACGGCGGATGGCCATGTGCATGACCCGTACCGAATCGACTACCTGGAGAAGCATATCGCGGCCATGAAGCGTGCCATGGATTACGGCGTAGAGATGCTTGCTTATTGTCCGTGGTCGGCGCTCGACCTGCTGTCGACGAGCAACGGTGTCAAGAAGCGCTACGGCTTTATCTACGTCGATCGTACCGATGACGACCCGCGCGAATGCAAACGTTACCGCAAGGATTCTTTTGCCTGGTACAAGGATGTTATCGAGAGCAATGGTGCCGGCCTGAGCTTGTAATTAAAACGATCGTCGACGTTATGGGTTGCATATTCGTAAATGAGAAGGCCGACGCCCATTTGGGCGCCGGCCTTTTTAGTGCTCGATCCAGCAACGCAGGGTCTCGCCGGCTTGCAGGTGACGCAGATTCTCTGCGGCAATGTCGACCACATTGTTGAGCGTGGCTGCCAGGTGGAACCAGCCGGAGACGTGCGGCGTGATGAGCATGTTGGGCGCATCCCACAGGGGGCTTGTCTCAGGCAGCGGCTCGGGGTCGGTGACGTCGACCGCGGCGCCGGCGAGATGTCCCGACTCCAGGGCGGCAACCAAGTCGTCGGCGACCACAAGGTCGCCGCGGCCGCCGTTGGCAAAGAAGGCGCCCGGTTTCATCGCGGCGAAGAACTCGGCGTTCGCCAGGCCGCGGGTCTCGGGTGTGCTGGGCATAAAGGATGCGACGATGTCAGCCTCGGCCAGGCGCTCGGACAGGGCGTCCATGCCGTCCATGTCCTCAAACACAATGGGGTAGACGAGTGGATGGCGCTTGATGCCGCGGACGTGCGCGCCCATGTTGCGGCAGAGCGTGGCGAAGTGGCCGCCGATATCGCCCGCGCCCAGCACCAGCACATTGGCGTTTTTGAGCGAGGTGACCGGCCCCAAATCCTCCCAGCGATGCTCGCGCTGCAAGTTGTGATAGCCGGGCAGGCGCTTCATCATGGAAAGGACCATGGCAAACATGTGCTCGCTTACGGCCTGGCCGTAGGCGCCCACCGAGCAAGACAATTTGGCGTCGGCCGGCACGGTGCCGGCGGCCAAGTAATCGTCATAGCCAGCGGTCTGCAATTGCAACAGCTGGAGATGTTCGCATGCCGTGAGCATGCCAGGGTCGATGTTGCCCAAGATCACGTCAGCATCGGCGACCTGCTCGCGCGTGGCGGCGTCGGCGCTCGTGTAGATAAAGTCCTCGCCCGGAGCGCTCGACTCAAGAATTGCACGATGACGGTCGTTGACGGGCAGCAAAACCAGGATGTTCACAAGCAGTCCTCTCCGCTCGACCTACCAAAAGGGGCAGGTTTATTTTGGCAGGTTTTATCAGGCAAAACGCTATAAAAACGCCGGGCTTTGCGATGGTTAACATATCCATCGCGAAGCCCGGCGCATCCACGGCTACCAGCTCAGCAGCTCGTAGCCGTCCTCGGTCACCACGAGCTGTACCTCGCACTGGGCCGAATCGCTACCGTCCTTGGTGCGCACACACCAGCCGTCGCCCTTGCTGATCTTGATGTCGGGCGCTCCGGCATTGACCATGGGCTCGATGGTAAAGACCATGCCCGGAGCCATGATGGTGTCCACATCGGGCGCCTCGGTGGTAAAGCCCACAAACGGGTCCTCGTGGAACTCCTTACCGATGCCGTGTCCGCCGTACTCGCGCACCACGCTAAAGCCGGCGTCCTCGACCGTCTTTTGCACGGCCTCAGCCATCACGGAGAGCGGCAGCCACGGCTTGACGGCAGCCAGACCCGCCTCCACGCTGGCGCGGGTGACGTCGACCAGGCGCTGGCGCTCGGCAGAGACCTCGCCGATGCAGAACATGCGGCTCGAATCACTAAAGTAGCCGTCTAGGATCGTGGAGCAGTCCACGTTGATAATATCGCCCTCATGCAGCACGTCCGTATCGCAGGGGATACCGTGACAGACCACGTCGTTGATCGAGGTGCAAACGCTCTTGGGGTAGCCCTCATAGTTGAGGTCGGCCGGCGTGCCGCCGTGCTCGACGGTGTAGTCGTAGATCATCTGGTCGATCTGGTTGGTGGTCATGCCCGCGGCGATGTGTTCGCCTACGTAATCGAGCACGCCCACGTTGATGGCGGCCGAGCGCTTGATGCCCTCGATATCGGCGGGCGTCTTGTAGAGCGTGCGGGGCAGAACCTCCCAGCCCTCTTCCCACAAGCGCTCGAGGCGCTCATCAAAGGCGCTATGGCATTTCTTATATTTTTTGCCGCTGCCGCACCAGCAGGCGTCGTTGCGGCCGGGCACGGGTCCATTGTCAAACATGGCTAACTTCCTTTCATTCGCAGCTAGTATAGCCCACCCACGCGTCCATAAAAGTTGCGGTGATATAGTTCCGATTTAAGCGGTTTAACAGCATAAATAGGAACTATATCACCGCAACTGATGGAGCGGGATGGCAGGCACTAGCTGCTGCGTGGTTTTGCTAGTAGCTCACCTGGCAGGGAATGCCGAGGGCGCGCACGCGCGCGGCAATGGCGTCGAGGGCCTCGGGTGCTGCTTTGGCAAGGCCTGCGACCGGTGTCTCGCGCGCCACCGTGTAGATGGTCGCCTCCTGCGGACGAATGCGCTCGAGCACCGCGAGCCAGGGGGCGACGTACTCCTCGCCGGTGTTGTCGATGGGCTTGCCCTGATACTCACCGGTCAAAAAGATCGTCTGGATAATAACGTGACCGTCAAAGCTTGCGAACGTCTCGATCTGGTGCTCGACGTCGTAGGGGCCAACGGGCTGGTCGAGCAGCTGGATAAATGCCGGGTCGACGGTATCGAGCTTAAGAATGTTGTCATCGACCATCATGAGCGCGTCGTGCACCTCGGGGCGGTCGGCGCGCGTGCCGTTGGAGAGCACGGCGATCTTGGAGTTTGGGGCAAGCTCGTCGCGCAGCGCGACGGCGCCGGCGATGGCCTGCGGAAACTCCGGTGCGGCGGTGGGCTCGCCGTTGCCTGCGAAGGTGATCACATCGGGGAGCTCGCCCTCGGCTGCCATCTCGCGCAGCTTTGCCTCGAGCGCGTCGAGTACCACGGCAGCTGTGTTGTACGGCTCATGGCAGGGGCGCTCGGCGTTGAGGCCGTTTTCGCAGTAAATACAGTCGAACGTGCAGATTTTGCCGCTGGCCGGCATCATGTTGACGCCGAGCGAGAGACCAAGGCGACGGCTGCGAACGGGCCCAAAGATGGGGCTGGCATTCAAAAACGTAGACATAGGCATATGCTCCTCAAGACAATTGTGCCTAAGCATAGCATCGGCTCCAAAGCAGGGTGCGGGCTCTTGCTTTACAAGTTTCGTTTTTTCACGTCGCTCATTATGCCGTGTCATGAAAAGCCTCGGGTCGGGTAAAGTTAATCTGTTAACAAGGCGTAAAGCAATGCAGGTCTATCCAGCCGTACTGACGCGCAACTGGATGGGCGTTGATGATGGGGGCACAACATGGATTTTACGGTCGAGAATGCGGGCACCACGATTGCCTGTCGCGAATATGCCGGCCCAGATGTGTCGCCTGATGCTCCTGCCTTGGTGTGCGTGCACGGCGCTTGTGTCGACGGCACATTTTTCGACGGTATCGCTTGTGAGCTCAGCCGCAACTACCGCGTAATTGCCTACGACCGCCGCGGCTGCGGTGGCAGCAGCGATGCGGCAGACGGCAGCTATGATCTTGCCGCTCAGGCCGCCGACCTGCAAGCCGTGATCGAACACGTTGGCGCTCCGGCAAATGTGCTTGCGCATAGCGCCGGTACGTTGGTGGCGCTGGAGCTTCTTCGCGCCGAACCCCATCTCGTCGCCCGTGCGATTCTGCATGAGCCGGCTGTGTCGGCCGAAGGCGCCGGCATGGGCGCAGCTCCGGTTTTGCTCGATATGATTGCGGCTGGAAAGGTTTCAAGGGCGCTCCGGCTTTTCTTGGGAGCCCTCGGCGACTTGGACCCCGAGGCTCCCGGGACGACCGAAGCGGAAGCCAAACATGCCCTGCGCAATGGTCGTTGCTTTATGGCTAATGAATACGGAACAAATATGACATATGCTCCCGACTGGGAGCGCGTCCGCGCGTCAAAGGCGGTGTCGGCCGTGTTTTTGGGCGAGCTTTCGGTCGGTACGCCCCGCGAGGCTGGCACGCGAGCGGCTGCCGAATATCTCGATTGCCCCCTTGTGACGATCCCGGGCGCGCATAACGGCCTGCGCGATCGCCCCGTTACGGCGGCAAACGCCGTTCGCGATGTCTTGGAGCGTTAGCACGCTCGATGACCTGCGGGGAGAGGGGCTGTTAGCGTTTCGTCATTGTTAACGAATGCGCCCATAACCGCGCGCCCGCGGCTCCATTACCGCCGTTTGCCAGGTCATAAAAATGTAACGATAATCGCGCGTTTGCCTTCAGCTGTTAGATGCTACCCTTGTACCAATTGATATGCACCGTTGCCGTGCGTAACGATAGGAAGGGCCCCATATGCTCAATAATCACGAGGTCAATCTAACCGACGAGGAGGCTGCCGCCGAGGTCGCCCGCGTCGCGAAGACCTACCCCGTGGTGCGTTTGTTGTCGGCCGATCAGATTAAGAGCGAGCCTAACTGCTTGCTCGCCGGCGATCGCTGCCCTTGTTTGCGCCAGTCGAGTCTTGAGGCTTTGGCAGACTCCGATGAGGTGTCGGAGCAACTGCTCAATGATGGCACTGAGTACCGCGCTCGCCTGCGCCCTCTGAAGGTCGAGGGCGAGCCTCACGTCCTGCTGATGGTGCGTCCGATCGATGAGCAAGAGGCTGCAGAAGAGGACCTTGTCTACACCGACGTGCTGACGAATGTGCGCAATCGCCGATATTACGAGGAAAAGCTCCGAAGCGCCCGCATGAATGCCGGCGTTGCGATGATCGACCTTGATGTTTTTAGGGTCTTCAACGATACATGTGGCCGTCATGCCGGCGACCTTGCGCTCGGTGCTGTGGCGACAGCCATACGCAGCGGAATTCGTTCGACTGACGAGCTTGTGCGCTATGGCTGCGACAAGTTTGTGGTTGTCATGCCCAATATTCCCTCCGATGACTTCACCCGTCGCCTGCATCAGGTGTCCGATGCCGTTCGTTCCACGATTATTCCGGGCCATGAGTACGTGAGCTTGACGGCATGTGTTGGTGGCGTTCGCATTCATGGCGAGACGGTCGATGAGGGCGTTGGCCGAGCTGCCCAGTTATTGAGCCGCGCTAAGGCAAAAGCCGGTACGGTCGTGACCGATGCCGATTCCATCGAGGCCTTCCAAAGCGAAAAGCCCTCGGTGCTTATTATCGATGACTCCGAGATGAACCGAGCCATTCTCAGCGAGATGCTCAAGGACGAGTATTGCATCCTCGAGGCCGATAACGGTCGTGCGGCGCTCGACATGGTCGACCGCTATGGCGATGAGTTGTCGCTCGTGATGCTGGACATTGTCATGCCGGGCATAAGCGGCTTTGAGGTGCTGGCCGATCTGTCGCGCCGAACGGGTATCGACAATCTGCCTGTCATCATGATTTCGAGCGAAGATTCCGATGATATGGTTCTGCGCGCGTACGAGCTGGGCGCCTCAGACTATATCAACCGCCCGTTTGACTCCCGTATCGTGCGCCGCCGCGTAAGCAACACCATCCGCCTGTACGCCAAACAGCGCCGCCTGACGAGCCTGCTGTCCCAGCAGTACAACGAGCGCGTCAAGAACAGTCGCATGCTCATCGACATCATGGCCGGCGTCATGGAGCTTCGCAATGGCGAGAGCGGCAGGCACGTTACGAACATCGAAAAGCTGACCGAGCTGCTGCTTGGCTGTCTGGTCCAGCGTAGCGGCACGATCTCCCTCGACAATGAGGAACGCTCCACGATTGCCCTGGCTTCGGCGCTGCACGATATCGGCAAGATGTCGATTGACGATGCGATTCTCAACAAACCCGGGCGCCTTACGCCCGAGGAGTTCGAGATTATGAAGACGCATACCACGATGGGCGCCGACATGTTGCTTGAGCTGGGCCGCCATCACGTCGGCAATGCGCTTATGGAATATGCGTACCAGATTGTGCGTTGGCATCACGAGCGCTGGGACGGCAAGGGCTATCCCGATGGCCTTAAGGGCGACGAGATTCCCATTGCCGCGCAGGTGGTCTCGGTGGCCGACGTGTATGATGCGCTGACGAGCGTGCGCGTGTACAAGGACGCTATCCCGCACAAGGAGGCGATTCAGATGATCCTGGACGGTAAGTGCGGAACCTTTAACCCACTGTTGCTCGACTGCCTGCTCGAGGTGCAAGACCGTATTGCCGAGACGTTGGCACGCCCCGCCGACGTTGTCGCGTTTCCCACGATTTAGTTTGAACAAAGGAGTTTTTAATCCATGATTTCCATGCGTGAGGCGTATGAGAAGATCGGCGCTAATTATGATGACGCGTGCGCTCGGCTGATGGGCGGGGAAATGCTTGCCCGCTTTGCCCTCAAGTTTTTGGATGACGAGAGCATGGACAAGCTGGAGGCCGCTATGGCGGCGGGAGACGCCGAAGGTGCGTTTATGGCAGCGCACACGCTCAAGGGCGTGAGCCAGAACCTGGGATTCGATAATCTGTACGGGCCGGCGGTCGTGGTAACCGAAGCGCTGCGCGGCGCCGATGCCGTTGACGGCGCCCGCGAGAGGATGCATGCGTTGCAGCAGCAATATGCGGCTACGATGTCGGCCCTGCGCGAAGCGGCCGAATAAGAGCTTGCGAGCCTTGATGACTATGAGAGTGGATAATCTCCCGTTTTAGGCCCGGTGGCGGCCTCAAAGTGGGAGATTATCCACTCTCGTTCGATACGTGTCCAAAAATCCACTCTCACCCTTTCTGATTAGTGAATGGCCTATGCGCATTGGCGGGGCTTTCCGCATGCAATCCATATCGTTGTTCGATAAACTGTTCGAATAACGATAGAGTCGATGAGGGTGAGTGTATGTCCAACAGCGTTCAGCGTATGGCCAAGGCGGGCGAAAATATCAGGAAGCTTGGTTTTTGCATGGCAGCCGTTTTTGCAGGGATGCTCGTCGCTTTTGCCGCGTTGGTTGTTTACGTGATCTGGTATGCGATTGCAAACGTTGCTTCTGTCGATTCTTTCGGCGTCGTGACGCTTCTCGATGGCGGGTGCATCGTTATCCCAAGCGGACTGTGCCTGGCACTCGTCGTGGGTATTTCGCTTGTCGTTCTGTGTGGGATCAGCCGTAACATCTCGCAAGGCGTCTCGCCCTTTACCAAGACGCATGTGCGGCTTATCCGTGTTCTTGCGCTTGCCTTTGCTGTTAACGCCGCGGTTTCGCTTATTGGTGCCTACGGATCGGTCAATCTTACCTTTGGTGGGCTGGAGCTTTACGTCGTGCCTCATTCCTTCGTTATCGCGTTTTGCCAAGGCGTTGCCTTTGATGCGGGGTCGCTTATCGGCGCGGCTGTCTGTCTGTGTATCTCGGTGATCTGGAGTTATGCCTCGCTGCTCCAAGAGCAGTCTGACGAGCTTGTGTAGGAGGAAACATGAGCTATCTCATCATCGAGCTTGAGACGCAGCTACTTAAGACCGGAAAGACCAGTGCTGATCTGATTCGTGCCACGGGGCATACTCCGGCTAATATTTCTAAGCTAAGAAACGGAAAAATAAAAGCTATTCGCCTAAAGACGCTTCTCGATATCTGTGATGAGCTTGACTGTCAACCGGGAGATATTATTCGGCGGGTGAGTGAGAAAGAGCTTGAGGAGCTTATTGTTGAGCGTGCAAAAAATGTCGTGAGGCAGATGCGGAATGGTGGAGGCAATGAGGCGTCGCTTCCGACATCAGTCTTCGCTGTCGATTTGAGCGACGAGTAACATAAAGCGAACAGCTAAAACGAAATATCAGTGCGATGGGGCCCGTGTCTAACACTGGTCCTTTCTTTTAGATTATCTTGACAAATATGAGTTATCGAAAAACAATAACAACTATGGAAAACGATAAAGGAAAGAAGGAACGATATGAGCGGTTTTGCTATCAAGCAGAACGGGAGGCCAATGAACGCATCAGCGATAAAGTTATCAAAGGTGTCAAAGCGCTACGGGAAACGGCGCGTTTTGCATGACGTTTCCTTCGAGGTGCATCAGTCTGAGCTCTGTGCCCTTGTCGGTACAAACGGTGCGGGCAAAAGCACGCTTATTAAAATCGTCTTGGGCCTCTGCGAGCCGTCGTCGGGGAGCGTGGAGCTCTTTGGAGGCAAGTCGAAAAAAGACCTGAGCTTGATGCGGACGCGTGTCGGCTATGTGCCAGATTCCAGCGGAGCATACCAATCTCTCAGCGCGGTTGAGAATCTTCAAATCCGATGTGTGGAATGGGGGCTTGATGAGAAACGTGAGGTTCCTCGCGTCTTGGGCCTAGTCGGGCTGGACGTCGATGAGAAAAAGAGCGTGAGCAGTTTTTCTCTGGGAATGAAGCGGCGACTTGATATAGCTACGGCTTTGTTGGGTGACACTGATCTGCTTATTTTTGATGAGCCAGCAAATGGGTTGGACCCGCTGGGCATCGAGAGTATATGGGCCCTTATCGGTCGATTGAATCGGGAGCAGGGCAAAACCATGCTTATCTCTAGCCACGACTTGGATGAGCTGGCATCGGTTGCAACAAGCTGCCTGTTTCTTCATGACGGTGAACTGCTGAAAAAGGAATCGATGGATGTCATAAGGGATGAGGCGTCGTCCCTAAAAGAGTAATACAGGCGCTTGATGAAGGCGGTCTCGCTATGAAGCGGGCGATCCATCCCATAAAGGCAGATATGATGCGTTTGCACAGGATGTTTCCGGCGAAGTTTGGTCTTGCGCTTATGCTGGCGTTCGGCCTTCTCTTCGGCATCTTTCTAAAAAACGGAACAACGTTGCTCGCCTTTGGCAATAGCGTTTTTGGGGAGGATATTGGCTTCTGCTGGAATGTAATTGATCCTTCTGCACCCGATGAGTCCCTTGTGCGCAGTGCTTTTGCCGGCACCTCTCTGTTCATTCCGCTCATCGTTTGCCTGGCGATTTTACAGGAGCGCGGCTATGAAGAGGGATACCGAATTTCTTCAGCAAGAGGTCTTACCCGCTTTAATGGGGTCCTAGCACATGTGCTTTCGTCTGCTTTAATAATTGGCGCAGCATATAGTGCGCTTTGCCTTCTTCTTTTTGCAATAGCCATAATACGTGGAGGGCATAACTACTCGCACGACATGCTAACTGCATTTTTGCCTGCAATGATGATCAACGCCGTATTGGTGATATCGGTTGCGCTGGAGACGGTGACCATCTATCGGATCACAGGCAGCGCTGTATTGAGCGGGGCTGTGCTAATAGTTGGATTTGTCATGAGCTTGACGCTCTACGGGACTTCCTTCCAGGCGCCCATACCATCCTTGCGATGGATCTTCCTCCTTCCAGGGCCGTACCTTGGAGTCGGATGTGCCCTTGGGTATAGCGATATGGGTCAGCTGACACTTCTGGAATATGGCGTGGCAGCCAGCTGTCTATCGGTATTGATTTACGCTCTCGTGAGCTTTCGCGCTGGGGGTGTGCTCAATGGCTCGTCAGATTAAAAGACTTCTCCAGTCAGAATTGAAGCATGTGAGCAAATGGGCGTACGCCTTAATCCTGGTAGTTTATGCGTACATGGTGGTATTGCAGCTTGATTCTTTCCCGATGTGGTTCTGTAGCCTCCGTGAGAACAGTTTCTTGGGCTTTTTCCCAGACCCGACGCTTCGGTTATCGGCGGAGGATGTCCTTCTATTTGGTAATGCAGAGGTTTTTCGCGGTCTGCTGTTCAACGTAGCCCCGTTGGCTCATGCATTGTTCTTTCCGTTCATCGCGGCTTGTATCGTGCCGCGCTTTGTCAGCTCGGGCTTTGTCGAGGAGCCGTGGGGGTTGTCGGAGGCTCGGGGAGAGAAGCGTGTGTGCGCTATCGTTGCGCGAGTGGTGCTGTCTTCTTTTGCCCTTTTGGGCGCGTTTATCCTGACGAGTGTCGTTTTGTACTGTCTTAACTGCGCGATCGTTTTGGATGCTCAGCAGTATTTCAACCTGAATATTTTTTGCTATCGACTTGTTCTTGCCGCCGCTGCCTGCCTTGCATACGTGGTTTCTTGCGTAATCGTTGTTTCCTATTTTGGGTCCGGCATCGGTCCGATTGGCATGCTGCTGCTCGTCAACGTCGTGGCGATCTACATACAGCTTGGGGCCAATTCCATGCTTCCGCTTCCAACCTCGATGCTCATGTGGATTTGCGGCGTGACCCCGTTGGGGGACGGTCAATGCGTTTCGATTTTAATTGACTGCCTAATTAACGTAGCAAGCGTTTTTACCATTTGCTTTACCGTAGACCGATTGCGGTCGAGATTTCTTTGATTGTTTGTGAGGAATAATCATACCGAGCATACCAAATACAGGGGGGGGCGGGCACCGTGCTGGTGTCAGCCCCCCCGCTGGTTTAGGAGACTTTAACTTGTGTGGCTTGCGAGCTAGCGGGCCTGCTTAATCTTTGCCGCTGCCTCGACAAACGACTTCCACAGGTTAAAGTCGGTTTCGAGCGTCTTCCACGTGTACTCAGGGTGCCACTGCACGCCTAGACAGAATGGCTGGCCTTCGACTTCGATGCACTCGGGAACGCCATCGGTTGCCTTGGCGACCAAGCGCGTGCTTTTGCCCAGACGGTCGACGCAGCAGTGGTGTGCGGAGTTGGTCTGGATCAGCCTGTGCCCGCCAAGCGCGCGCTCCAGCAGCGAGCCCGGCACGACCTCGACGGGATGCACGGGGTCGTTGAGCACGTGGGTATGGCGCCACTGCGTGCGGCCCTCGCGAGCGCCCAGGCTCGGCACGTCCATGCACAGGGTGCCGCCGGTGGCGACATTGAGCAACTGCGTGCCGCGGCAGGTGGTAAAGAGCGGCTTTTTGGCGCGGAGCACCTCGCCGACCAGCTTAAACTCAAAGCTATCGCGGATCTCGCAGCAGAGGGTGGGGTCGTAGGGTCGATCATCGCCCCAGCGCTTGGGGTTGACGTCCGGGCCGCCGGGAATGGCGATGCCGTCGGCGATATCGACGTAATGACGGATGACCTCAATGTCCTCGGTGATGGACATCTGCAGCGGCAGGCCGCCGGCGGCAAGGATGGCATCGACAAAGACGCTTGCGATTTCCTCGTTGGGGGAGAGCGTCTCGCTTAAAAACGGCTTTGCCTCTTCCCAACGCGGCGCCACCAGGATGAGCGGACGGTCGGCGGGGGCAACGTCGACGTGCGGGGTATAGGACGAGGAAGTACGGGTTCCGATCATGGTTGCGGCTTTCGAATCCGGGTGGACATGGCACAGGGGTGGCGCGGGGCAAACGTTACTGATGAATTTGCCCGCGTGGCAATTGGGTTAGTGGTCCTTGATGGAGTTGAGGAAGTCCTGGGCGCGCTTGGTCTGGGGATGGTCGAAGAACTCGTCGGGTGTGCCGGTTTCCACGATCTGGCCGTCGGCCATAAACACGACGCGGTCGGCCACGCGGCGGGCGAAGTTCATCTCGTGCGTGATGACGATCATCGTCATGCCCTGCTGGGCCAAACGCACCATGACCTCGAGCACCTCGTTGATCATCTCGGGGTCAAGGGCGCTCGTGGGCTCGTCAAAGAGCATGGCCTTGGGTTGCATGGCAAGCGATCGGGCGATGGCTACGCGCTGTTGCTGGCCGCCCGAGAGCTGTGCAGGCACCTTATCGGCCTGCTCGGCAACGCCCACGCGGCCCAGCAGGTCCATGGCGCGCTCGCGGGCCTCGTCCTTGGAGACACCCAGCACATCGACCGGTCCCAGCATGACGTTCTGCAGTACGGTCATATGTGCGAACAGGTTGAACTGCTGAAACACCATGCCCAGCTCGGCGCGCATACGGGCAAGGTCTTTGCCTTCCTGCGGAAGCGGCTGACCTTCGATGAGGATCTCGCCCGAGTCGATAGTTTCCAGGCGGTTGATGGTGCGGCACATGGTCGACTTGCCCGAGCCCGAGGGTCCAATCACAACGACGACCTCGCCGCGGTCGACCGAGAGATTGATGTCGTTGAGGACGTGCAGATCGCCATAGTGCTTATCGACGTGTCTGAGCTCGATCAGCGGCTGATTGCCGGTGGAAGAGGTGCTCTGTGCCATGGTGCTCGGCTCCTTATGACTCGAAATGGTAAAGCGTTAGCGGATGATGGTCGCGCCGGTCTTGTGCGAAACGTAGACAGCGGCCTTGTTGATCGCGACGTTGATGAGGATGTAGATGACCGCGATTACCAGGTAGACCGACACGAGGGCGTCGTAGTTGGTAATGAGCACGCGGGCATTTTGCATGAGGTCGGGGTAGCTCACCACATAGGCGACGGTGGTGTCTTTGACGACGACCACAAGCTGCGAAATCAACGACGGAATAATAAATCGAATGGCCTGCGGCAACACGATTTTAAAGGTGATTTTAGCCTTGGAGAGACCGAGCGCCTGGGCCGCCTCGACCTGCCCGCGCGGCACGGCGTTGACGCCGGCGCGGAAAATCTCGGCCAGCACGCCGGCTGCAGCGAGTGCGACGGGGAGCGTGAGCATCCAAAACGACGGCAGCGCAATCTTGTACTGGGGCAGCACCAAAAAGAAGAAGTAAATGAACAGAAGGCTCGGCACGCCGCGGAAGAAATCGGTGAGCACGCGGCAGACCAACTGCAGCGGCTTAATGTCGCTGGTGCGGCCGAGCATAAGGGCTAAGCCCAGCACCAGCGCGATGACGCCAGCGGTAAGTGCGACTTTAACGGTGCCCTCAAAGCCGGCAAGCAAGAACTTCCAGGTGGTGAGGTGCGTAAAGAAATACCAATAGTGGACCGAAAGCTGGCCGGTCACATAGAAGCGCTGCAGCACCAGGGCGACGAGCGCGGCCACGGCGACGAGTGAGATGGCGGTGCCGATGCGAATCTTGGCGCGCATCTTGGGGCCGGGAGCCTCGTAGAGCGCATCGCGCATGGTGAGCGCGGAGGTGGAGTGCTTGCTCATCGGAGGATCCTCACCTTCTTATCGATGTAGTTGCCAATGTGGCTCACCACAAAGGCCGTGCCCAGGTAGCCAAGCGCCGAGATAAAGAACGCGGCGACGCCGCCGAGCGAGCGCGTGTTGATGTAGCTCACCACGCCGGTGAGCTCCTGCGGTTTAAGCGGTACCTGACTGCCGAGCGCGGTGGTGAGCATGACGGCGATAAAGAGGTTGGTCATGGGCAGCACGCTCGAGCGCAGCGCCTGCGGAATCACGATCTTGGCGAGGATACGGTTGAAGCTCATGCCGAGCGAACGGGCGGCTTCTACCTGGCCGACACCGACGGTGTTGATGCCGCTCATAAAGTTCTCGGAGCCAAAGGCAGAACCCAAGAGCACTGTGGCGACGATGACGCAGGTGCGGTAGGGCAGGACGACCTTGAGCGGCGGCAGCGCGTAGACGACGATAATGAGCAGCGCGATGCCGGGGATGTTACGGAAGACCTGGACATACAGGTCGCCAAAGACGCGCAGCGGCTTGAGCGGCGACACGCGCATCACGGTGACGGCGACGGCCAGCACCATGGCGATGGCAAACGACTCAAGCGTCATGCCCCAGGTTGCTAGCAGCGCGTCGATATAGTTCTGGCCATAGAGCGACCAGAGCTCGGAGAGACTCATGCGGACCTCCCGCCGGTAAGGAAAGGGGCTCCCGTGTGTACGGAAGCCCCGACAACTCAGTGAGGAAACAGTTTAGCGCAATAAAGCGCATCGTGCGTTTCCGTATGGTTTCGTAGCGGCCGTTACTAGGCTCGCTGCCTAGGCGCCGATCTCGGGCAGCTCGGGAACATTGGTGTCGCCCGTACGGTCGCCAATGCAGATCTGCCACAGCTCGGTCCAGGTGCCGTCATCCTCGATCTTCTTAAGGAAGTCGTTGACAAAGGCGACACCGTCGGAATCGAGCGGCAGGCCGATGCCGTAGGGCTCCTTGCTGCCGAAGGGCTTGCCGGCAATCTTGTACTTGCCGGGCTCGCGGACCAGGGCGCTCTGCTGCATGTTGTTGTCGATGACGTAGGCATCGACGCGGCCCTGCTGGAGTGCCTGACGTGCCTCCTCGTCGGTCTTGAACTCTTGCTGGCTGGCCTTGGGGGCGAACTCCTCCAGGATGGCGGGGCCGTTGGAGCCGGACTGGACGGCGACGTTCTTGTCGGCCAGGTCGTCGACGCCCTTGATGTCGTCGTTGTCGGCGAGCACCAGGATAGCCTGCTGGGTGTAGTAGTAGGGGCCGGCGAAGGAGACGAGCTTCTTGCGCTCGTCAGTGATGGTGTAGGTGGCAAAGACAGCGTCGACCTGGCCGTTCTGCAGGACGGACTCGCGCGTGTCCGAGGTCACCTGGGTGATCTCGACCTTGTTCTCGCCTAGGATGTAGTTGGACAGAAGCTGCGCGATGCCGGCATCGAAGCCACGGGTCTGACCGTCTTTCTCGTTGAGGAGGGAGAAGAGCGTGGAGGTCTGAACGCCACCGATCTTAAAGACGCCGGCGTCCTTGACGGCCGTGGCCCAGGTGCTGGCGGCGATGACATCGTCATCGGCCTTGGGGCCGTTGTCGACGAGCTTGTCGAATGCCTTGGCGTCGAGCGTGGTGGAAGCCTCGGTATCTTCGGAGCTCTTGGAGGAGCCAGCGGCGGAACCCTTGTCAGCCTCGGCGCTGGTGTTAGAGCAGCCGGCAAGACCAAGGCCGGCGACGGTTGCGAAGGTGGCGGCAACGAAGCCGCGGCGGTCGAGAACGACCTGCTGGGAGAGGTTCTTGCTCATAGGAGAACACCTTTCTCAATAAAATCCCTAGCGGTTGAGTAGAGTTATACCCCATCCCGCTCAAATGGGTCAACACGAAATAACTCAGAAACATACTTGTCTTATAGGTTATTCTACCTACCAAAAAGGGACAGGTCTATTTTGGTAGGTTTTATCTGGGAAACGTCGGTTATTGCTGCTGAGACGGCGTTTCGCGGACGGGGTGGTCGCTCGCGGCGGTCGCTATAATGGCGGCAGCGCGACGCATATATAAGTATGGAGATCGCGTATGAACGGCTATTCGTTTTTCGCGCCGCGAAAATAAAAACCTCCGCATGGGTGCTTCCCTTGCGGAGGTTTTTTACTCGTTGAGTAGCCTTACGGCCTCGGCGGCCATGTTCTCGACCGTCATGCCGTTCTGAGCGAGCAGCTCGTTGGGGTCGTAGCGGTCGGGGAAGCCCTTGGCGATGCCGAAGGTGCGCGTGCGCACGGGCGTGCAGGCCAAGTAGCACGCGACGCGTTCGCCCCAACCGCCGTCCAAGATGCCGTCCTCGAGGGTGACGACAACGCGATGCTCGGCGGCAAGGCTGTCGAGGAACTCGCGGTCAAGCTCGGTTGCAAAGCGAGGGTTGACGAGCGTGGCCTCGATACCGTATTCGGCTGCCAAGCGGTTTGCCACACGCTCGCCCAGCTCAAAGAAATCGCCGAGCGCGAGCACGGCCACGTCGCGGCCCTGGCGCACCACGTTGTAGCGCGCGACACCGTAATCGGCGTCCTCGGCAGGCGCCAAGTCGGGGCGGCTTACCAGGCCAATGCCGGGCACGCGAATCGCCACAGGATGCTCGCGGTGATCGAGCGACCAGCTCAGCATGGACAGATATTCCTCCATGCAGGCCGGCGCCAAGTAGTGCATGTTGGGAAGACCGCCCAGCATGGAAATATCAAAGAACGAGAGATGCGTCTCGGATGTGGTGCCAAAGATCGACGCGCCAAATACCAGGATGGTTGCGGGGGCGTCGTTGAGGCACAGGTCGTGCCACAGCTCGTCGTAGGCGCGCTGCAAAAACGTGCCGTACACACCAAAGACTGGCTTGGCGCCCGAGCGCGCAAGCGCGGTGGCAAAGGTCACGGCGTGCTCCTCGGCAATGCCCACGTCAACAAACTGCTTGCCTGCCGCGGCGCGAAGCTCGGGCGTAAAGCCCATGATGTAGGGCGTTGCGGCCGTGATGCCCACAACCTGCGGATCGCGCTCTATGGCAGCGCTCAGGGCCTCGCCCGTAATGTCGGCATAGGTGCGCGGCGCAGGCTCGCTCGGATGGCCCGGGCAGAGCTTGCGCCCAGTCGCCATGTCAAACGGACCCACGTGATGCCAGCGTTCGGGGTCGTTCTGGGCTGGCTCAAAGCCCTTGCCCTTGGCGGTGGAGACGTGCAGCACGATGGGATGATCGATATTGCGCAGTTCCTGCAACGCGTCGACGAGGGCCAACACGTCGTTACCGGCGTCCAGATAGCGGTAGTCGAGCCCCATCGCGCGGAAAACGTTGCGCTCACAGGTACCGTTGCTGGCTCGCAGCTCGGCCAGATTGCGATACAGGCCGCCATGGTTCTCGGCAATGGACTGCTCGTTATCGTTGACGATGATGATCAGGTTGCTATCGAGTTCGGCGGCATTGTTAAAGCCCTCAAACGCCAAGCCGCCCGAAAGCGAGCCGTCGCCAATAACGGTGATGACGTTGTACGTATCGCCCGCCAGGTCACGAGCGTGCGCCAGGCCGCAGCCCAGGCTCACCGACGTGGAGGTATGGCCCATGGCGAACAGGTCGTGCTCGGACTCGTCGGGATTGGCAAAGCCAGAGGCCTCGCCAAAGCGCTTCGGATCGATATAAGTGTACGCGCGCCCAGTCAGCGCCTTGTGGGCGTAGGTCTGGTGCGAAACGTCAAAGAGAATCTTGTCGATAGGGGAGTTAAACACGCGATGGAGCGCGACCGTAAGCTCAACGACGCCCAGGTTGGGGGCAACGTGCCCGCCGACGGCGGCGGAGCTTTCGAGGATGGCGTGGCGAATCTCGTCGCAGAGCTGCGGGAGCTCGGCACGATTAAGAGCCTTGACGTCCTCGGGCGTTGTCGTTTGCGTAAGCAGCATCGTTGTGGGTTACTCCATGCGAATCGAGCGCCGGCGCTCCCTCGGCCGACACAATTGCACAAGACAGTCTCGCACATTTTGGCGTTTGATATGTGACGGCGGCGCGGTAATTCGCCAACTGGTGGGGCAAAACGTTTTGTCCGATGCCATACTGATATGTTCCATGATGTTTTTATCGATTGTGCACAGGCCGTGGCTTGTCGCCGTGAGTCGCTGGAAGGAGGCAGCATGTCCGATGCCGTTCGTGCCGAAAAAATCGCGCACGAGGTCGACTATGCCGCCCGCCAGCTGGCCCAGGCGGGCCGCTTGGACCTGACGCACGAGTTTATCCAGCATGGCGACGTGACGGTCTATGCACATGTGACTTCGGTAGCGCGGGCGAGCCTGTCCTTTGCCGAGCGCTTGGGCCGTGCCGGCATTTCGGTCGACCGTGCTTCGTTGTTGCGCGGGGCCCTGCTGCACGATTACTTTCTCTATGACTGGCACGATCCCGACCCAAGCCATCGGCTGCATGGCTTTCGCCACCCGTTTTTTGCCCTGGCACGTGCGGAGGAAGATTTTGAGCTGACGCCGCGCGAACGGAATATTATCGTGCGGCATATGTTTCCGCTGGTGCCAGTGCCGCCGACGTGTCGTGAGGCTTGGATTGTATGCCTGGCAGATAAATGGTGCGCTCTGCGCGAGACGGTCGCCGGTCGTCTGCGGCGCAAGGACGAGGCGGACGATGACGTGAGTGGCGAATCGAGCGAAAAGAGGAGAGGGTAGACGGTGGGGACCGCGATTGATATGGCGTTTGGCGGCGCGACGCTTGCCGCCTGCCCACTCTCGGCACTGGTGCTCTCGTTTGCCTTTTACGGGTTTTGCGATTGGGCATGGGAGTCGACAGTATGCGCCATGCTCAATCACGGACGATTTGCCAACAGTGGCTTTTTGCTTGGGCCGTGCTGCCCCATCTATGGCGCGGGCGGCATTGCCTGCTGGCTGCTGTTGCGTGGGATTCCGGATGCCTCGAGCCAGTTTGTCGCTGCAGCGCTCGTATGCAGCGTGATTGAGTACAGCGTAGGCGTGCTGCTGGAAAAAACAACGGGGGCTCGCTTTTGGGACTATTCGCACCTGCCGTTTAACCTGCACGGACGCATCTGTCTGTACTGGGCATGCGCGTTTGGCTTGGGTGCGTTGTGCATTTGCCGTTTAGTGGAGCCGGCATTGTTGGGGCTGCTTGGCCATCTGCCGGTGCTGATTGTGCGGCTGTCCGCTTTTATCGTCGCGGTCGCGATGATGGTCGACGCGGCATGCTCGTTGGCGAGCTGGCGGCGTCTGTCCGATCAGCTGGAGCGCGTCCGGGCCGACCTTGCCGACCGCATCAACGAGTCGCTCGCCGATGCGTCCGACTCCATGCTCGAACGTATTCCCGATTCGGCGATCGACTCGGTGGCACAGACGCATATCCGCAGCCGTGCCGTTAACGCGTGGCTGGCGGAGCTGGGCGACGCGACGCTCGATGCCCTGCGCGAGAAGGCTTCGATGCCGACGTTTATCTCGGATGGTGCTCGCGGCCTGGCGCTCGCTGCCCGCCGCGTGGCCGATGCCGCGCCGAGCATGCCGCGTCCGTCGCTCAGCCGTCGCCTTGCCGGTAAGCGCATGAGCCGTCCGGTACCGAGCGTGTCACTCAGTCGTCGTGACCTGCGCTTTTTCAATGCCTTCCCGCGTCTGCGCATCAATCGCTACGAAGGTGTCATTCGAGCAACTAATCTCCGCGACCGAGCCCGCGAGCTGTTCCGCCACTAGCCGAGACGGGCGCGCTCACGGCTTCCTTGCTCGCGTATTTCCCGTTCGTTTCGCGTCCGTTGCCGCGCCGTTTCCAAGATTGCGGCGCCGTTTCCATTCGACAACGCCGCGTTTAACAACGCCGTATCTGGTCTACACCAGTTGCCCCTCGGCCGCATTATGGGCGCCGACAACGTTCATGCGACCAAGGGAGAGCGAATGTACGATACGGGATCGACAACGTTTATGCTCATCTGCACCATGCTCGTGTTTTTAATGACACCGGGTCTGGCGTTTTTCTATGGCGGCCTGTCCAGGCGCAAAAATGTCATCAACACCATGCTCATGTGCTTTGGCGCCATTGGTCTGGTTGGTGTGCTGTGGATTGTTGCCGGCTGGTCTCTGGCCTATGGCGGCGACGGTTCGAGTCCGTTTATTGGAGGCCTTGACCAGCTGCTGTGCCTGCCGGTGCTCAACCAGGTGCTGCAGGCGGCTGAGGGCAATGCTGCGGACGGTGTCGTCTACCCTCAGATCATCAACATCGCCTTCCAGATGGCATTTGCCATGATCACGGCTGCTATCGTCACGGGCAGCCTGGCCGGCCGCGTTAAGTTCGGTGCCACGACGGCCTTCCTGGGTATTTGGCTGCTCGTGGTCTATGCGCCGCTCGCTCACATGGTTTGGGGCGGCGAGGGCTCCTTTATTGGCGATATCATCGGCGCGCTCGACTTTGCCGGCGGCGACGTGGTGCACATCTCGTCTGGTCTTACGGGCCTGATTCTCTGCTTAATGCTCGGCCGTCGTCGCGGCTTTGGCATGGTGAGCTACCGTCCGCATAACGTGCCGTTTGTGGCGCTGGGAGCCGGCCTGCTTTGGTTTGGCTGGTTTGGCTTTAACGGCGGCAGCGAGTTCAAGGCCGACGCCGTGGCGGCACTTGCCATCCTCAATACCGTGACGGCCAGCGCGGCGGGCATGGTCTCGTGGCTTGCCGTCGAGCGCGTGCACACCGGTCGCCCCACGCTGGTGGGCGCCAGCACCGGTCTGGTTGCGGGCCTTGTGGTGGTCACGCCGGGCGCGGGCTTTGTCGAGCCGTGGGCGGCGCTGGTCATGGGCCTGATCGTATCTCCCGTCTGCTACCTGGCCATCAGCCATCTTAAGACCAAATTTGGCTACGACGATGCGCTCGACGCGTTTGGCTGCCATGGCATCGGCGGCATCCTGGGCGGCGTGCTCACGGGGCTGTTCTGCGTGCCGGAGCTCTCGTGGACCGGTAAGGGCGGCCTGTTCTACACGGGCGATGTCTCGCTGCTCATCTCGCAGATTTTGGGCATTGTGGTGACGGTCGCTATTGTACTGGTGCTCGACTTGGTGATCGCCGCGGTGGTCAAGGCGCTGTTCCACGGCAGCCTGCGCGTGGACGAGGCCGACGAGGCGCTGGGCCTGGATGCGAGTCAGCACGGCGAGAGCGCCTATCCCTCGTTCTCCGGACTCGATTAGCAGCACGGCTTTCCCAGGCACCTGACCTTGCCCCTCAAACCGTCGCTTGCGTACCGAAGTACGCGGCGCTCCTCTTTCGGGGCAATTTCGGGCACCTGGAAAACCCGTGCCATGTGAAGAACAATTCATTTCTTTTATTGAAGAGAGGAATTCACTATGAAGAAAATTACGGCTATCGTGCGCCAGGAGAAGCTTGAGGTTCTTAAAGACGCGCTGTTTGCTGCTGATGTTCGCGGTATGACTATCAACCAGGTGCAGGGCTGCGGCGCACAGCATGGCTGGAAGGAATACGTGCGCGGCAACGAACTGCTCGTCAATACCATCCCCAAGGTGCAGTTCACCCTCATCTGCGCTGATGAGCACGTTGACGGAATTGTCGACATCATCTGCAATGCCGCCCGCACCGGTGCCGTTGGAGACGGCAAGATTTGGGTCGAGCCGGTCGAAGAAGTCATCCGCATTCGCACCGGCGAACACGGCCCGGCCGCGGTGTAGAATCGACCGTCTGCCATCCGCAACGTTAAAATGCTGCAATGAGGCACAAGACTTGCGTTGCGGATGGGCGGATTATGGGTCGCAATAAATATCCCGAGGAGACGGTCGCGAAGATTCTCGACGCGGCACTGGAGCTATTCTGCGCACAGGGTTATGAGGGGACGAGTATTCAAGATATCGTTGACCGTCTCGACGGCATGACCAAGGGCGCTGTCTATCATCACTTCAAGAGCAAAGAAGAGATTTTCAACGCCGCGTTTGATCGGGCGATGACTCCGATTGTTGAGCACCGCCGCTCGATGCTTGGCGTCGGTAATATGACCGGAGCCCAAAAGCTCAAGCGACTGTACGCTCCCGAGTCCGTTGTTCCACAAATTGAGCTATGGGCACGTATGCGTCCTGCAGCAGATCCGGTAAAAAGCTCGCGCCTACTGGCGATGCAGTACCAGGGCTCATTTGACGAGTCGGCCGATGGCTGTCTCTTGCCAGTGATCGAGGAGGGCATCGCCGACGGCTCCATTGCGTGCGAATGCCCGCGCGAAGCGGCGGAGGCCGTATCGTTGTTGGCGAATCTTTGGCTGCTGCCATTGTTCCGTCCGCTCGAGCCCAAGGAGCGAATGCTCGCTCGCGCACAATGTTTGGCGCAGATGGCTGCCGCGGTGGGGCTCGATTTGGGTAATGAAGTGCTTCAGACAACGGCGCAGATTTGGGACGTATGGGACCGCGCCGGGTGGTAATATAGATACCAACGGTATGTAATTGATTTGTGAGGGTAGCCACGGCTGCCCTTTTCAAGTCATTAAATACATACTAGTGGTATGTATAGGAGGTGGGCTTATGGCTGGGCTGAGAGACGTCGGCGTCTCGTTGAAATCAAAAACAGTGCGGTCAATCAGGCTCGCGGAACTTCTGGTTGCGCAGCTGTGCACGTATTCGATGCTGTCGGCGCTGTGCTTTGCGTATCCACTTTACTTGTTCGATTGCAGTGGATCGTCAACGTTATATGGCGCCGTCGTGGCGACGGCGTTCATACCCGGCGTACTCGCAACTCCGGCTGGTGGGATCTTAGCGGATCGGGGAAGACACCGCGAGGTCCTCGTGTCCCTCGGCATTGCTCTGATGACTGCATCACTGCTGTCTATCCCCATGAAGCGCTCGTTGCCTCTTGCGGTCGTCGTAGTAGCGATACTTTGTGTTCAATATGGTGTTCAATCGCTGCTAAAGCCAATGCTCCAAATTGAGACGGTGCGTATGGCGGGTGAAGAGAAGGTTGAGCGGGCCACTGCATTGGTTTCGCAGATGACCATGGTGAGCAATATCTTGGGTCCTGTGGTCGGGACGGCAGTCTATGGGTGCTTTGGCATCGATGCTCTTTGCACAACCGCGTCGGTGGCGTTTGCGATTTCAGCTCTCTTGTTTGGGGTCGCACTCAAGCAAAACGCCTCATCTGAAACGATGAGAGACGGCGCGACTCGCACGACATGCCGAAACGATTTTCGGGAGTCGATTCGGTATCTGTTGCAAAATGCATCATTGGTCGCTGTGATTTTGCTTGCGGCAGTTTTGAACCTTGCGTTGGTTGGGCTAACGATTGGCGCTCCCATTATTGTTACAAAGCATCTCGGCATGCAATCGTCCTGCGTTGGGATAGTTGAGGTTGCTCTGGGCCTGGGTGGTCTTACCGGCAGTGGCTTGGTCGGCATTTGGCCGCATCGTTTTTCTTTCAATGGCATATGCCGATATGTTGCGATGATCTGTTTTGGAGTCGCGCCGATTATTGTTACGCTGCTGTTCGGCGTAGATGTATGCGTGTTCACCGTGTTTGCGGTTGGTTCGGCATGGGTCATGGTGTGGGCGAGCATTACGTCGGTTGAAATCATCGCGTTTGTTCAGCGGGTAGCGCCGACTGAGCTCTGCGGAAAAGTGCTTTCGGTCGTTTACATGGTCCTTTCCTGCGCAACACCTATCGGCCAATTGGCGTACGGGGTTGCATATGATCGATGGACACCGGCGATTGTATTCGCAGCTATGTTGGCGGTGCTGACGTTGACGACGGCGCTGTTTTATCGGCTGAAAAATCGCTTGCGGCGATTGCCTTAACGCGCTGGGGCACCGTTGCCCTGCGGAAGCGAATGTCCAGGCGCGTTGGAACACCCTTGTATGGGCATGCCTCTCTTTCGTCTAAAATATCGTGCAGACGAAAGAGAGGCATGCCCATGATCAAGATGTTTGCGAGTGACTTAGACGGAACGCTGCTGAACGCCCTGCACGAGGCAGATGGGACTATCCGCCGCGCCATTCGCGAGCTGACTGAGGCTGGCCTGCACGTGGTTCCCGCGACCGGACGCTCGACGCTGCCGATTGGCGAGCATGGCTTTACGGGGCTGGCGCTTGACGCCTGCTGCTCCAACGGATCCATCGTGCGCGACAGCCATGGCGAGGTGCTCAAGACCTGGACCATCGACCCACAGATCACCGAGGAGCTGCTCAAGGAGTTTCCGGATATTTGCTTCGACTGCTCCACGCCCGATGGCATGTTCTCGAGCGGTTCGTTCGAGATGCATCAGGCGGGCTTTAAAAAGGATAGCCCCATCAAGCGTATTGTGATGCGCGGCATGCGTGCACGTGGCGGGTATCACGAGGAGCAGTATTTCGACCAGTCGATTGGTGACATCCTGCGCCACGATGTGTGCAAAATCAACTGCCGCGTGACCTCGCCCGAGCTGGAGCGCGACCTTAAGGCGTATTTGGTCGAGCGCTCGGACCGTGTGGTCAACGCGCCGTTCGATCCGGTGATGTTCGAGATTACGGATGCGGCGTGCAACAAGGGCGAGAGCGTGGCCTGGCTGGCGGGCTACTACGGTATTGCCGAGGACGAGGTCGCGGTCTACGGCGACGGCGGCAACGACATTGCCATGCTCAAGCGTTTCCGCCACAGCTACGCGACCAAAAACGGCAGTGACGCGGCCAAGGCCGCCGCAAGCGCGACCATCGGCAGTTGCATGGTCCACGCCGTCCCCAAGCATATGCTCGCCACCATGCGCAAGCAAAACTCCCGCACCGTCATCGAATAATGTGGCAAAGGGATAGTCCCTTTGCCACAGGTGACGCTGGTCTCTTGAAATACGAACAAACATTCGCATATATAACTGCGCTTTGATAGAATCGGCATCGTTGACGGCAGTTCCATGTGCCGGGCAGCGCCCTCCATCTGATGGGAGGTGATGCCCATGACCGATTTGATTGATTTCGTGAGGCTTCTGACCGCTTTTGTCTCGTTCTTCACGGCGCTTGTCGGCCTTTCCGAGGCACTCAAGCAGCGTTCGAAGCGCAACAGACGATATGAGAAAGCCATTGGGGTCGCCTCCCCCGCGTTGCAGTTTCTTTCCGCGGGCTCGGGGTGCCACAATGGGCTTTGAGTATCGGCCCGTGCGGTAGCCCTTACCGCACCTGCGGGGAGGAGGCTTCCCATGCCCCATGTTACCTCCATCGGCCTGGACGT
>JAXJIO010000010.1:0-41343 GCA_036298675.1 Collinsella sp. | reverse complement strand
ATGGGCAGCCCCCGGGCCGCGCCCGACAAAAGACTGGATTCGCACGATCGCGCCGGACGGAGAATCGAAATGCGGTGGGGTGCGCGGACATACCGGGCTGACCGCCGGCAGCGCACCCGCAAGAGCCCGCGGATATTAGCTTGCCAGGCAAGCGTCGACTAAGCCATGCAGCGTGCGCGGGCTCTCCCGACGGGAAACGAAAAAGCCCGGTTTCAAACCGGGCTCGAACGAACATGTCTATTGACAATGGCTTTCTCATATTAGAAAAGGACCCCTTTGCAGAGGTCCTAGTCAATTCAAGGTGGCGGGGAAGGGAATCGAACCCCTGACACGAGGATTTTCAGTCCTCTGCTCTACCAACTGAGCTACCCAGCCATTTGAGGTGTGCCTTGTTTCAAGGCTTGATTAGTATAACCAAGGACGCGTTCCGGTCAACCGAGAATTTTAAAAAAGTTTTTGAGCACAGCCTCGGTTCTATAAATCGACACGTCAGAGACATCAGCCGGCAGCAAGAAGTTTTTCGCTCAGAGCCGCACGGGCAAACTCACTTGGCGTCATCCCCTCGGCAGCCGCCCGTCGACGAATGGCCTCCTTCATTCCCAGAGGAATCTTGACCGACAGCGTTGCCGTCCCCTCACCTGAGAGCGGGGGCCGTCCATGCACGATCCCACCAACGGTGTGTTCGCCATCCGGAAACTCTCCGCGCTCGTACGACTCGCACCACGCGTCAATCATTTCATCCGTTACAACCTGACCATTAGCGGCCGTATACGTCTTGCCCATCATCGACCCCTTTGCCGAGCCTGTTCAATCTCCTGCCAAAATTTCTTCTGGACTGGAGACAAGGCATGAATGATAAGCCACCCACGGACAAGCTCGACCGCGACAAGCTCCACGCTTCGTCCGTCTGGGAGCCATCCAATCGCAAGCCATCTCGGCGGCTCGTCCTTCGACTCGCGACGAATGCACTCAGTAACCGCAAGCCAAGCGCTAAGCAACTGCTTTTCCGTCAGGTGCTTTTTAGCGTTGGGATGGATCTCAACATCCATGCATCTTCTCCTCCATCTTACCCAATTTCGTATGACGAAAGTCTGCTGTCGCCAATCTCTTACGCCGGCACTTGTTGGAGGGCGGGAGGTGTAGCGAGGATTGAAGGGCGTTCCAATACCGCCCAGGCGCCGGGGCAGGAGCACATACACCAGGGACATACGTTTTCGTAGCGCGCGAGGATATTGCCGCGTGCATCGATGAAGGCGATGTCGATGGGATAGGCCATAAAACACGTATGGACCGAAGAGCAGCGTGGAAACGCCATGACGAGCGGCAGGCCGTTGGCGGCAACCGGACGCCGTCCCAGCATGCCGCGCAGGCGCACGACAAACGACTCCGCCACCACAAACTCGGCCGGCGTCCAACCCAGCCTATTGAGTGCCCGCGCGTAGGCGATGTAGGACGAGACCGCGGTCACATGACCACCCCCGGACGCCATGGATCGACCGTCACCGCACGCTCGTGCGACAACGTTGTCGGCGCCCCCAGCGGAACGCCAGCGATGCTGAGAGAAGTCGGCCACGGCTCATAGTGCATGGTGCAGGTGTAGGTCCTAAACGTACCGGATAGGGAGAGCAGGCCACCATCCGATGCCTTCGCGCCTTGCTCGCTCGACACTTCGATCTGTAAGTCATAGCCTTCCATGGCATTCAGAATTTGAGTCTGAACCGTCGCCGAGGCATCGGCAGAGCTTTCGTCGCCCTCCCCCTCCGACGCCACGGCATGCGCTAGCACGATGTCGGGCACCACGCGGTCGAAGCGCGCGACAGCGCTGGCAAAGATCATGACGTTGTACACGATGAGTGCCAGCACCAGCAAAACGGGCGTAACCACTGCCATCTCCACCGTCGCTTGGGCGCGCTCCTCGCGCAGACGCATGCGGATACTCATTACGACCCACCGCCCAGAGCGCCAACCAGCGTGGCGACATCGACGGTGAGCGGGATGGAGCCGCCGCCGGGCAGAGGAATCTCCGCAAGTGTGAACACCGTACCGCTAATGGTGCGTTCGACTTGATATTCCAACGCCTCGCAAAGCGCCTTGGGATCAGTCACGCCCAACGGAATACTTCGCAGTTTGTCTTGCGCTTGAGAAAGACCCGCAATGTCAGACCCCGGACTCTTAATGACATTGGCGGAATCGGTCAGCACCGGCTTTCGCAGGCGCAAGTCGCACGGTTCCAAACCCAGCGCCGCCACGGACGCCGAAACGGTATCGCCGAGCCACGATGCAATGGAGCCCAACGCACCGCTGCCCCCTCCTAGGTCTTTAATCATCTCGTCCATAAGTTCGTCGGCCGAACCTTGGATATCACCGTATCCCACGAGCAGCCGTCCCCAAACATCCATGACGCCGTCGAGCACGCCGGCAACGCCGCCCGAGCGTTCCTTCAATGTCGAGAAAAATCGCGAAAGCACGTTGTTTTGCGCCGTCGCCTCATCGGGCGCCAGCACCGCGGCAGAGATAGCACCGCGATCGCCAAGCCTGACTGCCGTGTTAAACGAGGAGTTAAGTTGATCGGGGCTGGTAATGTCACCCGAAACTGCAAATGCGACCACGCCGTTGCGTCCAGGTGGGGCGATACGCGGGCGCTCGCCGGAAAGCTCCTTGATAGCCTGGTCAAATGCATTGCCTGCACGGTCGGCCTCATCCTCGGTCTGACGCATGAGCTCGAGTTCCTTATTGCGATATTCGACGTATTTCTCCAGCGCCTTTTTGAACTCGTCAAAGTGGTACTCGAAGCCCCTTTCGACGGAAGTCGTAGCAATCGCAACGTAACCCAAAGACGAAACACCAAAATGGCATTCGCTGCACGTTTCATGGCCGTCAAAAACCGCGACAGACGCCAACCCACCAGGCGTTCCCCTTTTGTAATTTGGACAGTCAGTTCCGTAATGCAGATAGGACACTTCATCTAGTTCACTTGTTGGCCAACGTACATCGGTGTAGAGTTCGGTCGTCCGCGCCTCATCTGGATTTCGCGGAAGAAAGGGGATGTAGGCGGAAACCTTGCCGTCCTCTTCAGCTATATACGCTCGTTCAACTTCTTCACTCGCATAAGCGAAGAACGCCTTTCGCGCAGCGGAATCTGCCTGTTTTTCTGGGCTCTCGCCAAGTGGCTTCTCGTTCGACAGGCGCTCTCGGTAATATGCCTTCGCACGATCGAGCGCCACTTGCGGTTCCCACGTAACGCTCGAAGCGTAATGTGGATTTTGAGCACCAGAGAGATCCGTTAGGCTTTTCGCACGCTCCCACATACACGAGTACTTGCCAATCGAACTCTCGTCCGACCCACCACAATCCGCCAGCCAAGCGCGCTCTTTAGCCTTCGCCGTGTCCTCAGAAGCCTTCCGCAGCTCCTCGGCCGCACGCTCTAAATCATCTGATGTGTCTTTAATGGTATCGGTCGAGATCTCTGACCCTTTGAGCGCAGCGAAGTCCGACTCGGATGTCCTGGGCACAGCAAGCGCCGTACCGGTATAGGTCACACTATCGGTATCCTGCGCCGACACCGCCTGTGTGGCACGCGCAGCGATCAGATACGGCAGAGCCGTCTCGATTTTCTGTAAGCCTTCCGATGCGCTTTTGGCAAACTTGTTGCGCGTTTTAATGATCTCAATCCCGGTGTCGACCATATTGCCGGCAACTGGTTCGGCACCCGGGATGAGGATGGCGACCAGGCCCGTCCCGATCGTGGCAAACCCCGCCAGGCCCAGACTCAAGATGCTCGCATCAACCACCGTGGCAGCCGTGTGATAGGACGACACTACGTTGACACCCGCCAGCGCGCCGCTATCGGCCGCCACCTGGGTATCCCCGGCACGCGACATGCTCCATATCGCCGCGGTCGACGAAAACAACAACGTGAGCACCACTAGGATGACCACGGCAGAAGAAAGCGTGGTGTAGGCACCGTCTTCGATAAACAGGTCGATACCGGCGCGGCCCATAAAGCCGCCTCGTTTGCGATGGCAGCTCGGACGGCGCGTCAAAACGCATCTAGACCAGAAACGCTTAATCCCATGCAGCAATCCACGAATCATAATCTCCCTCCAGCCATTCGGGACGCGATTGATACGAGACATCGACCTTGAGCTCAACGTAGCCGCCCTCGGCGGTACCACCCATAGCCTGCGCAAACGCACCGATCACAGGCAACGGCTTGACCTCGCCGGAAACGGACACGGACGAGACGCCACCCGCACCGGCCCGGCCAAGCTCGATATCCCACGACAACGGCCCGCCGGCATGAAAGATCGAAACGTTGGGCACTGCGGCAAGCCGGCGGCGGGTAAACTCCTTAAGATCGTCGTCCTCCGCCGTCGTCGTGGTCATGAGCCGCGCGGTCTCGGCGGCGGCAGACTCCATGACCGCGCGCGTATAAAGCAGGCACACCGGTTGCAGTGCGAGAAGGATGAGCGTCAGAAACGTCGGCAGCAAAAAAGCAGCCTCGACCGTAGACTGCGCCCGGTCCTCGCGCGCGATATCAATACAACGCAATGTCCTTAGCGCCCGCGGCGGCGTCGATAACCGACATCGAGGCAACGCCATGGGATGCCGCCCGCTCAACCAGCGCCGCCAAGCGTCCATCGGTGCCAGCACGCCAAAGTCCCGCAATCGCCAGCACGATCGATAGCAGCGCCACCGTGACGATGGCGTATTCCACAGTCGCTTGGGCAACCTCTTCACGCAGAACGCCATGCATTTCACGATCCCTCCTTTGAGCTTATTGTTTGCGGGACCAGGCGCACCGCGCGCAGACGACACGAAGCATCGCCAGCATCCGCGGCAACCGTCACCATATCGACCCAGCCGCGCCCATCGCGCACGATGGCGCCCCATACGTTGCCCTTAATATCGAGATAGCCGCTCAGGGCGAGCTGGGCCGTTGGCACCTCGCGGTAGGCGCGTAACATATCCGCCGCTGCCTCGGTCATCGGTCGGTCCTCGGACCATGCAAGCCGGACCGCAATCGCGTTGTCCTCAGGCGAATCCGTCGCAGTGCCAGACCGCTTGTCGAGCGTCCGCAGAAAGGTTTGCGCCGTGACAGCGACATCCGAATCGTCCGCATCTCGCATCTCATCTTTTTGAGACACCACCGCCGAATCTGAGCCCGAATCGAAGGCGGCCCCAGGACGCTGCTGCTGCGCGGCGTTAAGCCCCCAAAGCACCGCCGCTATCGCCACGGTCAGGCAAGCAAACACCAGCAGCACCCCGATGGGGCGCTCGCCCTCTACAGGCTGTTGATGCCCTCGCTGATAGCGTTCCATAGATCTTGGACCTTGCCTTTAAATGCAACGATGGCAATAATCGCGATCACCACAAGCACGCCCACCAAAATGGCGTACTCGGTGGTACCCTGCGCGCTCTCCTCCCGCAACAGCTCCTTGGCATGCTGGCGAGCGCGGATCGCCCGGCAAAAAGCCCAGTTCCAAGCCTTGTCAGCAACTTCGACCATCGTGTTCATGTATTCCTCCCTACATCATCCCGCCTGCTCCCAGCAGCGGGCCCAATATGGACAGAAGCAACGCCGGCAAGATGAGCGTGCCGGTGGGAATCAGCAGCTTGACGGGCGCACGCTCGATCTCGCGCTCGACCGCAGCGCGATGAGCCGCACGGATCTCGCGACTTTGAGCGGCCAGCGTCTCGGCAAGTGGGGCACCCAGGGCGAGCGCCTGCCCCACCGTGATGGCAAAGGTCTCGAGCGCTCGCACGTCCAGGTCGCGCGCGGCGGCCAACAACTCGTCCTCACGCGTGCCCACGCCCACCTGCCACGCCATGCAGGCCCGCTCAAGGCGAAGAGCCAGCACTGACCGGCGGTTGGCGCAGAAAATCTCAAGCGCCGCATCAAACGAAAGACCGGCCGAAAGACCCAAGCGCACAACATCGATCATCTCGGACACTTCGCCGAGCGGCACTCGCGCCGGGCCGCCCACTCCAACCGCGCCCTTCACTCGCGCGGTCAGGGCATCGACCACTGAGCGACCCGCGGCAGCGACCAGCACCGCCTCGCGCTTGCAGGCCCCTGCGATCTTGCGTGCATCCGCCCGATCCAAACCCGTCGCGACAAATACACTCAGGGCGCACAGGCAAGCCGCAACTGCAACCGGGGCGCTCATAGCTCCACCCGCATAATGCGTCGGATAACCACCAGGGCAACGGCATTGAGGGCAAGACCCAGCACCACAGCGCCCACGCCGGCAGGCGTCGCGAGACCGCGACGAAAATCTGCCGAAAGCAGCGCCAACACCGCGCACATGCCCGCCGGCATCGCCGCGACCATATGCGCAGACATGCGAGCCTGCGACGTCTTGACATCCAGGCGGCGCTTGAGCTCAATGCGCTCCCCCACCATGCTCGACGCCTCGGACAGTAAGTCGGCAAGCGGAGCACCGGTGCGCTGAGACACCTTAAGCGCCAAGGTCACAAGCGAAAGGCCGGGAGCGTCGATGCGCACGAGCAAGTCATCGAGCGCGTCGGTCGCCGAGATGCCGCAATCGATCGCCGCCGCCACCCGCAAAAACTCGGTATGCACCGGTTCTTGCGCATGAGCGCCCACAAAGCGCATGCCCTGGGCCAGCGAATGTCCCGAGGCAAGCGACATGGAAAGTGCGGTAAACGCCTCGGGCATGGCCTCTTCTGCATCGTGTTGCTCGCGCCGGCTCTCAAAGCCATCCCGAGCGGCGCCAGCGGCAATCGGAGCAACAAGTCCCAAGGCAAACCCGAGGGGCGATAACGACACCATCGTTAGTAAAACGCAGCAGACACCGCTCGATAGCAGTAGAAACGCCAAACGCCCCGAAGCATCTTCAATCACGAGGCCAAGGCGATGCGCCGGAGCCAGCGATGTCCACGAACGGGCGATCTTTTTCAGCAGATCGTTTTCCACCAGCTCACGCGGCAGCCTCTCTGCCACCGTCTCGAGCGCCTGACGCGCCAGCTCCGCCGGCGGCACCTGCGGCACACGAGGTTCCGCCCCGCACGCCGTCGCAACAGAAAACCCTGCCAAACCCCCTACGACGAGGGGCACAGCGACCTCCATTCGTCCACCTCCTCTTGTGTGAGCGTCCCCGACCGCAGGCCTTCTGCGATAAACGGCGGCTCGCGGTCAAGCGTCCAGGTGCGCTCGGCGGCATCGAAAGTCACATAGCGCTCGAGCTCTACGCCGCCCGACGCGGCGCGACGCACTCCCGAATACGAGGAGACGAAACGCCTGCCATCGGCGTGGCGCTCAGACATCACGATGCCGTCGAGCGCCATGGCAATCTGCTCCTCGATGAGCTCGCTCGGCAGATCGATGCCATAACGTGCAAGCAACGTCAGACGCACCACGGTCTCCTGTTCTGAGCCCGCATGAAGTGTGGTGAGCGACCCGTCGTGGCCCGTGTTCATGGCCTGCAACATGTCGCAGCACTCCGCACCGCGCACCTCGCCCACCACGATGCGGTCGGGGCGCATGCGCAGGGCATTGGTCACCAGGTCGCGGATCGTCACCGCGCCCTCGCCCTCAATTGAAGCCTCGCGCGCCTCTAGACGCACCACGTGCGGATGATGCGCAAACTTGAGCTCGGCAGAGTCCTCGATCGTCACGATGCGCTCGCCGGTGGAAATCTCGCATGACAACGCGTTGAGCAGGGTGGTCTTACCAGATCCCGTGCCTCCCGCAACCGCCAGGTCCTGTCGCAGCGACACCGCGCACGACAGCAGCTGCGCATACCAAAGCGGCAGCGACCCCAGCCCCACAAGCTCGTCCAGCGAGCAGATGCGGTCCGAGAACTTTCGGATGGTGAGAATCGGTCCGTCAATCGCCACAGGCGGAATCACCGCGTTGACGCGATAGCCCGTTTTGAGGCGGGCGTTGACGATGGGACTGCGCTCGTCGATGCGGCGGCCAAGTGGCGAGATGATGCGGTCGATAAGCACACGGATCTGCTCATCATCCTCAAACGCATGCTCGATGGGGTACAAGACGCCGCCGCGTTCAAAGAAAGCCGAGCGGCAGCCGTTGATCATGATCTCGGTAACGGTGTCGTCCTCGATGAGCGGCTGCAACGGCCCCAAGCCCACCACGTCATCCAAAATCTCGTCGATGATGGTCTCGCGCTCGGACGTCGCGAGATCAGTCGGCTCCTCAACATTGAGCGCCGCCTCCACCGCGGGACGCAATTCCGAGCGGGCAAGTGCCGGGTCGATATAGGCGCTGATACGCGCCACTTCGTCGTAACCCATGCGGTCCATCACGGCGCGCTTGGTGCGTCGTTTCACCGCGCGGCGACGCCCCGCATCTACAGGCGCTGCCCCCGCTGCAGCGCCGGCAGCCTTAATCCTCGTTTGCAGGCTCATCGCTGATCACCCTCGCGCGACCAGGGAAGGCGGATACGCGGGCGTTCGGTGCGCGTTGCACGGTCGGCGACCATATCGCTCCAAGGGCCGACGGCGCACCCCAGTTCCACGAGCATCTCGCGCGTGGCCTCGCGCACGCTGGTCGCAAAAGCGCTGGTCTGCCCCACTGCCTCATCAGCGCGCCCAAACGCCATGAGCGCGGCGAGATCCTGCCCGCCATCGGCGATACGAATCTTGGAGCTCAACGCACAGGCAATCTCAAAGCGCATGGCGACGTCCTCGTCTGCCCCGCGCGCACCGAACCGGTTGAACACGGCGCTCATGCGCGTGCGCGGCACACCTACTCGACTTGCCAGTTCAATGACGCGCGACGCCGATGTCGCGGACGACACCGCAGCATCGCCAACGATCAGGCAACGGTCGCTCGCCGCCACCGCAGCCGCCACGGCGTCGCCCCAAAAGACCGAGGTATCGATAAAGACCACGTCGGATTCGCGACGCAGAACATCAAGCAGTAGCTCCACCGGACATGCCATGAGCTCGGCTTGCTCGGGCGCCGCGACGGGACCCCAGAGCGTAACGCCCGGCGCCACGCGCATCGATGCGGCCACGATATCCGGCTCGGCAAGCGCGCCCGCCACCGACGGCTCGATAAGTGCCGCCATATCGCGCGGAGCATCGACGCCTAACAAGTCGTAAAGGTTTCCAAACATCAGGTCCAGGTCGAGCACGGCGGCACGCAAGCCCAACAGCGACGATGTGTGTGCCATGGTGGCAATGATCGTCGACTTGCCGCAACCGCCCGAACCCGAAATGGCGCAGATGACCGGAGCTCGATGCTGCGGAGCGGCAGCGTCTGCCGGCGGCATCGGAGGCGGCGGGGCGGGCGTCGGTGACAGCGTCCCCGTCTCCCCCGCCGCAACCACACGCTGCGTCCAAGCCGGCATGGCAGCTTGTTCGGTCTGCGAGGCAGGCTCGTTCTGTGCAATCTGCTCATGCTGCATCAGCGACAACTCGCCGCACCCGGCAAAGCCCTCAACTTCGTCGAGTTCATCCGCCAGATTCACGCCGTGCACGTATCCCATATCTACAGCCGGGGAGTCGCCAGCATGCTGCGCCGGCTCTCCAGCGTCATCGTATACAAGGGGGTTCCGGGGGCGCCGACCATGCTCGGCTTCCGCTTTTCCATAATCATCAACACGCGGGCCTCTTGTAGCGCGAGGCGCCCCGGGTTCCCTATCAACAAAAGCATCGGGCTCAATCGTCATGCGCCGATCGGAATCAACCGCTCCCTCGCCCGCGCGCCCGTTGCCGCATATACTGTGCGCAGCGATGACCTCGGTCGCCCCTGCGCGAAACAGCCCCTCGATATCCGACGGATCGAGTGCTTCTATCAACACGACCACGCGACTCACGCGGCCTTCGGCCGTCAGGCGCGCAACAGTCTTGCGCACATCTTCGGTATCGAACAGAGACGCCGCGATGATGGCAGCCCCGCGGCGCGACGGAAACGCCCGCGCCATGGAAATCAGCCCGTCCAGGTCACCCACGCGAAGCACCTGTGCACCCGCATCACGGCCCTCGACTTCCCGCTGCAACAGCCCGTAATCGCCGCACGCGCAGCACGCAAGCCAAATCGCCTTCATCACTCGTCGCCTCCGCTCTTTTTGCCGCGCGCCGTGGCGGGAATCGTCAAGCTGACCGTTCCCTTGCCCGATGCCCCCAGCAGTTCCTTGACGTCTTCGGGGTCAGCCGCCAGCGTCACCCATTCGATCTTGCCCTCGCGCGTGGCACCGGAATCCTCACTGGTATCGATCACGTACGCGCCGCACAGCCGATCGGTTACGCCGTCTTTTTGCACATACACATCCACGTAGCTGCCCACGCCCGTGGCGCCGCCGACCGAGTGCTCGGCATCGACCGCCACCGAAACGGCGACCTTGCCCTTAGGCACCTCGAGCTTGTGGCTCTCGGCCTTGGTGTAGACATTGCAGATCACGGCGTTTTTGGGAATACGCGAAGTCGTCACGTCGCCGCGCACCTGGCGCAGCTCGGTCACCGCGTCACGCGGCAGCAGACTTGTCAGCCATTCCTGGGTTATGACATTGGTCTCATCGAGGGTCTCGCCCACATCGATATCGCGCGCCGCGACGCATACCTCGACGCGATCGCCACCATACTTGGCCAAGGTCTCAGCCTGGACCTGTTCGGCTTGCGAGCGGATCGACGAGCCGTAAACCATGCAGAGCAGAGCAGCGAGCACGCCCGCGACCAGACTGATGGCGATGCGCTTGCTCTTGTTCACGGCCGCTCCTCTCATGGCAGTGCCGGGCGAATGCCCGTACCACCATTGTCTGGGCGGTCAGAGTGCAAAGCGGCGCAATCGCGATCTTGGTTTTCGATGTCAAACCAATCGCTGACCAAAAGCTGACCAGCCCGTCAAGCTCGTGGCAAGGTTTTGGTCAGCACGTCAGCAAACTGCATGTTTCGAGGCTTTTCCGCAGCAAAAAAGCCGTCTCCCGAACAGTTGGGAGACGGCTGTCATAGGAAAAATCAATTACAGATGGACATCGGGATCGAGCATTTGAGCGCTCACGCGCATGGATGACGCCAGGTTTTGGAACGTTTCCAGCCGTAGGCTGTCGATCTGCCCGGCGTCCTCGGCCTCGCGAACGGCGCAGCCCGGCTCATGGGTATGTGTGCAATCGCCAAACCGGCACGCGCGCGATGCCTCGACAATCTCGGGGAAGGCGCGCGCCAGACCCCGCTCGTGACCCACGAGCGGTAGACTGCGCAGGCCCGGGGCATCGGCGATCACGCCGGCGTCGCCCGGCAGCGCCACCATCACGCGCGCGACGGTAGTGTGACGGCCCTGGTCGTCGCGTTCGCGCACACCGCCGGTCGCCAACGTATCGTGGCCCAGCAGTGCATTGAGCAGCGTCGACTTGCCGGCACCCGACTCGCCCAGGATCATGGCGCAGCTCCCGGCAGGCACGCAGGCACGGACCTCGTCCAGGCCGCGGCCCTCGGCAGAGGACGTCACGATCACGCGCACGTCCGGACCCACCAGGCGGCGCACGCGGTCCAGATCGCGCTCGAGCTCCTCGGCATCGCAGCGGTCAGCTTTGGTAAGCACCACCACCGGCTCGGCATCGCAGTCAAGCGCCAACACCAGCGAGCGCGCCACGCGGTCGAGCAGCACCTCACCGGCACCGAGCGCCTGCACGATTAGCACGCTATCCACGTTGGAGCAGAGCACCTGGCGCTCTCCACGGGCACGGCCGCGCCAACGCTCAAAGCTCGTACGGCGCGGCAGCACGCACTCAATCACGCCCATATCGTGCCCGGGAGCGCGGCGCACCGCCACACGGTCGCCCACGGCAGGCAGCAGGACCTCGTCCTCGCCGCGCGACTTGGCAAACCCCACTGCATGCTCGGCGCGGAAGGTATCGTCGGCAGTCGCCACCAGCGGAAACCCGCGATCCAGGCGAATAACGGCACCCAGCTGCATCTGCTCGGGCTCCTCGGCATGTGCGCAGAAATCATCAAAGGCAGTCTGCTGGGCTTCATCGACCGGCAGGTCATCAAACGCCGGAACATCCTGCAGCGCATCGAGCCCCGGTACGCTCGCCAACAACTCCTCGGCAGACACGGGCGCTTCGGTCGCGAGCTTCCGACGACGGTCACGCTTAGCCCGCGCCCCCGTCGTCTTTTTCTTCGCTTTAGCCTTAGCCTTGCCCACAAGCGCCTCCCAGCACCATAAATCACAACTGAGCAGGTATTTTAAATCAAAAAGAGCTGGCCGGGCAAAGCCCGACCAGCTCACAAACTTTTCCTCAGCCCTTTTCATCCGCACGGAAGAAAAGCCAGCAAGGATACCGCAGGGCCCGCCCCGGAAGCCCTTTCTCCCGAACGATCCCGCAGCGCGAAGCGCGAGGACCAGTGAGGGAGAAAGGGCGTGGGGCGGGCCCGGACGAGTACGCTACTCTTTCTCCACAGCGCGCATGATCGCCTTGTAGATCTCCATCAGCGGAATGATTAGGAAGGCCAGACCCAGCGCGGCAAGAACGCCCTTGAGTTCAAGCGTCACAGGGCCGAAGAACATCTCGGCAAGCGTCGGCTGCACGGTCACGATCACCGTCAGCACCAGTGCCAGCGCGGCAGAAGCCCACAGCCACTTGTTCTGCTTCTTCATGGTGAACAGCGACGCACGACGGCTGCGCATATTGAAGCAGTGGAAAATCTCGACCATGTTGAGTGTGATGAACGCCATCATCACGCCTTCCTCGTCGGCATTGCCGGCGATCATATCGGCGATGTGGATGTAGCCCATGTCAAAGTACACGCCCACAAAGAAGCTCGCCAGCACCAGCACGGTGATGATCAGGCCCTGGACCACGCAGTCCAGACCCATATGTCCGGCAAAGACGCCGTCCTTGGCGTTGCGCGGCTTGCGCTTCATGATGTCGCCCTCGGCGTCCTCCATGCCCAGCGCGAGCGCGGGGAAGCAGTCGGTGACCAGGTTCACCCACAGCAGCTGCACCGGCTGAAAGATGGTAAAGCCGATGAGCGTGGCGATGAATACCGAGAAGACCTCGGCAAGGTTGGCCGAAAGCAGGAATTGGATGACCTTGCGGATGTTGTCGTAGATGCGACGGCCCTCTTCGCAGGCACCGATGATGGTGGCGAAGTTGTCGTCGGCGAGCACCATGTCGGCAACGTTCTTGGTGACGTCGGTACCGGTGATGCCCATGCCCACGCCGATGTCGGCACGCTTGATGGACGGGGCGTCGTTGACGCCGTCGCCCGTCATGGCCACGATCTGGTCGCGCGACTTCCAAGCCTCGACGATGCGGGTCTTATGCTCGGGCTGAACGCGGGCGTACACGCCGTAGTCCTCGATGTGCGCGTCGAGCTCCTCGTCGCTCATGCGATCGAGGTCGGCACCGGTGATGGCATGGCTGCGATCGGTGACGATGCCCAGCTGCTTGGCGATGGCCACGGCGGTGTCGATGTGGTCGCCCGTAATCATGACGGTGCGGATACCGGCGTCGTGCGCCTCGCGGATGGCGTCGGCGACCTCGGGGCGGACCGGGTCAATCATGCCGGACAGGCCGCAGAAGACCAGGTCATGCTCGAGCGCGGCGGGGCTGCAGTCGGCCGGGACCTCGGTGTAGGTGCGGCTCGCCAGCGCCAGCACGCGCAGGGCCTCGTCGGCCATGGCCTTGTTGGCGGCCACGAGCTCGGCGCGACGCTCCTCGGTCAGGGGGACAACCTTGTCGCCCTCGTAGATATGGGTACACAGGCCGATCACCACGTCGGGCGCGCCCTTGGTGTACTGCTCGTACTCGCCGTCCAGGGTCTCGACGACCACGGACATCATCTTGCGGCCCGAGTCAAACGGGGCCTCGCCCACGCGCGGATGCTCGGCAGTCAGGCCAGTGAGCCCCGCCTTGCCGGCATCGTTGACGAGCGCACACTCGGTCGGCTCACCCACAGCCTCGCCCAGTTCCTCGTCCCACTGGGCGTCGGAGCACAGCGCCATGCCGGCCAGGAACTTCTCCTTAGGCGCAGCGAGCTCGTGCTTGACGACGGTCATCTTGTTCTGGGTGAGGGTACCGGTCTTGTCGGAGCAGATGGTCTGTGTGCAGCCAAGGGTCTCGACGGCGGAAAGCTTGCGGATGATTGCCTGGCGCTTGGCCATCTTGGTCACGCCAAGCGACAGCACGATGGTCACGACGGCGACCAGGCCCTCGGGGATGGCAGCGACGGCGAGCGAGACGGCGACCATAAAGGTATCGAGCAGGGCGGTCGGGTCGGTAGGAACGTTGCCCACGCCGTGGCGGATGATATCGACGCCAAAGATAACGACGCAGATGACGATAACCATGATGGTGAGGATGCGGCTGAGCTCGGCAAGCTTCACCTGCAGCGGCGTGAGCTCTTCCTTGGCCTCGGCCAGGGCGCCGGCGATCTTACCCATCTCGGTGTTCATGCCGGTGCCGACCACGACGGCGCGGCCGCGGCCGTATACCACGGTGGAACCCATGTAGCACATGTTCTTGCGGTCGCCGAGCGGCACGTCGTCGGTGCCGGCGGCGAGCTCAATCACGTTGGCATGCTTCTCGACGGGCACGGACTCGCCGGTAAGGGCGGCCTCCTCGATCTTCATCGTGGCGCTCTCGAGCACGCGGCAGTCGGCCGGGACGGAGTCGCCCGCCTCGAGCATGATCACGTCACCGGGCACGAGCTCGGCGCTCGGCAGGTGCACGAGCTTGCCGTCGCGCAGAACCTTGGACTGCGCGGCGCTCATCTCCTGCAATGCCTCGAGAGCTTCCTCGCTTTTAGCCTCCTGGACCACGCCCAGCACCGAGTTGACGATAACGACGAACATGATGATGGCGACATCGGCAAAGTCCGCCTCGCCCTTGACCATGCCCGTGAGTGCACTGATGACGGCGGCAACGATCAGCATGATGACCATGGGGTCGGCCATCTGCTCAAAGAAGCGCTTCCACAACGGCGTCTTCTCGGCTTCCTCAAGCTTGTTAGGGCCTGTCTTGGCGAGGCGCGACGACGCCTCGTCGCTGCTCAGGCCGAGGTTCTCATCGACACCTTGGTCGCTGAGTACCTCCGCCGCGGCGGACAGGTATTCCTTTTGCATATAGAGTCCCCTCCTGGGATTCGGGCCACTCAGCAGATTGATGCCCGATCATAATTCCCAGGAGAAGGGCAAGGGCTCATCAAGGCTGCCGTGCTGAGCGGCAGTTGATAGTGGGGCTATGGTACCCCAAAGCGGCGCGTCTAGCCAAAACATTCCAATTGGAAACACGGCTCGAGTGCAACGATGCAGACCGTGTGATGCTCAACATTGATAAAACGTTTTTTCTTCGGTGCATCATCAAACTGAAATATCGCCCAGATAGCAGCGGTTAGAACGATTGGTAAAGTTTTTGCATATACCGTTTTTACCGCAAAAAATGAACTTCTAATTCGGCATACGGTCGATTTTTTGGGGTATTCGGTCGGCATTTCGTTATAATCATCTCAGTTTTATTTCTTATGGTTTATCTATCAGCGCAAGACGATGTCAGATGGAGGTCTGAATGTACAAGCGCACCAAGATTGTATGCACCATGGGTCCCGCCTGCGATAGCGACGAGACCATCCGCGAGATGATCAAGGCGGGCATGAACGTCGCCCGTTTTAACTTCTCGCACGGATCCTACGACGAGCACCACGGTCGCATCGAGCGCGTCCGTCGTATTTCCAAGGAGCTCGGTCTGCCCGTCGGCATCCTGCTCGACACCAAGGGCCCCGAGGTCCGCACCGGCCTTCTGGTCGACGGCAAGAAGGTTGCCGTCAAGACCGGCGATAAGATCGTCGTCACCGCTCAGCCCACGTCCGAGGATTTCCACGGCACCGCTGAGCACATCTCCCTCGACTACCTGGCTCTGCCCTCCGAGGTCGAGAAGGGCTCCCTTATCCTGATCGATGACGGTCTGGTTGCCCTCGAGGTCGAGTCCGTCAGCGGCCAGGACATGACCTGCGTCGTTAAGAACGACGGCCTGATCGGCGAGCGCAAGGGCGTCAACATGCCCAACGTCAACATCTCGCTGCCCGCCATCACCGAGCGCGATCGTCAGGACATCCTCTTTGGCCTGACCGAGAACATCGACTACATCGCCGCTTCCTTCATCCGTGACGGCGAGTCCGTCCGCGGCATCCGCGAGCTTTGCCGCGAGAACGGCGGCGAGCACGTGACGATCTTCCCGAAGATCGAGTGCGCCCTGGGCGTCGAGAACTTCGACGAGATTCTCGAGGCTTCCGACGGCATCATGGTCGCCCGTGGCGACCTGGGCATCGAGATCAAGCCCGAGCTCGTTCCGCACATCCAGAAGGAGATCATCGCCAAGTGCAACGCGGCCTACAAGCCCGTTATCACCGCTACGCAGATGCTCGACTCCATGCAGCAGAACCCGCGCCCGACGCGCGCCGAGGTTGCCGACGTTGCTAACGCCATCTACGACGGCACCGACGCCGTTATGCTCTCTGGCGAGTCCGCTGCCGGTAAGTACCCGGTCGAGGCCGTCAAGATGCAGGCCAGCATTGCTCTCGAGACTGAGAAGTACCTCCCGGCTCACGCTCCGCTCGAGGTTCCGGCTGACGCTCACGGCACCCGCGTCGTCAACAACGTTGTGGGTATGTCCGCTGTGAACATGGCTACCACCGTTGGCGCCAAGTGCATCACCGTGCCGACGACCACCGGTCGTACCGCTCGCCTGATCTCGCACTTCCGTCCCAACATGCCGATCTGCGCGTTCTCCCGCCACGAGTGGGCCGTCCAGCAGATGATTATGTACTGGGGCGTTATCCCGCACCAGGCCGAGATTACCCAGGGCACCGTCAACGGCACGATCGTCAAGGCGATCGAGACCGCTAAGGAGCTCGGCTACGTCAAGGCCGGCGATCTGACCGTCGCTACCGCTGGCGATCCCCGCATGAGCGTCCAGCTCGAGGATAAGGTCTCCTCGACCAACGTCGCTTACGTCGCTCAGGTGCGCTAAATCGTACTTGCAAGCACACTTGCATTGCAAAGGGCCCGGAAGGCATTGCCTTCCGGGCCCTTTTTCTATGCCAATGCCGGCACACGGCAAAACACACACTCATTTCTTTACCAAAAGCGCGAAATCCACCCTTCGAGGCCCAATAAATATAGTCCCAAGCGATAAAAGTGTTCGCCCGGTGGCAAACCCGCACCTTGACCGACGCTGCTAAATCGTTTTAGCAAGAGTCAGATCGACCTGGTTTTCGGAAGTGCGGGGAAAAATTGCTTACCCCCGAGCACAAGCCCTTTTATTTCAACAAAACCCCTGATAAAGTTGGCTCAAATACCGCTTGTGCTTTGCCTGTTTGTCTTTTTCCCCGCACTTCCGAAACCGATAGCCTTTCTAGCCCAAACAACGCTCGAACGATCGGATTGCCATGTCATTTCTCGCTTGCGGACCCACAGCTTTTCAGTACTATCGCATCCCGCCCCAGATACTAGGACTCTATCCGGCAATCCTGCCGCCCGACCATGACCATCGCTTGGTGCATTACTCAAAACAACCAGTATTTAAAGACTTGCTCGGCACACCAGTTTGGAGATTCGTGGGCGAAAGAAAACAGCGCGCGAACGGAAAGCTATTTCATAGCCGTCTGCTAACCCAAGAGCCGCCTCCTGGGTCGTTTAGGCAGACTGAGCATGGGTTTAATGTCACGTCCCCGGAGTTCACACTGCTCAACCTTGCTACGCAGGTCTCGCGCAACCAGTTACTCATGGCTTGCTACGAGATGTGCGGCTCCTTTGCAGTGTTCACGCCTTGTAAACGGGCGCAGCAGCAGCTCGATGAAGCAATTTCGCTTAAGCTCATTCCGCCCGACTGTGGTTGGAAACGCGTTGTCGACACCAAGGGCAATGACACCAACCTGTGGAAGCGCCCACCGCTCCTCAGCGCAGCGGATATCGCCGCGTTCGCCAAGCAGGCCGCAGGCCTGCGCGGCGTTAAACAACTGCGCTGGGCAGCCGAGCACATGACGGGGCAGACCGCCTCACCCTTCGAAGTACAGACCTCCATGCTTGTCTCGCTCCCCCGCGACGAGGGCGGCATGGGCATCAACATCGCAAACAACGTGCGCATCCCACTCAGCGACGCCGCACGCTCACTGTATGACAAAACCTGCTGCTACGCCGATATCCTCATAGAGAGCAACATCGACAGCATGGGCGTCATTTTGGAATGCCAAGGCCGCTCCGCCCATGACAGCGAAGCCGCAAGTCTCTCCGATGCCGAGCGCACCACCGCCCTCACAAGCATGGGCTATGACGTTATCCAGATAACCTATGAGCAAATCAAGGACACGAAGAGCTTTAACAACATCGCCGAGCTCATTCATAAAAAGGCGGGGCTCCCCTACATCCCAAAGACCGATCAGGAACGCACCGCCGCAGAAACCCTGCGACGGGAGCCGTTGGTCAATTGGGATGAACTGTTCACCGTCAAGCCGGCCGGCTAGCAGCTAGCGATCAGGGGGACTGCGGGGACGTCAGAAGCGGCAACGCGAGCCGCAAAGCCCGCCTCGGTCAGCTCGATGACCTCGGTAAACGTTGCGTCGAAGAATTTCTCGGTCAGCAGGCGGTATGGCGGATGGTCGGGCTCGCCGGGGTTTTCGCGCACGATCTCGTGCATAACGCCGATGGTCTTGAGCACATACTCCTTATGGATGGGATACTGCCCAAAACGCGTCGCCGCAGTATACAGGCGATCGGTCGCGCGCGGAATCGAAACAATGCCGAGCGTCTTGCCGAACCAGTCAAAGTCGCCTTGCTTTTTAATGCGGAACTCCTCGCACGGCTTGCCGCCGTGCGCCTCCAGGTACTGATTCACGCGCGTATTCCATACGGTATCGGCCACCAGATGCGACCAGACACCCAGTGTCAAATCGAGCAACGACTGCGCCACATCTTCGGACGCAAGCGAGAACTCACGAGCGCCGGGACCGACAACCGGCTCAGCATCCCTGTAGCGCTGGGGATAGTGCACGCGATTCAGTCGCTCGCGCTCCTCGATAATCGAGGTCGCCGCGGCTGGCGCACCGGTGGGCGAACTTTTAAACAACGGTGCCACATAGGTATCCCAGAACTCGTGCTCACGCGGCTTAGGGATAGGCTCGGGCTTGGCAAAGTGCGTAATGCGGTACGGGATGGGATCGGCGATGCCAGGGACCATATAGCCCACGAAAATATCCGGAACCACGCAGCCAAACAAAAAGGCATTGCGGTCGCGCACGCTATTGGCAAGTGCACCGGTGCGCTCCAGCAAACGCTCCGTCTGAGCGATATGAATGTTCCAACTTGGCATAGCCACCCCCATAAAAAACCTGGATAACTATACCATCACGGCAAAGCCGCGCGGGCGGCTACGCACGCTCTACGCAGCAACTAGTCCGTAGTACCGCTTTCGGTTCCATACGACGGCGAAGGCGTCTCGACCACATGGTGATATCGATCGATATAGATTGCACGGGCACCCAGGCGTCGCACCAAATCCTGGTGATGCGTGCTCATCAAGACCGTCTTACCCGCCGCGACGTAGGCCAGCAAGAAGTTGACCACGATGTCGCATGAATCCTCGTCGAGCCCATTGGTGGGCTCATCGAGCACTAGGATATCGGGGTTCATCGATACAACTGCCGCCAGCGCCACACGCTTCTTTTGCCCGCCCGAGAGCTGATAGGGAGAGGCGTCGGCAAGATCGGCAACCTGGAACAGCCCCATGGCATCGCGCACGCGGCGCTCGAGCTCGTCTGCCGGCAGCCCCATCTGCGCGGGACCAAAAGCAACTTCCTCGCCCACCGTGGCGCAGAACAGCTGGGCATCGGCGTTTTGGAATACGAAGCCCACGCGCTGGTGGAACTTCTGAGCAGCAGCAGAATCCTTCAGATACGCCGCATCGACCACGTGCCCGTCAAACAGGTATGCCCCTGCGTCCGCGAGTTCAAGGCCGTTAATAAGACGCATAATCGTCGTCTTGCCGCAGCCGTTGGGACCGAGCAGGGCAACGAGTTCACCACGATCGACCTGCAGCGACACGCCATCGACAACCGTATGCCCCGCATAGGAGAACACCACGTCGCGCAGCTCGATGAGCGGAACGACCTCGGCGCCGCCCACACCGTTCGTGCCCGCCGCACTATTCATATCGATCGTCAAAACGTCGCCCTTCCCCATTTACATCCCCAGTCGGAACCAGCAGCGCCTACAGCACGGCGCACAACACTGTCAGCAGCGCCACGCCGGCCGCATAGGCCGCATCGCGCCAGCCAAACCTGGCGCGCGCGGGAGCCGGATACGCACCGGCAAAGCCGCGGCAAAGCATAGCCTCGTCCATCGCGCGGCTGCATTTCATCGCCTTGATAAAGGTCATGCCCATGATACCCGCGACCGAATCGGTACGCGAAAATCCCTCGGGCGCACGGCCAACGCTGCGCAGCATGACCGATTCGCACAGATCGTGCGCCGTACGACCCAGCACCTCGATGTGCTTGAGCGCCATATCAAACGTAAAGATAACTTCGTCGGGTAGATGCAGCATCTTGAGCGCCGCCGACATGCGGCTCCACGTGAGGGTCCACGAAACGCCCAGCACCAGCGACACATTAATGAAGGTCTTGAGCGCAATCTTGAGCATGGCGCCCGTAGCGGAAGCACCTAGCAGCAGGGCAGGCAGCGCCAAAACCACTGCGAGCCCCGCGGCGCCAAGCGCCGGCACAAAGGTCGCGCGCAGCCCGCGTACGGGACGCACGGCAACGAGCACCAGCGCAATGGCCGCCATCAACATGAGGTACAGCGGGCTTTGTGTCAGGCACACACACAGGACGCAAACGAATATCCCCACCAGGCGCACCGGAGCCGAAACGCAAGAAAGGGCGCGGTCGACCATCGACCCGCCCTTGTGCGCGCCTCCACCCAGGCGAACCCGCTCAAGCAGGCTCGCCAGGTGCAGGACGTTCTTTTGCATCACGCGATGACGAGCGCCCGTGGGCTCGTATCGCTCCTCGGCCGCAAGCCAGCTAGGCAGCTCGACCATCGCCATGGGCTCCGCTTTCCTTGACCGTCAGCGAGATCAGACGGAATGCGATGGTGAGCACCGCCACGCCAATCACGCCGGACAGGATATACATGGCAGCCTGACCGGCAAAGCCGAGACCCTGCTCCTCGGAATAGGCCTGCAGGTAATCACCCGTAGGCAGAGCGTCGGCAAAGGTCGGGGTGTCGAGACCGACCGAAGCCTGCAGGCTGCCGTCGCCAGCCTCCTGAACGGCGGTCGCGGCGCCCTCGGCGTCCCACTCACCCCAGGCGTCACCCGTGGCCAGCAGGCCCAGCGGCGTGGCCACGACAAGCACGGCAACCAAGATGAGCGTGGGGACCAGCGAGGTCTTCTTTGCAGCAGCGCCCTCGGCAGCAAGCTGTCCATCGGCGGCTTCGGGGCCGACGATAACGCTCGGCGCCGTCTTCTTGATAAAGCCGTAGATCGCGGCAGTCGCCACGCCCTCAACCACGCCGGCGACCAGCATATGCGGGATCAACATGGCAGGAATAGCCACGGACAGCGGGAAGGGGCAGTACAGCGGAGCGCCCGAAGCATTCGTGAAAAGCATCGGCTGAATACCAAACTCGATTGCTGCGCACAGGGCCGCCAGGCACAGGCCGACCCAGCCGCTTACGATGGCCGAAACCGAGGTGCCCCAGCTCTTGTCGTGCAAACGGCTGTTAAGCGCGCGGAACACGATGGCTGCGGCAAACGGCAACACGAAGGCCATGTTAAAGCAGTTAGCGCCAAAGGACAGGATGCCGCCGTCGCCAAACAGCAGCGCTTGCAGCGCCAGCGCGACCGAAACCGCGATAGCCGCGGCCTCGGGGCCCAGCAGCAGCGCGATGAGTGCGCCACCAACGGCGTGGCCAGTGGTGCCGCCGGGCAGCGGCACGTTGAACATCATAAGCAAGAAGGAAAATGCGGCGCAGATGCCCAGGAAAGCCATGTGCTCGCGATCGAGCGTGGCGCGCACCTTCTTGATACAGTGAACCCAGACGGGCACCATTGCCACCGCCATGACGGCATCGGTCTGCGGGGACAGATAATTATCTGGAATGTGCATGTACGCCTCCCGGTTATCGGCGCACGGAATTGCAACGCCGCTTGAATCACCTTTCCAGTGTTACGTAATGTCAGATTCGTAACACGCCGCGGGCTATCATAGCAAAACGGCGCACTGCCGACAAAGCAGCACGCCGTTATGTAATGCGCGTGTCATATATGCAGGCTCAACGGTGCCTTATACCGAAAACAGCAGTCACGTAAGACTCGGCGGCAGCCGACGCTGGCCTATATCCGGCGCAGGACCTAGCCGCGGACCTCGCCGTTTACGCCCTTGCACACCTTGGTAACGATCTTCTGGTGCGCCTTTTCGACCTCTTCGCTGGTAAGCGTGTGGTCGTCGGAGCGATACGTAAGCGCAAAGGCCATGGACTTCTTGCCCGCTCCGATGCGGATGGGATCGCGGTAGACGTCGAACAGACGCACATCCTCGAGCAGCTTGCCTCCGGCGCTGGTAATACGGCGCTCAAGATCCTCGCAGGTCACAGTGTTGTCGACCACGATAGCAAGGTCGTGCTCAACGGCCGGGTACTGCGAGAACTCACGGTAGTTCTCCTGGTTGCGGGCGCCCTTGATCAGCTTGTCCAGGTCGAGCTCAAAGGCAACGACAACCTCGTCAATGCCCATAGCCTCGCGCGCCTCGGGGTGAATCTCGCCAACCCAGCCCAGCACGGTACCGCCGGACAGAACCTCGGCGGCGCGACCCGGCTGCAAGAAGGCATAGCCCTCGCCCTCGACGGGACGGAAGCGAACCTTCTCGATGCGCAGCTGAGCAAGCAGCTCCTCGACAATGCCCTTGCCAAAGAAGAAGCGCAGCTTACGGTACTTCATGTTCCAGGACTGCTCGCTCCACTGGCCCGAGAGCACGCCCGCCACGGACTTGGTCTCCTTGGGCAGGCTGGCGTTCTCGCGGCCATGGAACAGGCTGCCGACCTCGTACAGGTGCACGTTGGGCGTGCCGTGGGCCTCGTTGTAGGCCACAGACTGCAGCAGACCCGGCAGCAGCGAGCGGCGCATCTCGGTCTGCTCGGCCACCAGCGGGTTCATGAGAACCACGGGGCAGCCGCGGCCCTCGGTGGACATACCAATCTTCTCCAGGTCGCCCGGGGCGGCAAAGCCAAAGGTCGTGGTCTCGTTGAGGCCGCAGGCGCGCAGGATCTCGCCGACCTTACGGGTGAGCTTCTGCTCGCGGGTCAGGCCGCCGATGTGGTTCTTGGCAGCCGGGATGGTCGCCGTAACGCGGCCCATGCCCCATAGGCGCAGGACCTCCTCGATCAGGTCGATCTCACGCGGCAGGTCGGGACGGAAGCTCGGCGGGGTGACCATGAAGTCCTCGCCGTCGCGCTCGACGGTGCAGCCCAGGCGGGTGAGCGAACGCTCGATAAAGTCGGGCTCGATGTCGGCACCGCAGATGGCACGCACGCGGGCCAGGCGCAGCTTAATGCTGTCGATGGTCTTGGGCGCGGGGAACACGTCCACATAGCCGGGAGCAACCTCGCCGCCGGCGATCTCCTCGATCAGCGCGCAGGTAACGTTGGCGACATCCACGCAGCCGGTCTCGTCGACCTGGCGCTCAAAGCGAATGGAGGCGTCGGAGATCAGCGACAGATCGCGGCTGGTGTGCGAGGTGCGACCGGCGTTGAAGCAGGCGCTCTCGACCATCACGTCGACGGTGTCGTCCTCGATCTCGGAATCCATGCCGCCCATTACGCCGGCCAGCGCCACGGGACGCTCGCCGTCGGTGATGAGGCCCATACCGGCGTCGAGCACGCGCTCCTCGCCGTCGAGCGTCGTGAACTTCTCGTCCTGCTGGGCGGCGCGAACCACCACACGACGGTGGCCATCGCGCTCGGCAAAGGTGTCCAGGTCAAAGGCGTGCAGCGGCTGACCGGTGAGCATCATCACATAGTTGGTGATGTCGACGATGTTGTTGTGCGGGCGCACGCCCAAGGCGTTAAGGCGCTTGACCATCCAGTCGGGCGACGGGCCGACCTTGACGTTGCGCACGATGCGGGCAACGTAGCGGTCGCACAGGCCCTCGTCGGCAATCTCGACCGAAAGCTCGTCGTCGGTCGCGCGGCCGGTCTCGGCCTTGATGGCGGGCAGCTCAACGTGGAAATCGCGGTCGAAGATGGCGCCGGTCTCGCGGGCCATGCCGATCATGGACAGGCAATCGGGACGGTTGGGCGTGATCTCGCAGTCGAGCACGGTGTCGCTCGAGCCCACGTACTCGGCAAACGGCATGCCGCAGGGCGTATCCTCGGGCAGGATCATGATGCCGGAGTGGTCGCCGCCCAAGCCGAGCTCGCGCGCGGAGCAGTTCATGCCCATGGACACGACGCCGCGAAGCTTGCTCTTCTTGATCTTGACGTCGCCGGGCAGGACAGCGCCGATCATGGCCGTGACGATGTGGTCGCCGGCCTCGAAGTTCTGCGCGCCGCAGACGATCTGCAGCGGAGCGGGATTGCCGTCGGCGTCGAGATTCTTGTCGCCCACATCGACCGAGCACACATACATGTGGTCGCTATCGGGGTGCGGGATCTTGGTGAGCACCTTGGCGGTCACCACGTGGTCGAAGGACTCGCCCACGGTGTCGATCGCCTCGACCTCGGTGCCGGTACGGATATATTCGTCCGAAAGGGTCTTGGGATCCTCCGGAATATCGATCATGGTCTTGAGCCAGTCGTAAGAAACGCGCATGTAGCTCTCCTAGTTCTTAATCTCCGCATAGGGAGGAAATATCAAATGAAGACGTTCGCCTTAGGGTTGTCCATGTGCCCCAGGTTGGCGTGAAAGAGGAGCGACGCGTACTAAAGGTACGCGAGCGACGGTTGAACGCCAAGATGGGGTGCCTGGGCAAGCCTAAAATTGGTTCAGGAAACGCATATCGCCTGTCATCAGGGTTCTGAGGTCCGGCAGGTCGTAGCGCAGGGCCGCGACGCGCTCGGCGCCAATACCAAAGGCGAAGCCGGTGTACTTCTCGGGGTCGATACCGCAGTTGATCAGGACGTTGGGGTCGACCATGCCGCAGCCCAGGATCTCGATCCAGCCGCTGTGTTTGCAGAAGTTGCAGCCCTTGCCGCCGCACACATGGCAGCTCACGTCCACCTCGCAGGAAGGCTCAGTGAAGGGGAAGAAGTGCGGGCGGTAACGCGTCTTGCGGTCCTCGCCAAACATGCACTTAACAAAGTAGTCGAGCGTGCCCTTAAGATCGCCAAAGGTGATGCCCTCGTCGACGACCAGGCCCTCGATCTGGTTGAACTGCGGCAGGTGGCAGGCGTCGGCCGTGTCGGGACGATAGACGGTGCCCGGGCAGATCATGTAGATGGGCGGCTTCTGCGACTCCATGGTGTGGATCTGCACGCCCGAGGTCTGGGTGCGCAGCAGCACGTCGGACTCGCCGTGGGCGTGAGCCTCGGGGTGTGCGACGCTGCCGGGGTTGTTGTCGACCACGTAGAAGGTGTCGCGGGCCGAGCGGCTCGGGTGATCCATGGGGGCGTTGAGCGCGGTGAAGTTGTAGTAGGAGGTGTCGACCATGGGACCGGACTCGACGGTGTAGCCGATGCCGCAGAAGATGTCCTCGGCCTCCTCGATGATCTGCTTGATCAGGTGCTGGTGACCGATCTGCGGACGGATGCCCGGCAGCGTGATATCGACGGCCTCGTGCTCGAGTGTGTGCTTGAGGGCGGCGGCCTTCATCTCGGTGGTGCGCTCGTCGAGCATGCCCTCAATCAGCTGGCGCATCTCGTTGGCGCGCTTGCCCATCATGGGACGATCCTCGGGGGCGAGCTTGCCCATCATGCGCATCAGGCCAGTGATGCGGCCCTTGCGGCCGAGCAGCTCAACGCGCGCGGCCTCGAGCTTTGCGGCGTCGTCGGCGCCCGCGACGAGCTCCTTGGCCTCTTCCTCGAGTTTGACCAGATCATCAATCAGACTCATGTCTTCCCTTTCGTCTCTCGCGCTCCCCGCTTGCCGAGGCGGCTGCCGCCGTCTGACGTTGCGAAAACGCGGCCCGGTTCGGTAACAAAAAACCGCCCTCGGGCATGTGCATTGCCCAAGGACGGTTGAATTCCGCGGTACCACCTTGTTTGACCCGGCGGATGTCTGGCCCGCCGCGCCCACTCTTTGCCCCTTGTCGCGAGGCTCACGGCTTCCCTACTGGGGCTTCGCCGCCGCTGGCCGCGTGCCCGTTGAGGTCGCTGCTCGGGAGTGAACGCTTGGCCCTTGTCACCGCAGGAAGGCTTGCAGCCCATGACCTTCCCTCTCTTGCCGGCGACGCGGCGGGCAAAACCCTCTCCGTCAACGCATTGGGCTATAGGATACCACATTGTGTGGGCGTATCGCCGCGTTCCGTTTTGTTCGTGCTGGGTACAAGGCAGGTAGCTGTGCAAACTGGCCGTGCGCCCAGCCGTGGCGTTCGGCTCGCGAGATCAAGGATATGGTATGGAAAAGAAGCACGATAAGAAGGCCAAGCCCGCAGCGGGCAAGACGCCCAAAGGCATGAAGGTCGACAAGGCCGTCAAAAAGTTCCGCAAACTCGAGGGCAAGCTGTGGACTCGCGAGTACCTGCTCAAGATTGCCGAGTTCGATGGAGCGACGATTGCTCCTGCCAACGGTGCTGCCGCCCGTGCTGACGCCATGGGCACGCTTGCCGGCGAGCATCACAAGCTACTGACCAGCGAGAAGTCTGTCGAACTCGTGCACTCGCTGGCACGCGAGACCGTCGCCGGCGGCAAGATCGACGACCCGCAGCTGCTTGACGAGATCCGCGTGCTCGGCCGCGACCAGCGCGAGGCAAGCGTTATTCCTACCGAGGAGGCCGAGGCCTGGACCAGGCTCACCTGCGAGGCCGATGCCGTGTGGCACAAGGCCAAGACGGCCAACGACTGGGCGAGTTTTGAGCCCTATGTGGATAAAATCGTCGCCCAACTTAAGCATCAGGCCGAACTCATGGACCCCAAGCGCGACCCATACGACGTTTGGCTCGACCAGTACGAGCGCGGCCTTTCTGCCGAGAGCTTCGATGCGTTTTGCGATGAGGTCAAGGCGACGGTCGTGCCGCTCGTGCACGCTATCGGCGAGCGCGGCCAGCAGCCCGCTGCCGACTTTTTGCACGCCCGCGTGCCCGAGGCCGCCCAGCGCGCCATGAGCTTCGACCTTATGAAGCTCGTCGGCCTGAACCTGAACGACACCACGCTTGCCTTTACCGAGCACCCGTTTAGCGAGGGCTTTGCCGTGGGTGACGCGCGCATCGCGACACACATCTACGAGGACGATTGCATCTCCAACGTCTACAGCATCATCCACGAAGCGGGACACGCCATGTACGAGCTGGGCGTCAATCCCGCCTATGCGCGCACCTGTCTTGAGGGCGGCACCTCCATGGGCATCCACGAGAGCCAGAGCCGCTTTTTCGAGAACACCGTGGGTCGCAGCCGCGCCTTTATGGGACCGCTGCTCGAGGTGCTGCGCCGCCACGCACCCGAGGTCTACGGCGACGTCGACGAGGACACGCTCTACCACGCCGTGAACATCGCGCAGCCTTCGCTGATCCGCACCGAGGCCGACGAGCTCACCTATCCGCTGCACGTTATGGTGCGCTACGAGATCGAGCGCATGCTGTTTGCCGGCGAGGCCACAGCCAAGGATATCCCCGCGCTTTGGAACCGCTTCATGGATGAGTACCTGGGCATTCCCGTTCCCGACGACACGCACGGCTGCCTACAGGATACGCACTGGAGCGGCGGCTCGTTTGGCTACTTCCCCACCTATGCGCTGGGCAGCGCCTACGACGCCATGTTTGTGCCGGCCATGTGCCGCGACGGTGTCGACCTCAACGGCGCCTGTGCGAGCGGCGACCTGACACCCGTCCGCGCCTGGCTGGGCGAGCACATTTGGCAGTGGGGCCGCGCCAAGGACGCGCCGGAGCTCATCAAGGGCGCGTGCGGCATGGCGTTCGATGCCCGCTACTACTGCAGCTACCTGCAGGACAAGTTCACCACGCTCTACGAGCTGTAAAGCTTAGGCGACACGCCAACGCAAAGGGGACGCCGCGGAACCAATCCGCAGCGTCCCCTTTTTTCACCCAATAACTAGGTACCCAATGACTAGTTCGTTGACGCTAATGTCTTGGCAACGTCAGCGAAAACGGCCCCAAGCGAGCAAGGTGACGTGAAATGAAAGGGCGCTGACCTTCTGGTCGCGCCCTTGAAATTGAACGTCAGATTGCCGCTTGGGGCCGTTTGCAGCGTCGAGCAGCTACGCGGTTTGGTAAAACCGCGTAGCTATAAAGCCTCGAGCGCGTTGGCGATGCGCTTCATGGCGGCATCGGCGGATGCTTGGTCGGGCGCCTCGGCCAGCACGCGGATAACCGACTCGGTTCCGCTCTTGCGCACGAGCACGCGGCCCTCGCCTGCCAGCGCAGCCTCGGCCTCGGCGATGGCGTTCTGCACGCCCATGTTCTCGAGCGCGGCGTCCTTGTCCGCCACGTGCACGGCCACCTGCGCCTGCGGCAGCAGCTTGCACGGAGCCGTGAGCTGCGAGAGCGTCTCGCGCTCGGCACGAATCACTTCCATCACGCGCAGCGAGGTCATAATGCCGTCGCCCGTGCGCTCGATATCGCCAAAGATCGTATGGCCCGTCTGCTCGCCACCCAGGCTGTAGCCGCCCTCGCGCATCTTGGCATACACGTGACGGTCGCCCACGCCGCTGGTCACGGCGCTCAGACCGGCAAGCTCCAGCGACTTGACCAGGCCAAAGTTGCTGGCAATCGTCGGCACCACGGTACCGCCCGAGAGTCGCCCGTGCTTGTTCAGATACACGCCGCACACGTACAGGATCTGGTCGCCGTCTACCACGCGACCGCGCTCATCCACGGCCAGGCAGCGGTCGGCATCGCCGTCGTAGGCAAAACCCACGTCCAGGCCCTGCTCCACCACATGGCGCTGCAGACGCTCCATATGCGTGGAGCCGCAGTCGACGTTGATGTTAAAACCATCGGGCGCGGCGTTGATCACGCGCACGTCAGCGCCCAGCGCGTCGAACACCGGCTTGGCCACCGAGGAAGCCGAGCCGTTGGCGCAGTCGATACCGATCTTGACGCCCTGCAGCGAAAAGTTCACGCTGGCGATGAGCGAAGCAATGTAGCGGTTGCGGCCCTGCATGTAGTCCACCGTGGCGCCGATGTGGTTGCCCGTGGCCAGCGGCACCTCGCTCTTGCCATCGATGTAGTCCTCGATGAGCTCCAGTACGTCCTCGTCCATCTTAAAACCGTCGCTATTGACGAGCTTAATGCCGTTATCGCAAAACGGGTTGTGGCTCGCGCTGATCATGATGCCGCAATCGAAGCAGCCCTCCACGGTCTGATGCGCCACGCCCGGCGTCGGGATCACGTGCAGCATATAGGCGTCCGCACCGCTCGCGACCAGACCGCTCACCAGCGCCGCCTCGAACATATAACTCGAGCGACGTGTGTCCTTGCCCACGATAACGCGCGCCTTAGCACTGCGGTTGGCGCCATAATACCAGCCCACAAAACGGCCAATCTTATAAGCGTGCTCTACCGTCAGCCCAACGTTGGCCTCGCCGCGAAAGCCGTCGGTGCCAAAGTACTTCATGCGCTCTCCTTACAAAATAGGGGCGAACAGATTGCCTGTCCGCCCCAAAATGGTACTCGATTATCTGCGCTACCAGAAAAACCCTACGCCGACGCGCTGTCGCGAGCCGCCTGGCATGTAGGAGTCTGACGCAGCGTAAGCGGCTTGTCCCCCGCCTCGGCCGACGTGGTCAGCGTATACGTGATCGTCGTCGTCTCGCCAGCATGCAGGTCAACGGTGCCCGAATAGAAGGGGATTCCATGCCACGTAGCGGCGCCGAGACCAAACTGGGTGCCCTCGACGGTCAGATCAGTAATGTTGCCGCCCGTCGGGGCAAACAGTGAGACATTCAGACGCTCGTCGTCACGCGCGGCATCGGGTGCGCTCGCCGCAACGTAGTCGGGCAGCTTGCCAGCCTCCTCCTGCGTCATGATGTTCGTCAGGGTAACGGTGATGCGATAGGAGCACGTGCCGTCACCGTTCTTGATGCCCTGGCCAATCTGCGTATCAGCGTTCAGGTACCAGTCGAGCTTGGAGAAGCTCAGGTTGTTAAAGTAAACGCCGGCAACAGGATCGGCACTCGGGTCATCCGGATTGGGCAGCGAAGCGTCAATGCCCGTCTCTTTGATGGCATTCTGCTCATCATCGTTTCTCATCCACGCGATCAGGCGGCCCTCTTCGGCACCGCGCTCAACGGCGCTGACAAGCTTCGTAACATCGACATCGCCGATACCGCCAAGGATCTTGTCGAAGGCAGCGCTGGCGACGGATGCAAAGATGCCGTCCGACTCCTCGACCGGATAGTTCCAGTACACATCGTGCATGAGGACCTTTGCGGCGTTGGTGCCGTCGACAACCGTTCCGTCGGGCAGCGAGACATTACCGACCAGGCCCAGCAGATACTGCAGGAACACCGGGTCGATACCGATGACGCCATCAACGTCCTGTCCATACTGGGACTTCCACAGCGCGGCGACACGCTGCGAGTTGCGGGGCCAATCAGGCGAATAGGTATTGCCCGAGTTGTACAGGTTACTGTGGTTGCCGAACAGCGCCTCATCCTCTTCGTCGACGCTCTCGACTGCCTCATCCTCGCTGAGTCCAATGCGGGGAACAAACTCGCCAATCGACATCTGACCGTCGGTGACCGAAATCAGGCCCTGCGAACCGCCAAAGCCGCCGCAGGCACGAATCTCGACGTTGTTCATGGCGTACATAAGGTAGTTGCGCGTCTGGCCGTTGGCGCCGAGCATCTGGGGAAGGACGGGGGCGACCTTCTCCGCCGCGTCAACCGCGCCGTTGAGGGTGGCAAAGCCGTCCTTGGCCTTATCGACCAGCTCGGTCACCTGGGAAATATGAGTATCGCCAATGCCCTGGACCTTCTCGTTGGCGCTCTTGAACACCTTCGAGCTGCTGGAAAGCGAATCGGCGACCGCCTGCAGCGCGGACACGTTAATCATGCCGTCCTGGAACAGCTTGCCGGGCGTAGCCTGCGAAAGGTTATCGGCCATGGGAACCAGCGCATTGCTCGAGACATCGGACAGGGCGTCAATCATGGTGCGGGCCGCATTGATATCGCTGCCATACACCGGGATAAACGAAGCCGCCGTCCACAGCGGGCTCGAGGTCTCCGCCTTCATGCTGTTACAGAGCTCATCGATCTTCTTCGCGTCGTCAGGCAGCGTCGAAAAATCGCCCGACGTGACCTTGTCCTTAAGGCCACCGACGATCTCGACAGCCTCCTTCGCTTCGCTCTTTACGGTCTTTGCCGAGTTAAGCAGCATAAAGCCGCTTGCGCCAAGCGCAACGAGAAGCACCGCGACTACAGCGGCAATAATGGCGCCGGTGTGACGCTTTTTGCGCTCGCCCTTGCGATGGCGATGACGGACCAGACCGTCAGAGGTCGAACTCGACGAAGCATCGCTACCGTAGTTCAAGCCAAAATCGTAATAATCTTCCTTGGAACCCGAGCCCGCAAACTCGGCACCGCTATCATCCAGGCGGGCGAACGTGCCTGTCTCGGAGGCGCCGGTGTAAATCGTGCCGAGGTTACCCGTAAGCCCCGCGCCACCGGCAGAGGGAGTATTGTTGTCGGCCTTGCCGGCATTAACGTTGCCGGCGCCATTCGCGGCGTTGGCAGCACCTGCGTTGTTCGCAGGTACCGAAGGAGCCCCGCTCGGCTGCGACGCAGAGGTTGCACCGCCCGCAAAGACATTTCCTCTTGCACGGCCGGTCTTTTTTGCCTTTTGAGACTGCTCGTACAGAGCGGTAAACATCGCCGTCTCGCCCGGGGACACGCGCTTACCGGAACCGCCCTGTCCAGCGCCGCCCGGCGTGCCGGCCTTACCAGCCCCGTTCGGACGCGGCGGAACTGCAGGGCGGCCGCTATCGCTGCCCTTAAAGTGATTACCAGCCATAAAGAAATCCTCGCAATTGAGTCGCAATGAAAAAGTCCATAACGTTACTAGTTTATGGCATTTTGAGCATCGACAGCTAAACTCCAGACACGGACATCAATTGGCGAAAATGCGGCACAACACCTTTTCCGTCTTGGCAGCGGCGCTAGCTACACCGTGAGGAACATCATCACGATGATCATGACAAAGCCGATAAGGTCGGTCGGCAAAAACACCGTCCCCAGCATAACGGCGCTGGTGATGGTCGCCGAAACCGGCTCCACAGTTCCGATGAGGCTCGCGCGCACCGAGCCGATGTCCTTAACGCCCTGCATATAAAGCATGTAAGCAAAAAACGAGCCGATAACCACGAACACCGCGAGCGCCTCGATGCCGGCAGCGTCGAGCGCCGGCATATGCGCCCAGGGCTGCACGAAGACGCACGAGACCACGCCCGCCGTGAGCATTGCCGAGCCCGTGACGATGGGGCTGCCGTATTCGGGCAGGATCTTGGCGGGAATCACCGCCATACACGCGGCGCTGACCGCACACATAAGACCTGCTGCCAGGCCAAGCGGCGAGATATTCAGGCTGGTGGGGTCGCCGCCGGTGGCGATTAAAAAGGTTCCACCCAGAGCCAGGCCAATGCCGATGACTTCGCGAGTACGCGGCATACGGCGATCGGTCACGCAGGCGTAGCCCATGATGATGACCAGCTGCAGGCACTGAAGGACCGTCGCGGTTCCGGCGTTGGTCAGGCGCACGGCCGAAAGATAGCAAAACTGGTTGAAAAGCAGGCCAAAGGCGGTAAAGAGCAACAGCTGCTTGCGGTCGGCCGGCGTCGTCCAAAGCTTGACCAGGCGTGCGCGGTCGCGTGTGACAACCACAGCCATAAAGAGCAGGCCGGCGAGAATCTGCCGTATGCTCATAAGCCACAGCGTATCGACATGGTAGGTATCGAACAGGAAGCTCGCGCTGGTACCCGAGAAGCCCCAAAACGAACCGCCCACCAGCGTAGCCAAGACGCCCGTGATCAACTTGCGTGTCGAAGCGCTGTTCAGGCGATTGCGCCATGCACGGCGGGTGCTACGGCTGAGCTCGTCGGTGCCCTCGGGCACATCAATGTTCGATATATCGGTCATCGGCACCGAAGCCTCTGCGCCTTCGACCTGCTCGACACACTCTTTGCTCATTCCACTCCCCCGAAACAGCCTGGAAACAATTCGGCTTATCTTACCACGGCGAAGGCATCAGCTAGAGGCTTGTCCGCTTATCGGTAGGACAATTCCGCAGGCGTCTTTCCATAGCTCGATACCGCAATGGCCTTGCATTATGCGACAGCCAAATCGCGGCAGCAGGCTCTTTTGAAATGGATATAACAAAGCCCCCGAATTCCACAATGTAAGCGATTTTTAAAAATGTTCTTGCCACCGAGTTCAGGCTCCGTTATATTATCCCTTGCGCGCTTGCGCACCCTTGATCGGGCGTTTAGCTCAGGGGGAGAGCGCTTCCCTGACACGGAAGAGGTCAGAAGTTCAAATCTTCTAACGCCCACCAAATGTTCGCAGCTCAGAGACTATGTCTCTGGGCTGTTTTGTTTTATGTCGCCAAATCCGCTGGCAGCTCCAACCGTCATCGCAACGTAACATCAATTCACCTGACGACTGGTAGCCAAACAAATTCAATACCCCAACGTCAACAATAACCAGGCACAAAACTGCGCCGCAAGCTGCTCCAGCCGCCCAACTGGCCAAAAGCCGACCATCTACTTGCCAATTTATCCAGGGCGTAACCAACCAGTCCGCACCGCAACTTCTCAGCAAAACGCCGCGATGTCTGCGCCCTGCGGTATCCTTGAGCCACTTACACCTGCAGCACCAAGGAGCCACCATGCGCACCGAGCTCGATGTCCCCTTTTCGCACAAAGAAGAAGCCAAGGCGCTGGGCGCCAAATGGGACCGGACCAAGAAGATCTGGTATGTACCCAGCGGCGTCAACCCCGAGCCCTTTGCCGAGTGGCTGCCCGGCGTGGATCGCTCCGACCCCAGCGCGCCCTACATCTACCTGGTGCTGAGCAAGCGTGAATGCTGGAAGTGCCACGAGCAGACGACGGTCGCGGCCTTTGGCATTCCGTTTTTGGCGGCCGAGGGCTCGGGCAGCAAGGCTGCGCCCAGCCCAGCGCCCGCCATGGACGACACGGGCCACATCGTGATCGACACCGCCCGTGCCAACGCTATAGCTATCGTTCCCGCGCTGGGCTGCGTACCGAGCGAGATCCGCGACTACCTGCGCGAGCGCTGCGGCTACAAGCCCGTAACGTCGCGCACCACCAAGACCGCATCGCTCGCCAGCACCTGCACCGGCTGCGGCGCGCTGCAAGGCAGCCATTACCTGTTCGAGGAGTCCACGTCGCCGTTTGCGCTCACGGCCATCAACAAGCTGCCCGCGCTGGAGTTCGTGCGCGTGGAAGTCGCCGGCGTCTATGGCATCCTCGCCAGCCAAGGCGACTTTGATCAGGCGCTCTTCACCTGGGCGCGCGACCACCACACCCAGTTCCATAAGACCCTGTTCGAGGGGATCTACCTGTAGGGCAAAACTCGAAAATCGAGTCCAGACTTCCTCGAAAATCGAGTATGCGCAGGTAGTTGAATTGCCAACTCGAAGGCTACAGCCCCAGGATGTGCTCCAAGTAGCCCTTGTTGAACCAAAACGATTGCCTGGTCATCCACCGTCCGTCGGGCAACTCGTAGGCATTCCTCGAAATATCGCCGATTTCGGTTCCGTCGGCGAACCTATACGCGGCTTTTGAGGTATGTGGGCGAACGTGGACAATCGGGTTATCCGCCATACCGGGCAGATTGTTGGTCACCTTGAGCTTTCCGCTTGCATCCCGATACGGATTGAGCTCAACGCCCTCGCGAATGACCTTTCGCGTCTCATCCCAGCAAGCCTTTGCGGGGCCTTCAATTTCGTTTGCCGGCATTGCCCAGAATAGGCAGCGGTCAAGGCGCCACTCCCCCTCGTGGTCCTCGCGAAACACGACGAAGAAGAAACGGCTGGTCTCAAGGCGCGCACGGAAGGAAGACGTCTCCCAGTCCTCATTGATGAGCTGCTTAAACTCAAACGGAGGGAAGGACATTGCCTGCTCGATGTGTCCCCTCTTATTAACGCGACAAGCACGGACGTTAATCCCAGCCTTAACGAACTCCTCGGCAGCATTGTTTTTTATGCCGAGCATGCGATAAACGAGCGTCGTCCATTGGGCCTTGTTGCCCGTATATTCCAATCCGTACTGCTCCGCGATTTGACGATCGGTTTCGCCATAGTGGCGCTCGATAAGCCCGGTAACATAGCTTTCGAAATCAATGGACTCGGCACCAGCCCGAACGATGCTCTCGCCGACGCGTGGGGCACCGAGAACATAGGTGTGAAGCACGTAGTCCATGTACGAGCGCTTAAGCGAAAAGGCGCGACGCTTTGCACGACGGCGCTCGATCTCACCCGTATCGGTATTGAAGTACTCGTAATACTGGTCAACCCACATCGTCGCTTCGGTTGCGCCCTTTGTGCAGGCGCCCAAGTAGGTGGTCATGCCCTCCGACAGTTCGTCCGCGCGACCATCCTGAATGTACGAAATGATCTTCTCGTAGTCAGCGCGGATGATCTTCATGTCCTCTTCGGGCAGGCGGACCATGACCGCACGCTCGATGCGCTGGTCGTATTTATCGATAGAGCGATCGCGGCCGTAGTAAATCAGCAGGATATTGCTGAGCTTGGTCTTGAGATGCGAGTTGTCGTAGTCAAGCGAGACAGGGCGGTCGTAAGGAATCATCGTTAAGACAAGGCGCTCGCCGGCCGACTTGCGACCGTCCTTGAGCACATCAAAACACGTTGCCTTGAGTTCCACACCCGCCTCGGGAAAGTCCGGCCGATCATCGCTGTTGGCCTTGTAGCCAAAGTAACGCTCCTCGATCAGGGTTCCCATACCGCCCTTGTACTTCTTAGACCCAAAGTCCTTGGGCGCACTCTCCCCCTCCGGCGCAATGCCGAGCTCGAGAATATCGCGAAACGTCATCCCGTCGAGATTGGCAGCATACCGCTCGATGCTAGAGGGGTCAGAAAAATCGGTATCGTCAAGCATACGCTTGAAATCGAGGTGCTTCTTGGACATGGGGTACCTCCGAACGTCGCAACTAACTTCATGGTAGCCCATGACGTGCGCACATGCGGCAATAATGGACGTTCTCTGAGAGTGATAAATCAAGTCTTTTTCTTATTTGAAGATCGGTTATCGTTGTTTGGTTTATGAACGTTCGTTATATTGATTGGAATAACATGTCAGAGGTCAAAATTGCCGAGCTTTTTGCTGGCGTCGGCGGATTTCGTCTGGGCCTCGAAGGCTATGCCGACCCTCGTTATCCCAATTTTTATATGAAACCCGCCGGCCCCTTCCGCACTATTTGGGCAAATCAGTGGGAACCGCCCGGAACCAAAGCGCGTCAGTTCGCCGCCCGTTGCTACATGAATCGCTTCGGTAATGATTCCGTTGTCAACGAAGACATCAATAAGGTCCTGGAGCAGGCTGAAGCCGGCGAGATTGAAATTCCCCGTGTCGACATGGTCGTCGGTGGCTTTCCCTGCCAAGACTACTCTGTCGCGCGTCCTCTCAATCAGGCGCACGGCATCGAGGGCAAGAAGGGTGTCCTGTGGTGGGACATCTATCACTTCCTCGAAATGAAGAAGCCGCGCTTCGGTCTCTTTGAGAACGTTGACCGTCTGCTCAAGTCGCCCGCGTCACAGCGCGGTCGCGATTTCGCCATCATCTTGAGCTGCCTTGCCGACCTCGACTACACGGTCGAATGGCGCGTGGTCAACTCTGCCGAATACGGTTTCCCCCAGCGTCGCAAGCGTGTTTATATCTTCTGCGAAAAGGGCGCTGGCAAGGTTGATCTCATTGATCGCATGCACAACGGCGTCATGGCTAAAGCCTTCCCCGCCATCTATCCCGACGAGATGTCCGAGCTCGACGTTTTACCCGACCCCTACGAGAACTCAACTCGTTTTGGCGTCGGCCAAAAGACCTCTCAATTCAAGAATGCTGGCGTCATGCAGGGCTGTCATGTTCTGACCTGCGACTTTGCCGAGGACTATCACGGCGAGCGCCACGTGCTTGGCGACGTGCTTGTCGACGAGGCTGATGTCCCGGAGCAGTTCTACATCTCCAATGAAAAGCTTCCCGACTGGCGCTACCTTAAGGGCAGCAAGCGCGAAGAGCGCACTAACAAAAAGACAGGCTTTACGTACACGTATTCCGAGGGAGCCATGAGCTTTCCGGATGCCACCGACAAGCCGAGCCGCACCATCCTCACAGGAGAAGGCGGCACGGGAGCGAGCCGCTTCAAGCACGTCATCGAATGTCCCGATGGCCGTTTCCGCCGTCTTGTTCCCGACGAGCTCGATCAGCTTCAGGGATTCCCGAAAGGCTGGACCGATACGGGCATGACTGACGGCCATCGAGCCTTCTGCATGGGCAACGCACTCGTCACCGGCGTGCCCCATCGCATTGGCGAAGCTATGGTCGAAGTGTACGGCCTCTAAGGCAAGCAATCCGGAGCCGGCAGTTCACGCCGTCGACCCCGTTTTTCCACCCCACTCCCCTGTATACTGATGTAGCACGTGTTTCATCCGGGCTTGTTGGGCCGGATTGTTCATGGGAGGGTCTTATGGCTGCTTCGAATCCGCCTAAGGGGAGCGTTTCTTCTTCGTCCATCAAGCCGGTTACGCGCAAGGCCGTGCGTTGCCAGCGCGAGGTCGCTTGGCTTGTCACGCAGGCGGCGGGCAGGCTCGTGGCGACCACTCAGGACGTCAACGCGCCTACGCCGAGCTTTGTGCTGGCAGCGGCGCTGGATTTTGTGCGCCAATTGGAGCTTGCCGCACAGGATGCCAGCGGCCACCTCGACTACCAGAATGTTATGGCGCCCGACCTGCAAACGTTCTGCCACATGGCCAAGTTGCCCGCCGCGCCCAATGCGCTTTCGGACGCAGGCTACATGTTTACGCTTTCGGGCGCGGACCTTATCCGCGACATCTATACATACTGCAGCGAGCTCGCCGAGCGCCATGTCTTTGACGCGGCTGAAGTCAAACCGGGATATGTCATCAAGCTGGTTCTTAGGCTGTTCTTGATGGACGGGTTCGCGGCCATGCCGGCGTAAGCCGAGTCTTTAGCATCACCGTCAACTAGGCAACAACCGCTTAACCTTAGTGGGCGCCAATCGAGGGTCGATTATTGGGTCGCCTCGTCCGCTAACGCATTTATTCCACGCGCTCCAACAGTCGATACTTGCGGTTGCGGCTCGTCGCCGGCGCCGTGGGCTCGAGCTCGCCTTGAGCAATGAGCGCGTTGACGCGCGACCTAACCTGGGAAATTGTAAGCCCCGTACGTTCTGCCAGCTCACGCGTCCCCAGCTCGCCGTAGCGTTTGAGTGCCGCCACAATTAAGTCCCCGCCATGATCGATTTGCTCAACCTTCGCTCGGTAGAGGACAACCTTAAACCGGTCGAAACCGGGGCAAAACAATGGCTCGGCCAGACCTTGCGCACGCATGGCATCGAGCATCATTGGAATGCCCGACCCGTTACCCTCGGCAGGCGAGCCCGCGCCGTCGAGCAATGGGACAAGCGACATGAGCTTCACAAGCGTCGCATTGCGACATCGGGAGCTGCCGTCAAACAGGTTCTCGCGAGTCTTTCCTCCGTATAGGCCGCCGGGGTTCGTCACCTCGATACGGTCATCAAAGACGTCAACAGCGATCGACTGCCCACAGAACCGATCTCCGTATTCTCGGTGGATTACGGCGTTGGCGATTGCCTCGCGCAGGACCTCCTCGGGAATCTCCAGCGAGTCGACACGCGAGACGCCTTGGATCGTCGAGGTTCGCCGCAAATTCTTAGCGACTGCCGCGACGGCATCCGAGATCATTTCGCCCAACGTTCCCTCGCAGATCGTACGGTCCATGAACCTCAACGACCCCGCCGCGCCCTTCTGCGTTCCGGCATAGACCGCCACATCGATAAAGAGCTTGGGATAGAACTGCTGAGGATAGGCACCCGCGGCCAGGAGCCCGGCCTTAGTAACATTGCCCTGGGAGTCGAGGAAATTCAGGCGCTCCAGCTTCGTTTTCTTGTCCGGCGCGCCGCGCATTGCACGGGGTGTCAGCGAGAAAGCACGCTCTATCGTGCGGTCGACCAGGGCCTCGTCAAGATCGCCTGCGACCGCGCCGGGTACTGCATCGCGATCACTGGGGCTCGTCCGTTCATACGATGACAAGGACAGGACCTCAGTCGACGAAAGCGGGACATCTTTGTCATCGATGCGTTTGTAGCTGCCGCCTTGAGCGCCCCGCTCTATGACATAACAAGGCTTGCTCGACGGGTCGAGCTCCTCAATCGCGATGACCAGAACCACGGTGCCCTGAAGCTCCACGCGTTCAATGGTGTATTTGGGCGGATTGGCCAGTTTTCCGCGGCCGCCGGCATCACCCATGCCCGCTACGAATTGGTTGAGCACCTTCTCGGTCTCAAAGTTCTCGACCGGGATAAAGCCCGCGCGCTCGCTCACGCCGAGCACGATAATTCCGCCAGCGGTATTCGCGAATGCACTAACCGTTTCCCATACGTCGCGGGAAAGCGTCGTGGCGCTCTCCTTGACCTCGACGTTAAGATCGTCCGAGCCCATGCGCCTTAAAGACTCGAGCAGACCGGTCAGCTCGTTTTCGTTCATCTGCACGTCCTTTCGCTCGGCCCGGCGGAGAATGCCGCGAATAGATTTCCTTCGTCTCTCAGTTATCTCTCGTAATTATCTCTCATCTTTCTGCTATCTCTCATATTAGAGATAAGTGAGAGATGAAAGAAAAGATGTCTGTCATCTGTTTCATTTAAACATGTTTTTACTGGTAGAACAATCAGTATTGAGACAATACCATGATTGCTTGTCTCTTTGCTGCTCAGTTATCTCTCATATTTATCTCTCGTCTTTCAGTTATCTCTCATATTAGTGATGAATGAGAGATGAGAAATGCATGAGTGATGGGCGAGCGTGAATTTTTGGACGGTCGGAAAATCCGTCAAACAAAAAACGGGGCCGGCCTTACGCCGAGCCCCGTTTTCAAACGGTCAGTTAGTTATCCAACGCGCGAGCATAGCAGTCAACATTACGCCGCTGCGAACACTCCCAAGCCCGTTCCGATGATGCAGATCGCGAAGATGCCAATAATAATCCAAATGGTCTTGACACCCTTTTTATAGAGGGCAACGCAAGCGAACGTTGCCAGCAAGGGCAGCAGACCGGGGAAGATCGAATCGAACAGATCCTGCAGGACAATCTCCGAACCACTCACATCAAAGGTCAAAGCAGTGGACAGTGAGACCTGTGCCGCAATCATGGCGCCGATAACGGTCATTCCGAGGACGCCGGCAGCATGCGTCATGCGAGACATAAGGTTGTTCTCTTCGGACTGCTGCAGGAACTTGGTTCCCAGGTCGTAACCCAGATGGGCGGCGACGATACGCGTTGCAAAGTTAATCACGGAGTAGAGAAGGAAGACGGAGACGGGAAGGGCGAGCGCGACGGCAGTTGCCGTGCCCGTACCCGTAATGACGGCAAACGCGCAGCCAAGCACGCCGAAGGCATAGACCTCAGGAGGAACCGCCGCGCCGACCATGATGGCGCCCATGAACATGGACTCCAAAGCAGCGCCGACGATAACTCCCTGCTGGACATCGCCAAGGATCAAGCCGACAAACAGGCTCGTAAACAGCGGACGACCAAGCATCGTAATGCCAAATGCTTGCTCGTCCATAGACGCCATAATGCGACCAGCGCAACTTGGAGGTACTGGGCAACTATTCTGATTAACCCCAGAAATTAGCCTGCAGGCGAGACGTTCAGAACAGCTCGCCTGCAGGCAACAGCAGCAATTTGAAAGGATTAGTAGTTCATCTGGTGATAGTAGCGACGCGTGGTGAGCGGGTGGTTGCGGACGTGCTCGAGATGGCAGCTCAGGCGCTCGGTGATGGTGTAGGTGACCATCGGGGAGACGATCTTGCGGAACTCGGAGTCGCTGAACGGCAGCTCGACCTCGGCGGTGTCGAACTTGTTCACGCGGACATGGACGCCCTTCTCGTCGGCGAGCATGTGGGTGAAGTTGTCCACGCGGTCCATGAGCTTGCGGGTGTCGTCCTCGCCGTAGAGCATGAT
>JAXJIO010000009.1:0-22378 GCA_036298675.1 Collinsella sp. | reverse complement strand
GGGCGAGGACGAGAACCGCAAGCTCGACGAGCGCGTCCGCGCGTTCCTGACCCGCGGCGTGACCGGCGACACCGACATCAACGTCATCGACACCGCCGAGTTCGCGATCCCCGGCCTTGACGACGAGTTCCGCGTCATCGTGTCTCCGTGGATCCTCTCCTCGCTGATCACCGATCGCCTTGCCGCTTACTACGAGACGGTCACCAAGCACAACCTCAACTACCGTCGCTACTATCACCAGTTCGACTACTAAGAGCAAATAACGTTTGTGTAATTGGGCCCCGCTCCTATATGGAACGGGGCCTCGCTTGGGTTGGAGAGTAATTATGAGCTATCCCCAGCTTGCCGTCATGAATATCAGCCATCGTTATTTTGACCTTGAGGAGTTCTTTTCTTCGGCGTCGGCTTCGGGCTACACGTGTTGCGAGCTTTGGACCGGGTCGATGCATCTGTATGTCGATTGCCATGGATACGATTCGCTCGAGCAGGTGCGGGAGCTGTCACACCGGTATGGGGTTCGGGTTGTGGGGCTTTGTCCCGAACAGAACAACCCCAAGCCGTGGAATATCGCGGCGCGCGGGAATGAGGCGCGTGCCCGCACGCTCGCGTACTTTAAGAACGTTGTAGATATCGCGGCGGAACTTGGAGCCGAGCAGGTCATGGTCTCGAGCGGCTGGGCATTTTTGAACGAGCCGATCGAGGACGCGTGGGGTCGCAGCGCCTCGATGCTGCGTGCGATTGCCGAGCATGCGGGAGAGCGCGGCGTGCGACTGGTGCTCGAGGCCCTACAGCCGGTTGAGTCGATGATCGTGAACTCGGCGGCCGATACGAAGCGCATGATCGAGGCAGTTGATCATCCGGCACTTAAGGCATGTCTGGATTTGGGCGCTATGGCGGTGGCGGGGGATACCATCGACGATTATTTCGATCTGCTTGGCGATGATGTCGCCCACGTGCATTTTGTCGATGTTGCGGCAGACGGCACGACGCATCTTGCTTGGGGTGACGGCGACCGCGATATGCGCGCCGACCTAGATAGGCTGGTGGCGCGCGGCTATCGCGGAGTTGTTTCGGCCGAGACCTATGACTGGCGCTATTTTGCCAATCCCGCGGCAGCCGATGCGCAGGTAATGGTAGAGTATCGTCGTGCGATTGGCGTCTAGGTGGGGTTGGGTTGCGACAATCCGCTCCTATGTTTCCAAATGAATACGCTGTGAGCCGTGGGAGACGATTCTCCCCGCAAGTACTCTAGTATGCTAAAGTACCTAGAAGACCGGCGGAGCTATGCCGGTCTTCTGTTCTATATGAAACGCAGCATGAGGAGGCTCACCAGATGACGGCCACACCGTGGGGATTCCGGGACATATTGCCCGAGGAGGCTCAGGCGCGCGAGGAGATCGCGCTGACGGTGAAGGGCTGCTTTAGGGAGCATCATTACCTTCCGGTCGAGACGCCGCTGCTCGAGGACAAGGGCTCGCTCGAGGAGGGCGGCCGCATTGCGGACACGCCGTTTAAGCTCTTTGACGACGACGGACGCCTGCTGGTGGTCCGTCCCGACAACACGCTGCCGATCGTGCGCCTGGTTTCGACCCGCATGCGCGCGGCCGACCTGCCCCTGCGCCTGCGCTACGAGGCGCCGGTGGTTCGCGAGTGTCAGCGCAATGCCGGCGGCTCGCGTCAGTTTACGCAGCTGGGCTTTGAGCTTATCGGCGCGGGCGATACCGCGGGCGATGTCGAGATTGTTTCGCTGGTGGCGGAGACCGTGCGCGAGCTGACACTTCCCGATGCGCGCATCATCGCAGGCAGCGTGCGTCCGTTTAAGGAGCTGCTCGCGGCGTGCGAGGATCGCGAGCTGGCCGCCGAGGCCCTGCGCTGCGTGCACGCCAACGACTTTGTGGGCCTCGATGCCCGCGTGGCGGCAAGCGCCGAGTCCGATGCCGTCAAGGCCGCCATTAGCGAGCTGCCGCGCTTGCACGGCGGAGCCGAGGTGCTCGACCGCGTGGACGCGCTGCTGGAGGCTGCCGGTATCGCCGCGCCGCTGACGCGTGAACTGCGTGCCCTGGTCGAGGGCCTGGCTCCCGAGGACGCTCAGGTGCTGTCGTTCGACTTTTCTATCATGAACTCTTTCGATTACTATACGGGCCTGGTCTTTAAGGCCTATGCCGGCGGCTTACCCGATCCGGTCGGCTCGGGCGGACGCTATGACTCCATCTTTACCGGTGCATTTGGCGATGGCATCGAGGCGCCGGCGGCGGGCTTCGCCTTTTCGCTCGAGCGCCTGGAGGCCGCGCGCACCTCGGTCGAGGACGCCGCTTCCGATGGCGATCACGCCGCGGGCCGTGGTGCCGAGGGTCCGCTGCGCATCGCCGTGCCCAAGGGCTCGCTTAAGGCCGATACGCTCGACGTGCTCGAGGCCGCGGGCCTGGACGTCTCTGAGCTGCGTGATCCCGGCCGTCACCTGATTGTGCGCGGTCGCGACACGCGTGCTGGCGAGGGCACGGTCGGCGATATCGAGTTTGTCATCGTGCGTCCCAGCGATGCGCCTGCCTTTGTGGGCTGCGGTGGTGCCGATTGCGGCATCTGCGGTTGGGACTCGCTCATCGAGGCAGACCTCAACCTGCTGCAGCTGGTCGACCTGGGCTATGGCCTGTGCACCTTTATCGAGGCGGAGCCCGCATGGCGCGCCGGTCAGGCCGAGCGCAACTATACTCGCCGCGGGTCGCTTCGCGTGGCCACCAAGTATCCGCGCATCGCGGGTGCATGGTATGCCGAGCGCGGCGTGAACGCCGACATCGTTTCGCTGCACGGCAACATCGAGTTGGGCCCCATCGTCGGCATGACTGATCGCATCGTGGATATTACTGCCACGGGCGCCACGCTGCGCGACAACGACCTGGTCATCACCGGTCGCATTATGGACTGCACGGCCCGCTTCTTTGTCAACCCGGGTGCCGCTCGCTTGGATCCGCGCGTACGCAATCTGGCAGATCGCCTGGCCGCGGCCGTTAAGGACAAGCATTTTGAGCCCGTCGCGGGCTCGGCACAATAGCGCGAGCACGCACGGGCGTCCCAACGTACGGGCTGCGGGCCGACTGGCGCCGCCGCCCGGCCTCTCGTTTTTCGAACACAACCTCGACCGATAGGGGATACCGATATGAAGACCATCAAGCTTGCTCCCGGCGAGCGCCTCGTCACCAACCAGCTCAACCGCAAGGGCGTGCTGCCGCAAAACATCGTCGACGCTGCCCGCGATATCGTAGCCAACGTGCGAGCCAACGGCGATGCCGCGGTGCGCGATTACTGTCAGCGTTTTGATGGTGTTGAGCTGCAGAGCTTCCGTCTGCCGCAGGAGCAGATCGATGCCGCGCTCGAAGGCCTCGACCCGGCCTTTGTCGCCGCGCTCGAAAAGGCCGCGCGTCAGATTCGCGAGTTCCACCAGCGCGAGGTCGAGCAGAGCTGGTTTACCACGCGTGCGGACGGCACGATGCTCGGCGTTAAGGTGACCCCGCTCGCGGCGGCCGGCATCTACGTGCCGGGCGGTCGTGCGCAGTATCCCTCCACGGTGCTCATGAATGCCATTCCCGCCAAGGTTGCCGGCGTCAAGCGCGTGGTTATGGTGACCCCGCCGCAAAAGGACGGCCTGATCAGCCCCTACACGCTTGCCGCGGCAAAGCTCGGCGGCGTGGACGAAATCTATATGGTGGGCGGCGCTCAGGCCGTGGCCGCGCTGGCGTACGGTACCGAGACCATTCCGCGCGTCGATAAAATCACCGGTCCGGGCAACGCTTTTGTTGCCGCTGCCAAGCAGATTGTCTCGGGCGACGTGGGCATCGACATGGTCGCTGGCCCCTCCGAGGTCTGCGTGTTGGCCGATGCCACGGCCAAGCCCATGGTGGTCGCGGCCGACTTGATGGCGCAGGCCGAGCACGATCCGCTGGCTGCCTGCTATCTGGTGACCTGCGACGAGCAGTTTGCGCACGAGGTCGAGGCGGGTATCGACATTCTGGTGGCGCAGTCCCCGCGCGCCGAGATCACGCGCGCCTCGCTCGATAACGAGGGCACCATCGTGGTCGCCGCCGACATGGCTGCCGCCGTCGAGGCCGTGAACACCGTGGCGCCTGAGCACCTGGAGCTGCACTGCAAGGATGCGATGGGCCTGCTTGGCGGCATTCGCAACGCCGGCGCCATCTTTGTGGGCGCTTGGAGCTCCGAGCCGCTCGGCGATTACGTTGCCGGCCCCAACCACACGCTGCCGACCGGCGGCACCGCCATGTTCTCCAACCCGCTTTCGGTGGAGGAGTTCGTCAAGCGCTCGAGTGTCATTTGCTATACGCCCGAGGGCCTGCTCTCCGATGCTCCCGCCACGCAGCGTCTGGCCGAGGCCGAGGGCCTGTGGGCACACGCGCTTTCCGCTGCTCTGCGTCGCCGCGTGCTGGAGCAGGGCGAGGATGCCGTAAGTGCCGCGTCGCTGGCCGCGGCCGACCTGACCAAGGTTGCCTGGCCGGGCGATGCGACCGCGACGGTCTCCGAGGGCGTGGACCTGACGGCGGCTGCGGGCGCGGATGGCGCCCCGACCGGCAAGGAGGCCTAATATGGCCGAGCTGACGCCTCGCATGAAGGAGCTTGTCCAGCCCTACCTGGCCGGCATCGAGCCCTATGATCCCAACTTTACGCCCACGCGCATCAACCTTTCGGCCAACGAGAACACCCATCCCGTACCTGCCGGCGTGCGCGAGGCGGTTGATGCGGCGCTTGCCGCCACACCGCTCAACCGCTATCCCGATCCCATGTCCAACGACCTGCGCGACGAGCTGGCCGCCTGGCATGGCGTGACACGCGAGAATATCTGCGTGGGCAACGGCGGCGACGAGCTGCTCTATAACTACCTGCTGGCGTTTGGCGGCGCGGGGCGGACCCTGCTCAACTGTCCGCCGTGCTTTAGCGAGTATGCGTTCTTTGCATCGCTCTGTCAGACCGAGGTGCGCGACGTGTGGCGCGACCCCGCGACCTTTGAGCTCGACCAGGCAGCTGTGCTCGCGGCGGCGCCGGAGTGCAACCTCGCCATCGTGACCTCGCCCAACAATCCCACGGGTGATGTGGCGCCGCTCGACTTTGTCGCGGCCCTGTGCGATGCGTGTCTCGGCATGGTGATGGTCGACGAGGCTTACGTTGAGTTTGCCGACGATTCGTTTGGCACGGCAACCACGGTGCAAGGCCTTATCGCCGAGCATCCCAACCTGGTGATTTTGCATACGCTGTCCAAGGCGTTTGGCGCCGCCGGCACGCGTCTGGGCTATGTGATCGCGGCGCCCGAGGTCATCGATGTGTTCGCGGCGATTCGCCAGATCTATTCGGTCAATGTGCTGAGCCAGGCCGCCGCGCTTGCCTGCGTGCGTGCCCGCGATGCGTACGCGCCCGTGGTGGCGCAGGTCGCATCCGAGCGCGAGCGCGAGCTGCGCGCCCTACGCACAATGGCTGCCGAGGGCCTGCCCGTGGAGGTATGGCCGAGCGCGGCGAATTTTGTGCTCGCGCGCACGCCGCATGCCACGCGCGTGCGCGAGCGTCTGCGCGACGAGTATTCGATTCTGGTGCGCGACTTTAGCTACGCGCCGGGGCTCGCGGATTGTCTGCGCATTACCGTGGGCACCCCGCAGGAAAACGATGAGGTGCTGGCCGCGTTTGCCGCGCTGGTGAAGGAGGAGATGTAGATGGATCGCTATGCCGAGGTAACCCGCAAGACGGGCGAGACCGACATTGTCGTAAAGCTCGACCTGGACGGATCTGGCGTGTGCGATATCTCGACCGGCGTGCCGTTTTTCGACCACATGCTCAACGCTTTTGGCCGCCATGGTCTGTTCGATCTGACGGTGCACGCGGTAGGCGACGTGGAGGTCGATGCGCACCACACCGTCGAGGACACGGGTATTGTGCTGGGCGTGGCGTTTTGCCAGGCGCTGGGCGACAAGGCGGGTATTACGCGCTTTGCCGACGCGGCGATCGCCATGGACGAGACGCTCGTGATGGCCGCCGTGGACATTTCGGGTCGCGGCCAGGCCTATTGCGAGCTGCCCGTGCCGACCGAGCGCGTGGGTAGCTTTGATACCGAGCTGGCCGTCGAGTTCTTCTACGCCTTTGCGCGCGATGCCAAACTCACGCTGCATGTGCGCGAGCTGGCGGGTGGCAACTCACATCACATTATCGAGGCCGCCTTTAAGGCCGTGGGTCGCACGATGCGCCGCGCCTGCGAACTCGATCCCCGCGTGCAGGGTGTCCCCAGCACCAAGGGCTCGCTGTAACCGTCACAAGGGTAAAACCACCACGAAGATGCCTGTCCCCTTCGTGGTGGTTTTGGATGATGAGAAGTGGAGGGGTCGCGTGGGCGAACCGAAGATCGTGGTGGTCGACTACCACAAGGGCAACTTGTCGAGCGTCGTGCGCGGGCTTGCGCGCGCCGGTGCCGCTGCCTGCACGTCGGACGATCCGGAGCAGATCCGCAACGCTGACGGCCTGGTCATCCCGGGCGTGGGCGCGTTCTATGACGCGATCGCCTTTATGCGCCAGAGCGGCGAGGCGGACACAGTGCTCGACGCCGTCGCCGCCGGAACTCCGCTGCTCGGCATCTGCCTGGGCCTTCAGCTGTTTTTTGAGCGCGGCAACGAGAGCGTGCCTGCGGACGAGGGCGTGGTTGTCGACGGCAGCGCCCCCGAGCAGGCTGGCGGTCCCTGGGTCGATGGCCTGGGCATAATGCCCGGTTCGTGCACGCGCTTGGAATCGAGTCGCCTGAAGGTGCCGCACGTGGGATGGGATCAGGTGCACATGACGCCCTCTGGTGCGGCCGATCCATTGCTCGCCGGTTTTGCCGAGGGCGCCAACATGTACTTCACCCACAGCTACGCGGTGACCGACGATGCCGATGCCGCCGATGTGCTGGCGCGCACGCACTATACGCGGAGCTTCCCGTGCATCGTGCGCCACGGTAACGTGTGGGGTTGTCAGTTCCATCCCGAGAAATCCTCTGTGCTGGGTCAGCGCATCCTTAAGAACTTCGTCAACATCGTCGAGGAGGTTGGCCGATGATCCTGTTTCCCGCAATCGATTTGATCGGCGGCAGGGTCGTGCGCCTGGAGCACGGCGACCGCAGCCGTTGCAAGGTATATTCCGACGACCCCGTGGCCGTCGCCCGCTCCTTTGCCGAGCAGGGCGCGAGCTGGGTGCACGTTGTCGACCTGTCCGCCGCCTTTGGCGAGGACGAGGACGCATGCGCTGCCAACTCAGCGGCGATTAAGGCCATCTGCGGCGTCGACGGTCTGTCCGTGGACGTGGGCGGCGGCGTCCGCTCGCTCGCGCGCATCGACGAGTTGGCCGGCTACGGTGCGCGCCGCATCGCACTAGGCACGGTGCTCGTGACCGAGCCGGGTTTTGCCGAGGTGGCGGCCCAAGGCTTTGGCGAGCTGCTGGTGGCTGACATTGCCGCACGCGACGGCCAGGTCAAGGTGAACGGCTGGCGCGACGGCGCGGGTGTGGCGCTCGACGATGCCGTGGCGCAGCTTTCCGAGCTGGGCTTTAAGCATCTGGTGTATACCGACATCGCGCGCGATGGCATGCAGACGGGCATCGATGTGGCGGCGTATCGCCATGTTGCCAAGGTCGCGGGCTTTCCTGTCGTGGCTTCGGGCGGCATCTCTACGCTCGATGACATTCGCGCGCTGGCTGCGGTGGGTGAGGATGCTATTGAGGGTGCCATTACCGGCCGTGCGCTCTACGAGGGCAACTTTACGCTGGCCCAGGCACTGGTCGCCGCCCGAGGGGAGGAGTAGCCCATGCTTACTAAACGCGTAATTCCCTGTCTAGACGTCAAGGACGGCCGTGTGGTCAAAGGTGTCAACTTTGTGAGCCTGCGCGATGCGGGCGATCCGGTGGAGCTGGCGCGTGCCTACGACCGCGAGGGTGCGGACGAGGTCGTGTTTTTAGACATTACCGCCACAAGCGACAACCGTGCGACGACTATCGAGATGGCAGCGCATGCGGCCGAGGAGCTGGCCATTCCCTATACCGTGGGCGGCGGCTTTCGCGACCTGCCGGGCATGCGCACCATGGTTGCAGCCGGTGCCGACAAGGTGTCGCTCAACTCGGCGGCCGTGCACGACCCGTCGCTGATCAGCCAGGCCGCCGCGGCGTTTGGCAGCCAGGCCGTGGTCGTGGCGATCGATGCCAAGCGCGTCGGCCTGCCTGGCGCATCCGGTGCCGACAAGTGGGAGGTCTTTACCGCAGGAGGCCGCAACGCCACGGGTATCGACGCGGTGGCGTGGGCCGAGGAGGCGGCTCGTCGCGGCGCCGGCGAGATCCTGCTCACCAGTATGGACCGCGACGGCACCAAGGCCGGATTTGACCTGGCGCTCACCCGCGCCGTGGCCCGCGCGGTGCCAATCCCCGTCATCGCGAGCGGCGGCGTGGGTACGCTCGAGCATTTTGCCGAGGGTGTGATCGAGGGCGAGGCCGACGCCGTGCTGGCGGCGAGCGTCTTTCACTTTGGAACCTTCAGCATTCGCGAAGTCAAAGAGTATATGGCCTCTCAAGGTATTCCCGTGAGATTGGATTTTTAAATGGAGCAAGTGACAACTGCATCCGAGCTTAAATACGACGCCCGTGGGTTGATTCCTTGTGTGGTTCAGCAGTATGACACCGGCGAGGTGCTTATGGTTGCTTGGATGAACGAGGAGTCGGTGGGACTGACGCTCAAGACCGGTACCACGTGGTTTTGGAGCCGCAGCCGTCAGGAGCTCTGGAACAAGGGCGCGACGAGCGGCAATATGCAAGAGGTCAAGGAGCTCTGGGCCGACTGCGATAGCGATACACTGCTGGTCAAGGTCGACTCGCCGGGTCCGGCCTGCCATACCGGCAACCGTACCTGCTTCTTTAAAAAACTCGCGTAGGGCGGGCGCTCGACTAGGTGCTTGGCCAACCAGAAAGGATTGAACCATGGGTGTGCGCACCGCGAATGTTCAGAATGGAAATATCGGTGAGACGCTGACAGGTCTGGCCGAGGTGATTCACGGTCGTCGTGATGCATCGCCGCAGGAGAGCTATACCGCGCGTCTGCTGACCGACGTCGAGGATGAGCTGCTCAAGAAGCTTGCCGAGGAGGCGAGCGAGGTGATCATGGCCTGCAAGGATAACGATCACGATCACATTCGCTACGAGGCCGGTGACCTGATCTATCACCTGCTCGTGACGCTCGAGCGCTACGGCATTACCCTCGACGAACTGGCCGGCGAACTCAACGCCCGCCGCCACTAGTCATTGGGGACGTTCTTAAACGACTAGTTAGGCGAGGGGTGTGGATTCCCATTCGCCGGTGGGGTGGGGGATATCGTAGGTTCGATAACCGCAGTCGTAGGCGTGGGCCTGGGCCTCGCGGATGTTCCAGCAGATATCGCAGGCGCGGTGTGCGTCCGAGCCAAAGGCGATGGGTACCTCGGCGTGGGCGAAGCAGCGCAACAGCCCCGTCGAGGGGTAATAGTCGTCGAGGCCCTTGCGCGGTGCGGCGGTCGAGACCTCAACGCGGCGACCCGTATCGTGGGCGCATTCGGCCATCTGCTCCCAGAACGGCGCGGGATCAAAATCGGGCGCAAAGCCTTCCTTCGAAAAGCGCATGATCAGGTCGGGATGAGCCATCACGTCAAAGTTGAGCGGGCTTTCGCAGGCGCGGCACCAGTCATCGACATAGCGCTCCCACACGCCGTGCACGCCCAGGTTTTCCCAAACGTGCAGGTCGGTGTCGTCGTCGATCCAACCGCAGCGCGAATCGGGCGTATCGGGGCGTGCGACACCCTCTGTCCCTGCCGTGCCCGCAGCGCCGGCCATGATATCGCCTGGGTTGCCAATCCAATGCACGCTACCCAGGCGTACGACGGCGCCCTGGGACCAGCGCTCAACCAAAGGCTCGCAGCCCTCGTACCAATCGCATTCAAAGCCATAGATAAGCTCGAGCTCCGGCGCGATCTGCGCGGCAAGCTTGCGAGCATCCTCAAAAGCCAGACGATGTGCCGGCAGGTCGCCCTCAGTAACCTGCACTTCGCAGTTGGCATCCATGCTGGCGGGCAGGGTGAGATGGTCGGTCGAGACCATGACGCGGCAGCCGGCCGCAGCAGCGGCGTGAACGTTGTCCTCAAACGAGGCATGTCCGTCCGAAAACGAGGTGTGGGTATGGCAATCGACCAGCGGGCAGGCAGACATTGCGACTCCTTTGCGTCAAGCGAATCCGCTCCATTGTAATGGTGCAGCTTTCAACACGCCGGGCACGCCGGAGCTCGAAATCGATTGGAAAGGCTGCGCGGCGCGCGGTGCGGCCTCGCTTGCGCTCTCAAAGCATGTACACCAGCCTCCAAAAGCTGCAAAAATGACATGTTTGGAGGCTGATGTACATGTTTGGATAGGAGCGAGGGCGGCGACGGACGAAAGTCACGCCTGTGCCACGTCCGATGTGCTAGCGTTTGGGTGAATAAAACGAGCCCGTGCGGAAAGGATCCGGACCGTATGCAACGTGGAAGTACATCTCCGCTGTCCCGCGAGACCGATGCGCCCGAGACCATCGTCAAGCTGGAGTGCGACATCGACGATGCATCGCCCGAGGTACTCGCCTATGCCGCCGACCGCCTGCGCGAGGCAGGCGCCCGCGAGGTGCACTGGCTGCCCCTCTACTGCAAAAAAGGCCGCCCCGGCTGGCAGCTGCAGGTGATCTGCTCGCATGAGGATATCGAACGCCTGCAGACGATTATCTTTTTGGAAACCACGACCAACGGCATTCGTCGCCAGGTCATGGAGCGTGTTTGCTTGCCACGTCGTTTTGAGCAGGTGGCGACGCCTTGGGGCGAGGTAGCCGTCAAGGTGGCCACCCTGCCCGACGGCAGTGAGCGTGCGGCGCCCGAGCACGAGGACTGCGCCCGTCTCGCCCGCGAACATGGCGTGCCGCTCCAACGCGTGATGCAGGCGGCTCAGAGCGCGGCGCTTCGATTTGAGTAACGCGGTAGAGGGGCTCCACATCCGCTGGACTTCGTATTCAGCCCCCATCAACCCCACACCGAAAGGACTCCCCATGAAATACCTCATCGCCTCCGACATCCATGGCTCGGCATACTGGGCCGAGCGCCTCTGCACCGCCATCGAATCCGAGGAGCCCGACCGCATCGTGCTGCTGGGCGACCTGCTCTACCACGGTCCGCGCAACGACCTGCCGCGCGACTACGCCCCCAAGCGCGTGATTCCGCTGCTCAACGCCCTGGCCGACCGCATCATCGCGGTGCGCGGCAACTGCGACGCCGAGGTCGACCAGATGGTGCTCGACTTCCCCGTCATGGCGGACTACGCCACGCTGTTCGACGAAGCCGGCCGCGAGCTGTTCCTGACACACGGCCACGTCTTTGGCGCCGGCATGCACAACAGCGTCGACCACGCGCCCGCGTTGCCCGAGGGCTCCGCGCTCGTCTACGGTCACACACACATCAAGGTTAACGAGGAGAGCGCCGCGCATCCGGGCCTGTGGCTCTTCAACCCCGGCAGCGTGAGCATCCCCAAGGACGGCACACACAGCTACGGCATCTACGAGGGCGGCGCGTTCCGCCACGTGATCATGGAGGAGGATTAACCATGGCACAGCACATGGCTCAGCAAAATGCCGAGGGCTCGCGCGACCTGTCCACGCTGGTCGACGCGTCGGCCGAGCTGCAGCATCTGGTGCAGACCATCTGGCGCCTACGCCAGCCCGACGGCTGTCCGTGGGACCGCGAGCAGACGCACCGCAGCATTGGCAAGAACATGATCGAGGAGGCCTATGAGGCGCTCGACTGCATCGAGGCCGACGATGCCACGCATCTGTGCGAGGAGCTGGGCGACGTACTCATGCAGGTAGTGCTGCATGCGCAGATTGCGGCGGACGCCGGCGAGTTTACGCTGGCCGATGTGGCACGCGATATCGACGCCAAGCTCATTCGCCGCCACCCGCACGTGTTTGGCGATGCGGATGCCGACAACTCCGATGAGGTGCTCAAGATTTGGGACGAGGTCAAGCTTGCCGAGAAAGCCGCCAAGGACAAGGCCGTGGCAGCGGGCGAGGCCGCGCCCGAGGGTCTGCTCGACGGCGTGCCCACGCATCTGCCGGCGCTGATGCAGGCTCAGAAGGTGTCGCGCAAGGCGGCTGCCGTGGGCTTTGAGTGGGAGACGGTCCAGGACGTGTGGGATGAGGTCGCCGAGGAACGTGCCGAGTTTGAGGCCGAGGCCCCTGGCTCGCCCGAGCGCGAAATGGAGTTTGGCGACCTGCTCTTTGCCTTGGTCAACGTCGCGCGCAAAGAGGGGATCGACGCCGAGAGTGCCCTGCGCGCGAGCACGGCCAAGTTTCGCCGTCGCTGGGCCGCGATGGAGCAGATGGCGTCCGACGCCCACGTGGATCTTGCCGAGCTTTCGACCCACGGCCTCAACGACCTGTGGGATGCCGCAAAGGCGGAGGAGTAAGACTGCGGGAACGACGGGCTGACATGCCTCATCGTTCCCGCTAAATTTTTCGAAAATCAAGTGTATCCCTCGGCTAACTTAGGGCATAATGCAAAAAGTGCGACATGGCTAACTTACGGAGGCGCACCGATGGTGCACAGTCGGCCAGTCGCTTGCATCAACTACGTTTCCAAGTGAGAGGGAGACAACATGAGCGATATTTTGGACGTCTACGGTCGCGAGGTACTCGACAGCCGCGGCAACCCCACCGTCGAGGTCGAGGTCGTGCTCGAGGACGGCAGCTTCGGCCGCGCGATGGTGCCTTCGGGCGCTTCGACCGGCGCCTTTGAGGCATGCGAGTTGCGCGACGGCGACAAAGGTCGCTATCTGGGCAAGGGCGTCTCGCAGGCCGTCGAGCACGTCAACAACGAGTGCGCCGATGCCCTCGTGGGCCTCGATGCCTTCGACCAGCGTGCCGTCGATGCCGCGCTGATCGCCGCCGACGGTACGCCCAACAAGACCAAGCTCGGCGCTAACGCCATCTTGGGCGTGTCGCTGGCCGTTGCCCGCGCTGCGGCAGAGTCGGCGGGTCTTTCGCTGTACCAGTACCTGGGCGGCGTCAACGCTCACCTGCTGCCCACGCCCATGATGAACATCCTCAACGGTGGCATGCATGCCGACAACAACGTTGACTTCCAGGAGTTCATGATCATGCCGGTGGGCGCCCCGAGCTTTGCCGAGGGCCTGCGCTGGTGCGCCGAGGTCTACCACACCCTCAAGGGCGTGCTGCACGAGGCCGGCCTGGGCGGCGGCGTGGGCGACGAGGGCGGTTTCGCGCCCAACCTCAAAACCAATGCCGAGCCGTTCGAGTACATTACCAAGGCCGTAGAGAAGGCTGGCTTTAAGCCCGGCGTCGACTTCATGTACGCCATGGATCCGGCCTCGACCGAGTTCTACAACGCCGAGACCGGCATGTACGAGCTCAAGGGCGAGGGTGTTGAGTACACGAGCGCCCAGATGGTCGATTACTGGGAGAAGCTCGTCGACACCTATCCCATCATCTCCATCGAGGACGGCATGGCCGAGGAGGACTGGGACGGTTGGGTCGAGCTTACCCGCCGCATTGGTAACAAAGTGCAGCTGGTGGGCGACGACCTGTTCGTCACCAACACCGAGTGCCTCAAGAAGGGCATCGAGCTGGGTGCCGCCAACGCGATCCTGGTCAAGGTTAACCAGATCGGTACGCTCACCGAGTCGCTCGAGGCCATCGAGACCGCCAAGGAGGCCGGCTACGCCTGCATCGTGAGCCACCGTTCCGGCGAGACCGAGGATTCCACTATTGCTGACCTGGTCGTGGGTGTTAACGCCGGCCAGATCAAGTCGGGTGCCCCGTGCCGTAGCGACCGCATCGCCAAGTATAACCAGCTCATCCGCATCGAGGACGAGCTCGAGGGCAGCGCGCGCTACGCCGGCAAGTCTGCGTTCTACAACATTCGCTAGGCAGCGACGTGTGCGGGGGCGGGGCTGACTCGGATTCGCCTCGCTTCCGCCGGGCACTGTTGAGCACCATTGGGCGCTGGGCCATACGGCTCAGCGCCTTTTTTATGTCGAGCAAAGGCTGGCGAAGGCGGTGCGGGCGCTCGTGCTATAACTAAAAGACTTAGCGCAAACAAACCTCAACCGCACAAGGCGCACATGGATCAGATTTACGACAACAGGTATTATTCCGCCGGTTCGCGCGAGCCGTCGCCTCGCCGCGCGGGTACCGTGCAGCTCGGCGGGTCCGACTACGCCGGCGTCGATCGCCGCGCACAGCGTCCGACAAGTGCCTCACACCCCCGTGCTCAAATGAATACGTCGACGGACCGCCCGCTACGTTCGGCGCGCCCGACGCATGCTCAGCGTCCCTCGGCTCAAACACACGAAAAGTCGACCAGGCCATCGAACCGTCTTTCGGGCTCGGACTTCATGCACTACGCCAACGACAATGCGGTGGTCAAGGCGATCTACGACTTTACCCACGGTCCTCAGCGAGGGCTATTCATCGGCATCGTCGTTGCCCTGGTGCTCGTGAGCCTGTATTTCCCCGTGCGCGACCTGTACGTGGCAAAGCGTTCGAGCGATATCTTGACCAAGCAGGTCGAGATTCGCCAGCAATACAATGATGGGCTGCAAAAAAGCGTCGACAAGCTGCTCTCGGAGGAGGGTATCAAGGATGCGGCATCCGAGGACCTGGGCTTGGTGATGCCCGGCGAGAAGAGGATTGAAGTGCAGGGCCTGGACGGCGATTCGGATGCCTCGTCGAGCCAGAAGTCGTCGAACGCCAAGAAGGCCAGCGAGGTGGCCAAGGAGATCGAAGAAGTCGGCAAGGACGCGCCGTGGTACATCCAGGCGCTCGACATGCTGTTTGGGTTTAACGGCGTCGAGGGTCAGACGGTCGCGTCCAGCGGCGAGTAGGCGAGTAGCGCCCGGAGGGGAGCCCGCAATGGCAGATTGCAAACGATATAAGGTGGCGGCGATCGACCTGGGAACGGTGTCGTCGCGACTGGTGCTGGCGCAGGTCGAGGCCGGGGCGATCGTGGAATCGTCCAAGCATACCGAGATTACCGATCTGGGCGAGGGCGTTGACGCGACGGGCCGCTTTTGCGAGGCGGCGGTCGAGCGCGTGCTCGCCGCATGCCGCATGTTTGTGGACGAGGCGCGTGCCTTTGGGGCCGTGTGCATCTGTACCACGTGCACGAGTGCCGCGCGCGATGCGTCCAACGCCGTGCTGCTGCTGGACGGCCTGCGCGAGCTGGGTCTCGAGCCGCAGGTGATTCCAGGAGAGGTCGAGGCGCGCCTGACGTTTTTTGGCGTGGCGCACGACTTTGCCGGCGAGCGCATCATTGTTGCCGATTCGGGCGGCGGCTCCACGGAGCTCGCGACGGGCGTATACGCGCCGGAGCGCGGGGTCTTCGCGCTGGAGGGAACGCGTTCGCTGGACATTGGTTGCCGTCGTGTGACGGAGCGGTTTTTCTCGGCGCTGCCGCCAACGGACAGTGAACTTGCCGCCGCTGGCGCATGGGCGGGCGAGCAGTTCGGGGCTTACTTTGAGGGCCTGCCTGTCGACTTTGAGCGCGCCGAGCGCTTAGTCGCGGTGGGCGGCACGGTGACTACGCTGGTGGCTCTGGTCCACGAGCTGGAACCGTACGATTCGAGCTTTGTGCACCTACGCGAGCTGTCGCTGGAGCAGGTCTCGGCCGCTATCGAGCGCATGTCTACGCTGGATGTGGAGGGTATCGCTGCGCTGCCGGGCGTGCAGCCCAAGCGCGCGGGCGTGATTCTGGCCGGCGCCGTGGTGATTCGCGAGCTCATGCGCGTCGGTGGCTACAAGACGCTCACCGTAAGCGAGAACAGCCTACTCGCCGGCATGGCCGCCACCATCAACGAGACTCTCGACGGCGCGACCCCCACCATCGCCTGGACCCCCAGCCTCAGCACCCTCCAATAAGTTGCGGTGAAATACGGACTAAAATCGCCCTTTCGGGCACCAAACAGTCCCTATTCCACCGCAACTCAACAGCCGGCACCTGGGGACAGTCCTTGCGGGGCGTCCCCACAGCGCCTATGCCAGCTTGTCGATCTGCCCAATCTCCCAAAGCGGAATATTGATGAGCATGCCCTCGTCTCTATATGCCGCCAGGGAGCTCCTCACGCAACGCTCGAGTTTGAATTTTTCGCAGGCTACTTTCAGACTCTTCGCTTTAAGGTTCTCTGCCGCCTTGACCTCAAGCGGAAGCACGGTTCCCGCATGGTCGATGGCAAAGTCGGTTTCGGCATTGCCGGAGGTAGAGGACCAATACGCGGGAGTTTTGTCCTGGAGCAAAAGCTCCTGCGCGACGTATTGTTCGGTCAGCGAACCTTTGAACTCGGTAAAAACAGCGGATCCGTTAAGAACGATGGCCGGAGAGAGACCGGAGAGCGCTCCGAGGATGCCGGTGTCGATGCAGAACAGTTTGAAGCCCGAGAGGTCTTCGTAGCTCGAGAGCGGCGCCTTTAGAGCGGAAACACGTGGCACCTTATGAACGATTCCGTAGTCCGTGAGCCACTGGAGGCTTTCCTCGAAATCGCGTGCGCGCGCTCCGGGACGAAGGGCGCCATAGACAAACTTCTTGTTCTCCTTTGCAAGCTGGCCGGGAAGGGATTTCCAAACCAACCTCATGCGCTCGACGATGCGGGCGGGTGCATGTTTGCCAAAATCGGATTCGTAAGCCTCGATGATTTGCTGTTGAAGCCTTCGGGCTTCGATGAAGTCGCGTGTCTCGGCGAAAGTGGAGACAACTTCGGGCATACCGCCGACAACAAGGTATTCCTTGAGCAAGTGCTCGAGCTTTTCGGTAACGTTTGCTAGAAGGTTCATGTCTGCGGCAAGGATGGCGTCGGCGAGCGGGTTGCCGTCGACGGCACGAACGAACTCAGCAAACCCCATGGGACGCATGGTGAGCTGGTCGATTTTGCCGACGGGAAATGACTCGTTTTCGCGTCGGAGCGCGAGGCCCATATAGGAACCGGCTGCTACGATGTGGTATTCGGGCGCAAGCTCGTTGAAGTACTTGAGCGAGGTGATCCCGCGTGGCGCTTCTTGGATCTCGTCGAAGATGATGAGCGTGTCTTCCGGCGTTACGGTTTGGCCACGTAGGAGTTCTATCTGGGAGATGATGCGCTTGGGGTCGAGGTTCCCATCGAACAGCGAGCGTGTGCTCGGCTCGAGCATAAAGTCAAAACGAATGACGTTTCGATACTGCTGGCTTGCGAATTCGTTAAGAAGCCAAGTCTTTCCTGTCTGGCGGGCTCCCTTAAGCAAGAGAGGTTTGCGATTCGCCCTTGATTTCCAAGCGATAAGTTCACTCATAAGCTGTCGCTGCATATTGCCTCCCAACCCTCTCGGCTAGTATAAGGCCATTTGGGAGTTTCCATCGGAAAATGTGGGAGACAACCACGTTTTTCCATCGGAAAATGTGGGAGACAGCCACGTTTTTCCATTGGAAAATGTGGGAACACCAACCTAAGTTGCGGTGGAATAGTTCCTAAATGGGCTGGTAAACTGCCAAAACAGGAACTATTCCACCGCAACTTAGAGCCCCACCGGCGTGTAAAAGAAACGAGCCCGCATCCCTTGGGGACACGGGCTCGAAAGCTCCATATGGTAGGGGCGGTGGGACTCGAACCCACAATCCTTGCGGCGAGAGATTTTAAGTCTCCTGCGTATGCCAATTCCGCCACGCCCCCGTGAGACTAGAAGTCTAGCACAAGCCGCTCATTACGCGTTGACGGCCATCGAGTGCCGGCCCGACTTTTCCAAGTACTCGGCAAACTTGGCCTCGTCGCCTTTGTTCTTGTACTGTAGGGCCAACAGGTACTCCAAGCGGCAACCCTTAACCTTATCGTCGCCGGCCTCCTCGAGCATGCGCTCCAGCTCGGGAATGTCGTTGTGGCGCTTGAGGATCATCGTGTCGTACATCAGCTGACACTCGTGCGCGACCGCCTCGGCCTGACCGCCCTCAAAGCCCTTGATCTCGTGCAGAAGCTCCTTGGACTTTTTGCGGTCCTCCTGGCCAACATAGTAGTTAAAGGCTTTGATCACCAGGTCGACGCGCTGCATCTTGGGGAGGTTGAGTCCCAGCAGCAGGTCGAACATCTCGCTGGCGCGCTCGTGGTCCTCGCGCAGCAGATAGGAGTTCAGACGCAGGTAGTCGCGGTTGTAGCGCGGGTACAGCATGCTGGTGAGTTTGCCGTCGAGCAAACGATCGAACTCGTCCCACTGCTTGGCAGCCATAAGCTGCTGCAGACGCTTGAACGTGGTGCGTTTTTTGACGCTAAAGAACACCGACACGGCGATGCAGATGATAACGACGGCGGTCCAGAGGGTGCGGGAATCGGGCATGTTAGGGTCCTTAGTCGCTCATAAAGCGAGCGGTATGACAACACGTACTAGATGTATTATACGCAGCGCGCAAGCAAACTGGCATAAAAGTGCATCGAGGCCGAGCGCCATCGCTCGCTGCGGTACACTTACCTAAAGTAAACCATGAAGGGAGACATTACCTATGAAGAAGATCGTTTTGGCTTGCGGTGCTGGCGCTGCTACTTCCACGCTCGTTGCCCAGAAGGTCGCCACCTTGCTCGACGCCAACGGTTACGCCGACAAGTACGAGATCGTGCAGTGCGCCATCTCCGAGGCCAAGGACTACTGCGACGAGGGCGCCGACCTGCTGATCGCCACCACCGTTGCCCCCGAGGGCCTCACCTGCCCGTACGTGAGCGGCGTGCCCTTCATGACCGGCATGAACCGCGTCGCTGCCGAGAAGGCCGTTCTCGACGTCATGGCTCAGTAGGCACTGCCTGTATGAGTGAGCAGAACGCCAACCCGGTCGAGCTCTTTGGCATGCGCGTTGCCCATGTGGGCATTAACGCCGCCGACCCGGCAGACGCCCTGGAGATCGCGGAGCTGTTCTCGACGATGATGGGCCTGCCCGTCATCGAGACCCCGGTTTCGTACTTTAACGATTCGCTGGTCGAGATCATGAAGCAGAACGGTCGTGGCACCAAGGGCCACATCGGCTTTGCCGTCAACGACATCGATGCGGCTGAGAAGTGGTTTGCCGAGCGCGGGCTCGAGGTCAACGAGGAGTCGCGCGCGCTGCTACCCGACGGTGGTACCAAACTCGTGTACTTTAAGCGCGAGTTCGCCGGCTTCGCCGTGCACCTGTGCCGCGAGTAGCGCACAAGCTGTCATAGCTAGCAAAAAGGGATAGGGCTGCGTGGCCCTATCCCTTTATTTATGTCGAGGGGCTTCCTACCGCGGCAGGCGAATCGTAAAGCGGCTGCCGACGCCCTCGACCGAGGTCACGCCGATGACGCCGCCGTGGCTGTCGACGATCCACTTGGCGATAGCGAGCCCCAGGCCCGAACCCTGCGCGCCGGCATCGCGCGCGTTGTCGGCACGGTAGAACCGCTCGAACGCGTGAGCTGCGGATTCCTGGTTCATGCCGATGCCCTCGTCCTCAACGCCTATGTCGATCGTGCCCGCGCCCGCATCCGGCGCTATGCCAAATGTGACGGTCGTGCCCGCGTCCGAATACTTGGCGGCGTTTTGCACGATCACGCGCAGAGCCTGCTTCACGAGCGCCACGTCGACGGGCGCGTCGCAGCGCGGGTCGCTGGCAAGCGCAGCGTCAAAGGCTAGCCGATACGTGTGCTCGGTATCGATCATCTGCGATTCCTCGCACACCTCGCCGACCAGTGCTGCCAGGTTGGTATGCGCGCGCCGCAGGACCGTGCGCCCGGCATCGCCGCGTGCCAAAAACAGCAGCTGCTCCACGAGCTCCTGCATGTGCTCGCTTTCGGCTTTGAGCGAGGCGATGGACTCCGCCAGCACGTCCGGATCGTCTTTGCCCCAGCGGTCGAGCATGTTTACGTAGCCCTGAATCACCGCGATGGGCGTGCGTAGCTCGTGGCTTGCATCGTTGACAAAGCGCATCTGCTGCAGCTTGGCCTCTTGCATCTGGCGCAGCAGGCGGTTGAGCGCGACCTCGATGCTTGCCAGGTCGGCGTCGCCGGTGGTGACGCTCGGCGAGTCGACGCTTGCGCGCGCGATGGCCTGCTCCAGTGTTTCCATTTTGCCGCCGGAGAGCTGCATGCGGCCGAGCTCGTCCACGCGCAAGGCCAGATCGTTGAGAGGCGCCATGGTGCGGCGTACGCGCCTCGCGCCGCCGAGCATGTTGAGTACGCTGATGACCTGCCAACCCACAACGACAAGGTAGAGAGGCCATAACGTGACGAGGTCCTGTGCGAGGGGGAAAGTCTTGGTGGTGCGCGCAAGCTCGACGGTATAGGTGAGCGTTGTCGGGTCCCAGCCGCGCGCGGGCGTCAGCGACATGCCGTGAACGGTGGTGCCGGGGATCCATCCTGCGGTAAACGCGCCGTCGGGCAGCGTCTGGTTGTATCCATAGACGAGGATCGCCGCCGCAATCACCATCAGCAGCAGATCGAGCCAGACGTAGCTCATCAAGCGGCGCCACATATAGCTCCAGTTAATGGCGCGGGCGATGGAGGTGACGCGCTTGGCCTCGGCGTTACGCGCGGCAGACATAGCCCACCCCGCGCACGGTCTGGATGATGCGGGCGCCGCCGGCGTCCTCGATCTTGGCACGCAGGTGTGCGATGTGCACGTCGACGTTGTTGGTGTCGCCCACGTATTCGTAGCCCAGCGCTTCGTGCGCGATGCGCTCGCGCGTGAGCACGGTCTCGGCATGCGCCATAAGCAGGGCGAGGACGTCGAACTCGCGGGCCGTGAGCGCGATGGGCGAGCCTGCGACGGTGACTTCGCGGCGGTCGGGATCGAGCGCGACCGAGCCCACGGTGAGCGTGGCGGGGGAGGGCGCGGCGGATGTCTGGACCGTGTCGCTGGCTTGGGACATCGTGGCGGCGTTGCCGGTCGCACCGCCCGCCATGCCCGCCCCGGCCCCAACGCCGCCAACGCCCGAAGCCGCCCGCACGGCCTCCGAGCGCTTCAGCGCTACGCGGATCCGTGCGAACAGCTCCTCAATCGCAAACGGTTTGGTCAGGTAATCGTCGGCGCCGGCATCGAGCCCGGCCACTTTGTCCATCACGGCATCGCGCGCGGTGACCATAATCACCGGCACATCCTTGTGCTTGCGGACGCGCCGCAGGACCTCCATGCCGTTGAGCTGCGGCAACAGCACATCGAGCAGAATCAGATCGTAGTCGCGCTCCAGTGCCAGGTCCACGGCGGTGCGGCCATCGGCGGCGTGCTCCACCTGGTAGCCCTCGTGCTCCAGCTCGAGCGTCACAAAGCGGGCGATTTTCTCCTCGTCCTCTACGATCAGGATCCGTGCCATGCGTGCCCCCGTCTGCGATTACTTGTCGTCGTTGAGATTTTGCTTGATGTCGTCCGCGGCATCGGCGGCGTGATTCATAAGGTTGTTGATGCTGCCGGGCACGTCGCCGTCGCTGTCGATGCGGTAGCGCATGCCAAAGAACAGACCAATCAGCATCAGCCATATCGTGGCGCCCCAGGCAAACAGGGCGACGATGGGAATCAGGATGGGGATGTTGAGGATGATCGCATCGCGGCGCGTGGCGATAAACTTGGTGTCCAGGCTCAGGCGGAAGAGCTTTTTGAGGTACTCCCACACACTGTCCATCTTCTTGGAGAAGTCGGTCTTTTCGCTCGACTTTTCGTAGGCTGCCTGCGCGGCGACCATCTCGGCCGAGGGCTCATCGGCTGGCGCGGACTCGGTGGCGGCGTGCGCCGACGTGGTCTGGGTCTTGCCCTGCGACTCGAGCCAAATGATGGCATCCAAAACGTTGCCGTCGGCAGCGTCGAGCGCGGCCTTGGCATCGGTGTAGCTCACGTTGCGCTTGGTGCGGATGGTTTCAACTTTTTCGAGGTCGTCCATGACCTGTCCTTTCGTTCGATGGGCGCGACGCCGGGCGATCTTCCCGGGCGCGAGCGTTGCGTTCGGCGGCCTGCGTTGCGCGGTGCCGCTCCGCCCTTGGTCGAACTCTATAGTGCAGGTTATAGATTAAGCGATTCTTGAGCCAAGATTAATGTTGGATGAGTTTTTGGGTGGCAGTAGGGAAGAGAGAGGTGTCCTTCTGGGTAGCTAGCAGCGAGGTCTAATACTTTTCCGAGAAGTGAACGAGTGAAAACGGACCCCCGGAGCATCGACACTTTCCGGTTGCCGTTTCCTGCACTGATAATTGTTCTCGGGGGAAGCGGGCACTGCGGGGCGCGGCAACGGCGCGCGATTTCCGCGTCGCAGCGCTACCCTGATGCTGAATGCCGGGACGATGACCCACTGACCTGCTGACGCCTCTTCGGCCGTCC
>JAXJIO010000008.1:0-6269 GCA_036298675.1 Collinsella sp. | reverse complement strand
GCGGACATACCGGGCTGACCGCCGGCAGCGCACCCGAAAGAGCCCGCGGATATTAGCTTGCCAGGCAAGCGTCGACTAAACGTGCAGCGTGCGCGGGCCCTCCCGACGGGAAACGAAAAAGCCCGGTTTTAAACCGGGCTCAAACGAACATGCCTATTGACAATGGCTTTCTCATATTAGAAGGGGTCGCCGCCGCTAAGGCGTTGACCCCCTAATGCAAACAACGGCGCTGCCCAGCTTTCCAGAACTTGGGCTGCCGTCGACACTATTCTACCCACGAATGCCATTTGGGACAAACGGTAATGCCGCTCCAAAAGCCAGGTGGGTTGTGACAAAGGGACTGTCCCTTCGTCACATCTAAAATATTGCCTTTACGTGTTGATGCACACGGTGTGCAATAATACTCGCACTGTGCAATAGCGCACAGGTTGAGTAACAAGGAGGACGCTTGTCCCAGCTCGAGAAATGCGATCGCCGGTCCCTTCGCTCGCAGCGTGCCCTTCGCCAGGCACTTGCCAGCGAGCTTGCCGAAAGCGGCGACCTTTCGCGCATTAATGTCGCGTCGCTCACCGAGCGCGCCGGCCTTACGCGCCGCACGTTCTATTCGCACTACCGCGATATTCCCGACTTTATCAATCAAATCGAGGATGGCTTGCTGGCCGAGATCCGTGAGCGCATTGAGCTCATCACCGCAGCTCAGCTGCCCGACCTCTATCACAACATCGATGAGCTCGAGCCGGCGCCCGGTTCGGTTGAGCTGCTGCGTTATCTTGCGGCCAACCGCGACTTAATCGGTGCGCTGCTGGGTCCGGGCGGCGACCAGGCCTTCATTAAAAGGATCATCGACACCGCGCGTGAGGCTGTGGTGCCGCGTGCGCAGACGGGCATTTTGGGCCTGGCGCTGGGCACGTTCTTTGACTACTACGTCACCTACGTCGTGAGTGCCGAGGTCGGCATGATTCAGCGCTGGTTTGAGCGTGGGCTCACCGAATCGCCCGAGGCCATGGCGCGCATTATGACGGTGCTCGCTTTTGTGCGCCCTGGTGACCTGTATGGCCAACCCATCGATATCAACGTGCCGGAATACGGCATGAAGCTATTGAACCTGCAGCTCGAGGACGCGGCCGACACCACCGCAGCCGTCGAGTCCAACAACTAAGAGGAGAGACAATGAGCAAACTCGTCGAGGGCATTAAGGACCGTATGGTCGCTGCCGCGCGTGAGGCTGCGCCCGCCGTGGTGGATGCCGCGCAGAAGGCCGCGACCGCAGCTGCCGAGAAAGTTGCCGAGGCAGTTGCCGATGCCAAGAACGCGGCAGGGGAGACGTCCGTCGCTAGCGAGCCCGCCACCGCCGCTGAGCCCGTAGCCGCCGCCCACGCCCCCGAAGGCGCGATCTTCAACCCCGAGGCCGCCCGCGGCAACCTGCACCTGGGCATCGACGTGGGCTCCACCACCGTTAAGCTCGCCGTGCTCAACGACGACAACCAGATCGTCTACGCCAAGTACCAGCGCCACCACACCGACGTCCGCGCCTGCGCCCGCGACCTGTTCGAGGGCGCTGCGACCGTGCTGCCGACGGCCCAGATGACCTGCGCCATTACCGGCTCGGGCGGCCTGCTGCTGTCCCAGTGGCTCGACCTGGAGTTTGTCCAGGAGGTCATCGCCAGCAAGCGCGCTGTCGAGACTCTTATCCCGGCCACCGACGTTGCCATCGAGCTGGGCGGCGAGGACGCCAAGATCATCTATTTCGACAACGGCATCGAGCAGCGCATGAACGGCACCTGCGCCGGCGGCACGGGCGCGTTCATCGACCAGATGGCAACCCTGCTGCACACCGACGCGAGCGGCCTCAACGAGCTCGCGGCCAACGCCACCACCATCTATCCCATCGCCAGCCGCTGCGGCGTTTTTGCCAAGACCGACGTGCAGCCGCTGCTCAACGAGGGCGCCCGCCCCGAGGACGTGGCTGCCTCCATCTTCCAGGCTGTCGTGACCCAGACCATCTCGGGTCTGGCGTGCGGCCGTCCCATCCGCGGCAACGTCGCCTTCCTGGGCGGCCCGCTGCAGTACCTCTCCGAGCTGCGCCACCGCTTCTACCTCACGCTCAACCTGGACGAGGAGCACCGTATCGTGCCCCAAAACGCTCACCTGTTTGTGGCGAGCGGCGCCGCCATGGCGCACGAGTCCAACAAGCTCAGCACGTTCCCGCAGCTCATCGAGGCCATCGACAGCTTGGGCGACACACAGGGTGCCGAGGTCGAGCGCCTGGATCCGCTCTTTGCCACCGACGAGGACTTTGCCGAGTTCAAAACCCGCCACGACCAGGAAGTCGTCCCCAAGGGCAAGCTCGACGGCTACACCGGCCGTGTGTTCATTGGCATCGATGCCGGTTCCACCACCATGAAGGCCGCGCTCGTGGGCGAGGACGGTCAGCTGCTGCACACCTGGTACGGCAACAACAACGGCGACATCCTGGGTACGGCCAAGGTCATCATGGCCGATTTCTACAACCATATCCCCGCGGGCTGCACCATCGGCCACGTGACCACCACAGGCTACGGCGAGGCACTGCTCATCGAGGCCCTCAAGGCCGACTCCGGCGAGATTGAGACCGTCGCGCACCTGCGCGGCGCCAAGGCGTTCCTGCCCGGCGTCGAGTTCATTCTGGACATTGGCGGCCAGGACATGAAGTGCCTGCGCGTGAAGGACGGCGTCATCGAGCACATCATGCTCAACGAGGCCTGCTCGTCGGGCTGCGGCAGCTTTATCGAGAGCTTCGCCGTGTCTATGAACATGGACGTGCGCGCATTTGCCGACGCTGCCATCCATGCCAAGTCCCCCGTCGACCTGGGCAGCCGCTGCACGGTCTTTATGAACTCGCGCGTCAAGCAGGCGCAAAAGGAAGGCGCCACGGTGGGCGACATCGCGGCCGGCCTGTCCTATTCCGTCATCAAGAACGCCCTGTTCAAGGTCATTAAGCTGCGCGACCCCAAGGAGATCGGCAGCCAGGTGATCGTCCAGGGCGGCACCTTTATGTCCGATGCCACGCTGCGCGCATTTGAGCAGCTCACCGGCGTTCATGCCGTGCGTCCCGACATCGCCGGCTGCATGGGCGCCTACGGTGCGGCCCTGCTCGCCCGCGATCGCGCCGGCGCCGACGGCACCTCGACCATTCTTTCTGCCGAGGACATCGCGCACCTTACCGTGACGCAAAAGCATGTCCGCTGCGGCCGTTGCTCTAACAACTGCCAGCTTACCGTCAACGACTTTGGCGGCGGCAGGCGCTTCATTACCGGCAACCGCTGTGAGAAGGGCGCCGGCCACAAAAAGCAGAAGACCGAGGCCCCCAACCTCTTCAAAAAGAAAAACGAGCTGCTGTTTAACCGCGAGGTGCTGAGCCCCGACGAGGCCCCGCGCGGCACCGTGGGTATCCCGCGCGCACTCAACATGTACGAGAACTACCCCTTCTGGCACGCGTTCTTTACGCGCCTGGGCTTTAGCGTGCAGCTGTCCGACCAGTCGAGCAAGAAGACCTACCAGGCGGGCATCGAGTCCATGCCGTCCGAGAGCGTGTGCTACCCGGCAAAGATGAGCCACGGCCATGTGATGAACCTTATCGACCGCGATGTCGACTTCATTTGGATGCCGTGCGTGCGCTGGGAGCGCAAGGAGGATCCGACGGCTGGCAACTGCTATAACTGCCCCATCGTTATGAGCTACCCCACGGCGCTGGCGCTCAATATCGACGAGATCCGCGAGCAGAATATCGAGTTCCTGTACCCGTTTGTGCCCTATCACGATAAGACCGAGCTCAAGCGCCGCCTGTACCAGGTGCTCGCCGTCGACCGCGTGGCCGATGCTGAGGCCGGTCGAGGTCGCGTGCGCGGTCCTAAAATCACGCGCTCCGAGGTCGATGCCGCCGTTAACGCCGCCTACGAGGCAGACGCGCGCTTCCACGAGGATATCCAGACCATGGGCGAGGAGGCCCTTAAGTGGGTCGAGGACCACGGTGGCCATGGCATTGTGCTCGCCGGTCGTCCCTACCATAACGACCCCGAGATCAACCATGCCCTGCCCGAGCTTATCTCGAGCTTTGGCTTTGCGGTCTTTACCGAGGATTCGCTCGCGCACCTGGTGAAGCCCGAGCGTCCGATTCGCGTCGTCGACCAGTGGATGTACCACAGCCGCCTGTACGCCGTCGCCCGTTTTGTGACGATGCGCAACGATTTGGACCTGATTCAGCTCAACTCCTTCGGCTGCGGCCTGGACGCTCTGACCACCGACCAGGTGCAGGAGATTCTGGAAGCCAGCGGCAAGATCTACACCGTGCTCAAGATCGACGAGGTATCCAACCTGGGCGCCGCGCGCATCCGCATCCGCTCGCTCATGGCAGCGCTCAAGGACCAGGAGGCCGAGCGCTTGGCAGAGGCCACGGCCGCGGGCGAGGCCTACGAGCAGGGCGATGCCGCGCCGGTGGCTCCCTCCAAGGATGCCCCCGCGTTCGCGAGCCGCAAGTACACGTTCGAGGCGCAGCGTGGAAGCGCCTCGACCGCGTGGCCCAAGGTGCCCTTTACCGAGCAGATGCGCGAGGAGGGCTACACCATCCTGTGCCCGCAGATGGCGCCGATCCACTTTGACCTGGTCAAAGAGGTGTTCCGCGGTGCCGGCTACAACTTGGAGCTGCTGCCCTCGACCGATCACGACGCCGTCGAGGCTGGCCTGCGCTACGTGAACAACGATATCTGCTATCCGTCGATCCTGGTGACGGGCCAGATTATGGAGGCCATCGAGAGCGGTCGGTACGATCTGTCCAAGACGGCCGTGGTCATCAGCCAGACCGGCGGCGGCTGCCGTGCCACCAACTACATCGCACTCATCCGCAAGGCCCTGCGCGAGAGCGGCCACCCCGAGATCCCGGTGATCTCGCTTTCGGCCGTGGCGCTCGGTGAGGACAACCCCGGCTTTAAGATTACGCCGGCACTGCTTAAGCAGGCAGTCTACGCAGTGCTCTTTGGTGACGTCATGATGCAGATGCTCTATCGTTGCCGCCCGTACGAGGCCACGCCCGGTGCCGCCAACGCACTCTACGAGGAGTACATGGCGCGCGCCCGCAAGCTGGCGCCTAAGTTCAACAGGCACAACTACACCAAGTTGTGCCGCGAGGCCATCCGCGCGTTCGACACCATGCCGCTTGTGGGCGAGGGTACCAAGCCGCGCGTGGGCGTGGTTGGCGAGATCCTGGTCAAGTTCCATCCCACGGCCAACAACCACGTGGTCGATGTCATTGAGCGCGAGGGCTGCGAGGCCGTGGTACCGGGCCTGCTCGACTTCTTCCTGTACTCCATGAGCAACGCCGAGCTGCAGAAGGACGAGCTGGGTAGCTCTGCTACCACGCGTGCGGGCATGCAGGCGCTCATCAAGCTCGTGGACTGGATGCGTACGCCGGTGGAGGAGATGCTCGAAAAGTCCCGCCGCTTTGAGGCACCCGAGCGCATCGGTACCATGGCTGACAAGGCCCGCACGGTGCTTTCGGTGTGCAACAACATGGGCGAGGGCTGGCTGCTCACGGCCGAGATGCTCGACCTGATTGACCACGGTGCGCCCAACATTATCTGCACGCAGCCCTTCGCGTGCCTGCCCAACCACGTGGTGGGTAAGGCCGTGATCAAGGAGCTGCGCCGCCAGCATCCCGAGAGCAACATTGTCGCGGTGGACTACGACCCCGGTGCGTCCGAGGTCAACCAGCTCAACCGCATTAAGCTCATGATCAGCGCGGCCAAGGAAAACATGCGCGCCGGCAAGGGCTTTAAGCTCGAGAAGGTGGCGCCGCTCGCGATGGACGAGGTCACTGGCCAGATGCGTGCCCACGATGGCTGCGTGAGCTGCGGCTCGGTCGACGAGAGTGCCGTGGCGTCGGTCGCTGAGCGCCTGGGACGCGGCATTAAGAAGTAGTTGGCCTGCTATGTGCTAGATATGAGACAAACGGGTGGTAGCCGTACCGGCTACCACCCGTTTTTGCTGGACATATGTTGCGCAAATCGTTTTGTCGCAGCCTTCTGTGCACTCGAATTTCGGAAGTGCGGGGAAAAACGCGAACCTCCCGAGCACACCGCCTTTTTAGACTCTCGCGACCTGCACTGATAATTGTTCTCGGGGGAAGCGGGCACTGCGGGGCGCGGCAACGGCGCGCGATTTCCGCGTCGCAGCGCTACCCTGATGCTGAATGCCGGGACGATGACCCACTGACCTGCTGACGCCTCTTCGGCCGT
>JAXJIO010000007.1:0-43140 GCA_036298675.1 Collinsella sp. | reverse complement strand
TCTGGTCGCGCCCTTGAAGTTGAACGTCAGATTGTCCAAATGCGGCCCGCGCAGCGTCGGCCCGTTACGGCGTTTGGTAAAACGCCGTAACTAAAAACGGTTACCGCGGAAGCCGCCGCCGTTGCGGCCGCCACGGTCGCCACCACGACCGCCGCGGTCGTTACCACGGTTACCGCCGAAGCCACCACGGTTGCCGCCGCGATCGCCATAGCCACCACGGTTGCCGCCAAAGCCGCCGCGACCGCCACGGTCGCCGCCACGGTCACCAAAGCCGCCACGGCCGCCGCGATCGCCACCGCGACCGCCACGGTCACCGCCACGGCCACCGCGATCGCCAAAGCCACCACGGCCGCCGCGATCGCCACCGCGGCCGCCACGGTCGTCACGGCCGCCGCGAGGACCGCGGTCCTCGTCCAGGCCCATGGCGACGAGCGGAGCGATAACCTTATCGAGAGCGGCCATCAGCTCGGTGGCCTCCTCATAAGAAAGCTCGGGCAGGAGCTTCTCCTTCTTGTTGGCAAGCTCGACCAGGCCCTCAGCGGCATCCTCGGCGGCGAAGACAACAATCTTGCGCATATCGCCCTCGGCGTCGTCGATGCGGCCGACCAGATCGGCAGCCTCGGCCTCGGCCATCAGGCCATCGAGCTCACGAAGGCGCATGCCCAGCAGGTCGGACATTTCCTTCTGCTCCATCTTGGGCTTGAGGTCAAGGAGCTTGATGGCGCGCTCGATGTTCGCCATGCGCTCGGCCTTGGCCTCCTCCTCCTTGGAAATAGCAAAGCGACGGCTACGCAGCAGACGGGCGGCCTTCTGCATCTTGTCCATCAGCTCTTCGTCATCGTAATCAACGGCGGCCTCGACAACCTCGGCCTCCTCCTCGGCGGAAACCTCGTCAGCAACCTCAACCTCGGCAGCTTCGGTTTCCACGGTCTCGACTGCCTCGACCTCGGCAGCCACGGTCTCGTTCTCGGTCTCGTTCATGATCTCTTCGTTCTCGGACATGAGACTCCTTCTTGGCCCTCTCGGGCATCATCGCCCCATTCGCGGGGCCCGTCGCGCACTCTTTGCGCTTTAAACATTCATGCCTCTCAGCAAAACGTCCATTAGTTTATGGTGTCGCCATCCAATCTAGCTGCAGAATCTATGTGCACACATTAATGCGACATGTGCGACTCGCGACGAGCGTACACCAGCGACGTCGCGAACCCGACCACGGCAATCACAGCCGCCACACGCACGGCAGTTGCAAATCCAATCGCCTGGGCAACGTCGGTCGCAGCGCCAGCCGCGCCGGCAGTCGACGCAGAACTCGAGAGCAGGCCGATAAACAGCGACGGGCCAAACGATGCGGCAATCATATTCCACGTGTTAAGCAATGCCGTTCCGTGAGGATGCTCAGCGGCAGGCAGCGTCTCCAAGCCGGCCGTTTGCGAGGGGCTCAGCACCAAACCGACTCCGGCATACACCACAACGGTCAGCGCCACGACGACGCCGATGTTCATGCTTGCCGCCGTCATCGAGATGGCAGTCTGCCCCACGGCAATCAGGGCAAAGCCGACCGGCAGCAGCGGCCATGCGCCACGGGCGTCCATCACGCGTCCGCCCACAATCGAGGTCACGGCGTTGCAGGCAATCGCCGGCAAAATGAGCAAGCCCGCAACAAGTGCGGTCATGCCGTATGCGCCCTCAAAATAGAGCGGCAACAAAACGCTCATCGAGAACGTCGTCATCATCGACACCACCACAAGCAGACACGCAGGCCAAAAACGAACGCTCGCCATGGGACGCACGTTAAGCACCGGATGCTCGAGCTTGAGCTGGCGGGCCGCAAACAGGCCGAGCAGCACAATGGCGGCGAAAAGCGTCACGATACCGGCAATCAGATTGGTCGAGAACTCGCCTACGGAATACACAAATGCCGTAATACCGGCGGCGAGCAAAACAACCGACAGAATATCAAGCGTGGCGTTCGAACGCTCTCCGACATTCTGAACAAGCTTTACGCCCGCCGCAGCGACCACAATGCCGCCCACCAGCGGCACTACGAACACCGCCCTCCAGCCAAACAACGTGCACATAAGACCGCTGATCACGGGTCCAAACGCCGGCCCCAGCGTAATGCAGGCTCCGCCCAGGCTCAGATACAGACCGAGCTTCTCGCGCGGAGCGCAAGACAGCACCACGTTCATCATGAGCGGGAACAAGATGCCCGATCCCGCAGCCTGCAAAATACGGCTTGGCAGCAAAACGCTAAATGACGGAGCGAACAGGCACAGGACTTCGCCGGCGACCATGCATCCGCATGCGAAAAACAGCAGCTTGCGCGTCGAGAAACGGCCGGACAGGAAGGCCATGATGGCCGTAAAGATCGACGTCACGATCATGTAGCCCGAAACGAGCCACTGCGCCGTGGTGGCACTCACCGAAAAGGCCGCCATAATGTCGTGCAACGCCACGTTAATGATGTTCTCGTTAAACGCGGCAACAAAGGCTGCAATATACATTACGACGAGAATCGCCGCAGTGGCCGATGGCGCTACTTGAACTTGTTGCTGAGATTTGCTCCCCATGCATTTCCTTCCTCTTGGAACGACAGTCGCATCGCCCCAGAGGAACAGTCCAGGGCGAAAAATGAGCCCTAGACTTACGCCAGACGCCGTACTCGACGAGTCTGACAACATGGTCCAACGTCGAAAGATTGTAACGCGGACGCACAGCTTTCCTTCCGCGCTATTATTAAAAGTCCACGAAAGCATAAGACATGAGGAGCCCGCCATGATTAAGCCCATCATGAAATCCGAGTTCTTTTTGCGTCTGCCTTCCGAAGACGCGGGACCCGACGATGCCGCGACCGGGCAGGATCTCCTGGATACGCTCCACGAGCATGAGCGCGAGTGCGTGGGCCTCGCCGCCAACATGATCGGCGTGCGCAAACGCATCATCTGCGTAAAGGACGGCAACAGGACACTCCTGATGTACAACCCTCAAATTCTTGAGCAGGTCAATGCCTATCAGACGAGCGAAGGATGTCTCTCGCTGATCGGCGAGCGTCCCTGTACCCGCTATCGCCGCATTAAGGTTGAGTATTTGGACGAGAACTTCGTCCACCGCATCAAAAACTTCTCGGGCTACACCGCCGAGATCATCCAGCACGAAATCGACCACTGCAATGGCGTCGTGGTTTAGGCCACCTGCCAAAATGAGGGTACCGGAGGCCTCCCTATGGATATCAGCCGCTTTGGCGAATTCGCCATCTTAGCGCAGTCACGCACGTTTCTTGATGCGGCGGAACTGCTTTTCATGTCGCAATCAACCCTCTCCAAGCACATCATGGCAATGGAGCACGAACTCGGCTGCAAGCTCATCGATCGAAGCCAGCGCCACGTAACACTCACCGCGCAAGGTGAAGCGCTCCTCCCCTATGCGCAAAAAATTGCGACGCTTCAGCACCGCTATCTTGCCGCCATTCAAATAGGCGCAGGTGAGCCGCTCGAGCACCTCACCGTCGGTTCTGTCCCCATTATGGCCCCTTATGGGATCACGGACGCCGTCATCGATTTTCAGCAGGCGAACCCCTCATATTCTGTCGAGCTCATCGAGGGCGAGGGCGACACACTCAAGCGCATGCTCCTGCACGAGGACATTGACCTGGCCTTCATCCGTGACGGCGGCGCCATCGAGCCGGAGTTCAAAAAGATTCCCTTTACGACCGACCGGCTCGTGGCCGTCCTTCCGCTCGACCATCCGCTCGCCGAACGTGACGCCGTTGAGATAGACGACCTTATCGACGAGAATTTCCTCATGCTTCCCCAAGGCTCGTTCGTAAGCGAGCTCGTCCTTTCCCTTTGTCGCGAAGCTGAATTTGGCCCACGTGTTACGTTCACCGGCAAACGAGCCGAGAACATCATCTCCCTTGTCGCGCGCGGCGCCGGCGTCTCATTCCTCATGCGCAAGCCGGCGGAATCGCTTGCCAGCGGAAAGGTAGCCCTGGTGCCGCTTGAGCCCGCGACGACCTCCGAGGTCAGGCTCTACCTCAAGCGGAACGCCGCGCACTCGCAGGCGGTCGTCTCGTTCATCGGCTTCCTCCCCTATCGTCAGCTCCTGCAGGGCGACCGTACATCTTCCACCGCGGCACGACCGTCATAATCCCCGCTGCTCCACAACCGCAGACCTGTGTCCGCAAACACGCTGACAACGGCACATAATACAAATATGCCTCGGGCGGCACGTGGCCGTCCGAGGCATATTTAGTTAAAGTGCGCAGAAAGACTAGTCCACCGAGATGTTGAGTGCCTTACCGCCCTCGTCCTTCTTGGTACCGATCACCATAGCGGCGACAAGAGCCAGAACGAAAGCGACCACACCGGAGATGACAAGGCCGATAAAGCCCGTGTCGATGCCGGCAGGGTTAATAAAGCTCGGGAAACCGAGCGGGCCGGAGGCGCCGAAGGCATAGAGCTTGGCACCCATGAGGCCGGCAATGGCGCCGCCTACACCAGCGGAAATAAAGGTTGCCCACATAAGGCGCTTACGCGGCAGCAAGATGGCGTAAAGCGCAGGCTCGTTGACACCGAAAATCGAAGAGACAAGGGCGGGAATGTTGACGGCAGCATTTTCCTCGGAGTCCTTGGTTCGGATGATCATGCCAAGCACAGCGCCGGCGATGGCACAACCGCCTGCATACACGAGCGGGTTAATGAGGTCATAGCCGTAGGTTGCGACATCGAGGAACCACAGCGGGATGATACCCCAGTGCAGGCCGAACATGACGAGCAGGCTCCAGAACGTGCCGATGACGAAGCCGGCGATGGCGGGTTGGAAGTTGATGAGCATCAGAATGATCTGGGCAACGATGTTGGAGAGGACCGTCATGACCGGACCGACCACAAGCAGGCCAAGGATGCCGCAAATGAGGAGCGTCAGGATGTTGGAGAAGAACGAGCTCACAAGCGCGGGCAGCGCGTTAGAAAGGGCCTTGTGTACCTTGGAGGCAATCCAGACGATAAAGATCGCAGGCAGAATCGTCGATGAGTAATTCTGCATGATCAGCGGGATGCCAAAAATATCACCGTAGACATTGGACTCGAAGACCGTGCCGGCGCCGAGCGTGTAGAGCGGATCTCCGCCCATAAGGCCAACGAGCGTCGGGTAGACGAGGATACCACCGAGCGCCATTCCCATAACGGGCTTAAGTCCGAACTTCTTGGCCGACGTCCAGCCAATGATTAGCGGAAAGTAATAGAAGACCGAATCTCCGATTGCCGAGAGCGTCACATAGGTATTGCTGTCCTTGGCAAGCCAACCGGCAACCGTGCAGAGCGCGAGCATCGACTTGATAAAGCCACCGGCCATAAGCACGCCAAGAACCGGCTGCAGAATCTCGGAAATGATGGCGAGCAGGCGCGAGAACGGATCGCCCTTCTTGACATTGTCGCCCTCATCGATATCGAGCGCGGGCTTGGTGTCGAACCCGCCAATCTGAACAAGGTCGTTGTAGACAGCCTCGACAGTGGCACCAATCACGACCTGATACTGTCCGCCAGCCTGGATGACGTCAACGACGCCCTTCGTCGCCTTAAGTTCATTGGTCTGGGCAAGTGATTCATCCTTGAGGTGGAAGCGGAGACGCGTAATGCAGTGGCTCACGTCTAACACATTGTCTCGACCACCGACCTTTGTGATGATTTCATCGCAAAGCTTCTGGTATTTCATGGAATTCTCCTTTTTCTGAGCGGGGTATAGCATCGATTTCAGGCCTCCGCAGTCGACGTGGGAGGGCAAGGAACCCGCTTCCCCCTTTGTAATCCGCGGACGCACGTACGCCCGGGATGGGAAACGGCAGAGAAGATGGAAGATGCCGATCACATGGCAGGGAGCCTCATTGGCCCATGTCACGCAATCAGGTCTACAGACGCGAATCTGCTGCGCCGAGAAGTCTCGTCGTCTGGCAGAACTTGTCACACAGACGTTCCGGTTCGCCCTGGGGAATCTGAGTACGCTCGGTCTCAAAGGAGAGGCCGTACTCGCGTGCCGGAAGGAAATACTCGAAATAGCCGTTGGTGTAACCGCAAACTATTCCCTCGACCGGGCATTCGCGCTTCATGCGAATACCCAGGTCGCTGCCGAGCTCACTCGGGAACACAAAGAGATGCAGGCCGCCCAAACTGATGACGGCACACTTAAGCGTGAGCGAAAAGTCGTCATGGGCAACGGTGTGATAGAACGTCTGAGGCTCGATGCGGTCGAGAACGACCTCGCGATCGAGCTTGATCTGGGAAATCGCCTCGGCAAGACCGGTCGAAACGCGCTCGACCTCGGGAATGCCGCGTCCCTGTCGAAAATTGCGGTCGCTACAGTCGCCAGCAGCACCGACGACCATGGCCGGATAGTAACCAAGACTCTGAGCGAGCTTTTTGCCGGTAAGACCGGCGAGTTCGCTCGTGAGCTCCGTGCAGTCGGGTCCGACGCAAGCGGAATGCACCGCCCAGTTCACAAAGCCCGCAAATGGCTTGCCTTCGGTATCGAAGAACGATACGACAATGACCTCATTGTCGGCGAGTTCACCTGGGATGATGCGGTTGTCGTAGAAACCGGTGATGACCTGCTTGCCCAAGCGACAAATCGCGGGCTGTGCGTTGGCGCGGCACTCCTCAAAGCATTGGCAAATGGTATCGAGGAACCAGCGGTAGTAGTTCTCGTCGAATTTTCCCGTCCACCAGCTGCGGTGGTAAGCGACGATTGAAGTATGGTCGTGCGTCGCCGAGAGCAAAACGCAGTCACGGTCGATTCCATAGCGCTCGGCGAGCATTGTCTTGACTTCCTCGGCCATGCTTTCCTCGAACTCGAGGACATCGGCATTAAAAAGAAACACTTCACGTTCGCCTTGCTGGAAGAGGATGGCGTTGGCGAAGACGTCATCATGGACGCCCGTCGCAGGTTCAAGACGGTTGGGAAGATTGCGGTAGCCAATCAGGTAGATGTCGCCCTGTGGGGTAATTTTGCGGCGCGCGTGTCCAATGTTCATGCACGTTCTCCTTCTGTGTCACGCCGCATTCAAGGCGGCAATGATGATTTCGACGAGGCGCTCATGGGATCCGGCGGCAAAACCGGAGTTCATAGCCTCATAGGTGATTTTTTCGTACGCGTCGGGAGCCGGTAGGTACTTCTGTCCGCCGTTGACGAGCGTGGCAAAGAACACAGAGCCGGACCGGGCGGCGCGCACAGTGGCGCCGAATGCACTCGAGACCTCGGGTTGTACGCCGACAAGCTCGACGTTTCCCAGCCGGAGCAGATAGACCCTCGTGCGCTGCTCGCCAGCGGCATGAAACTCATACGTTCGGTGCGGAGCCAAAGAGTGAAAATCGGCGCGTGTCTGAGCGGGCAGGAGAACGTCGACCGTGCGGGCATCGATGCCGGTAGCGTCATCCTCACGCGCCATGCGAGCGGCTTCGATCAAAGCATTGCCCAAGGCCTGCCCCTGCTGGTGCAGCATGCGGTATCCGTCCTCATGGGCATCGACCGTCTGCTTAACGCCGGCTGCATCGAACATGACGTTCATGGCGCGCTCCGCCGGACCTTGGTCGCCCGCGGCGCCTGGCAGCAACAGGGCAACGCCGCCCAACTCGCGCTCGAGTGACATGGCGGCAAAACCAAAGAGGTCTCCGCTCGCCATGCGCCTCCCCTCGGAGTCGCGCGACCCGTCGAGCACGGAGGACAGAACGTCCGCCGTCGCGAGCACGGCAACATACTCGCCCCCGGCATCCCTTATGGCGAGTACGGGCATCGTGTGGTCGGCAAACCCCCTGGGATTCGAGCCCAACCACCAGCCGGCAGGCGTCTCAATGTCGCGATTAACGTTCACGGGGCATTCGCCCTCCACAGTGGCGAGCGTGGCAGAGTGAATGCCCGCAACAGCGCGCTCGACAGCCGTGCGGGCGGCAGCGACGAGCGCTGCGCGATAGCGCTCGTTGCAATTGCGGGTAGCATCGTCGGCAAGATGCCCGGAAGTGCGGACGTGAGGCATGGAAAACGTGTGGGTAGGAACCACCCAAGAATAAGCACCGCTGCAATTGGCGGCATCCTCAACAACCTCACGCAGATCGGCGAGTAGAGCCGGAGCGATCGAGGTGACCTCAAGCGAAAGGACGCAGGCGCGTCGCCCCGTCCCCTCGATGATAAGGGCACGGGCGAAGACCTCATGACGGAGTTCGTCGAAACCGTCGAACGGCAACACGTCCCCAAGATCGATGGCCACACGAGCGGCCCCAGCCCTCATCTCTCCTTCGCCCATGGCAGATACTCCCCTCTGATTGCCGCTCACTCGACACCGTACAGTTGCTGCGCCGTACCGCCAAGCACAAGGTCGCTGTCTGTATCGCTCAGATTTGCAGCGCGAACGCAGGCGACACCCTCGGTGAGCCACTCGCGTTTGACGGGATAGCTCGTGCCAAAAACAATATGGTCTGCACCCAGCACGTCAACCGCGCAGGCGAGGAGTGTCTTGCCCCAAGGCTGGGCATGGGACATGTCGAAATAGATGTTGTTCTCGAGGTGCCTGGAAACGGTCTCGGTATCGACCTGAAAACGGCCAGAAGCATCAGGGCGCTTGGGACCATGAGGCAGCAGCATCTCCTTGAACGCAAAGTATGCGCCGCCGAGCATGGAGTGGACCATCTTGATATTGGGATAGCGCTCAAAGAAATCACCAAAGATCTCTCGGCCGATCGCCGTAGTTTGGTCGACGCAGCGGCCATAAGAGCGGCGAAGGTTGTCGTACGCGAGAAGCGACTCGTTCTCGACCGGCACGGGAACATGGTGCACGTAAACGGTGACATGGCGTTCGTTCAGGTGCTCGAAAAAGCTCGAGAAGACCTGGTCGTCGAGATAGCGCTTGCCGTAGTGAGCGCAGAGCTGCACGCCCGCAAAACCATCGTCGAGCCTGCGGTCGAGCTCCTCCAAATTCGCTTTGGTGCCAAAGGGCGGCACGGCGACAAGCGGAATCAGACGGCCATTTGACGCCTTCGCGTCAGCAGCCATACCGTCGTTGAAACGCCGGCACATCTCGAGCGACATCCACTCGTGGCAGCCGGGGAGCTTGAGGATCGCCTTGTCGACCCCCGCCTCATCCATATCGGCCAAGCGCTTCTCGAGGGTGTAGTCGCCCTCAATGTAGTTAAGACCCGGAGAACCGGCGGGCATCTCGATCACGATCTGTCGTTTGCCGGCGGAATTCATGGTCAGATAGCCTTCGGTGTCATAGGCGCGGGGTACCTCGGCCAAAAACTGTTCGCAGAGCGTCTCGTCATGAAAGATGTGCTCGTCGAACCAGTAGGAATTTGCATCGATAATCATTGGTTGGAACCGCCTTTCATCTTGTTGAAAACATTCTAGAAAAGCAGGTACCCGGACATCAATTCCAGCTTAAGCCCACTGTATTCCATTTTGGAATAGAACTTACCGCTCACACGCGAACCTCGCCCGCTCAACGAGACAAGCGCTAACAGCACGGGCTTAGACAGAAAACGGTCGGCCCGCATCCGTTGCGGGCCGATCGTTTCATTACAGGCTACCTTTGCCGTTACGCCTGGCGGTAATGATCGAAGAAGTCGGCGAGGTCTTCGAGCGACTCTTTGAGCACTTCCATGCGCGGCAGGTACACGATGCGGAAGTGGTCGGGCTCGGCCCAGTTAAAGCCGCCGCCGCGCGTGATCAGGATTTTCTTCTCGTGCAGCAGGTCGAGGGCGAACTGCTCGTCATCGGTGATGTTGAACTTCTTCACATCCATCTTGGGGAAGATGTAGAACGCCGCGCGCGGCTTAACCACCGAGATGCCGTCAATCTTGTTGAGCGCCTCATACACAAAGTTGCGCTGCTCGTAGACACGGCCGCCGGGACGGATGTAGTCGTTAACGGACTGATGACCACCGAGTGCCGTCTGAACGATCGACTGAGCCGGCACGTTGGAGCACAGGCGCATGTTGGAGAGCATGTTGATACCCATGATGAAGTCGCTCATGCAGCGCTGGTTGCCCGAAAGCACCATCCAGCCAATACGATAGCCCGCAATCATGTGCGACTTGGAAAGGCCACTAAAGGTGACGCAGGGCAGGTCGGGGGCGAGCGAGGCAATCGAGACGTGCTCGTAGCCGTCCATGCACAGGCGGTCGTAGATCTCATCGGCAAAGATCATCAGCTGATGCCTGCGTGCAACCTCGACGATGCCCTCGAGCACCTCGCGCGGATAGACGGAACCCGTGGGGTTGTTGGGGTTGATGATGACGAGGGCCTTGGTCGCGCTCGTGATCTTGGACTCCATATCCTCCAGGTCGGGATACCAATCCGCCTGCTCATCGCACAGATAGTGTACGGGATGACCGCCGGCAAGGGTTGCGCACGCCGTCCAGAGCGGATAGTCGGGGCTGGGGATCAGAATCTCGTCGCCATTGTCGAGCAGCGCGTTCATCGAAAGCTGAATGAGCTCGGACACGCCGTTGCCCGTGTAGATATGCTCCATCTGAACGTTGGGCAGGCCCTTGATCTGCGAATACTGCATGATCGCCTTGCGCGCGGAGAACAGGCCGCGCGAGTTGGAATAGCCTTCGCAGTCGGGCAGCTGCTGGCGCATGTCCTTGATGACCTCATCGGGCGTGCGGAAACCGAAGGGCGCCGGGTTACCGATATTGAGCTTGAGGATGCGCTCGCCCTCGTCCTCCATACGGGCGGCCTCGTCGACGACGGGGCCGCGCACGTCATACAGGACGTTATCGAGCTTGGTGGATTTAGAAAAAGTGCGCATGGTGGTGCTCCTTGCAATTTGAGCTGAGGGATGGGGTTCGGGCTTGGAATCGTTGCGGGGTGATGATGCCTCGCCTTGATCGGCGTCGCCGGCAAGCAGCCAGGTAACATCGACCTCCAAAATACGGGCGAGCAGCTCAGCCACATCGCGCCGCGGGATCGTCTTGCCGCTCACATATTGGCTCATCTGACTCTTGCCGAGTTTTTTGCCGAGCATCTCCGATGCGCGGATCACGTCCGACTGGCGAACGTCGCGATCGGACATAGCCTGTCGCAGGCGATCGCTAAACGTCTCTTGGGCCACTAGAACCTCCTTGCTGGCAAAGTTCAATTTATAGAACACGAATTGAACCAGGGTTCAATTTAGCAAGCAGTATAGCGCCGTACCTCATTCGGAAGTTCAATTTCATAAGAAAACGTACCGAACTCCGAGATTTGCCCAAAGCGGACAATGACATGCACGCGTTTAGAGGTATTCAAGGAATCGAGCAGTGGCAAGCGAAACGTCGGCCGTTCGATATATGGCGTTGATCTGCCGATGAGGATGTCCCTCGAGTGGGCGCACGGCAACATCGAACTGACAGCGGCGCAAGATGAGCGCGGGAAGAATGCTCACGCCCAGGCCGTCCTCGACCATGGCCATAATCGCATAGTCATCCCAGGTCGACAGCTTGGAGCACACCGTCAGTCCCGCCCGACGGAACAGCGGCGTAATCTCGTCATCGGTGCCGCGTTCTAGCAGAATAAACTGCTCGTTGGCTAAATCGACAAGAGAAACGACCTCCGCCGTGGCAAGCAAAGAGTCTGCCGGCACTACTGCCATCAACTCGTCGCGCACCAAAGACCGCGATGTCATGCCGTTTTCTCGGGGCTCACGCGGGATAAAGCCCAGATCGCAGCGCCCTTCCGCCACCCATTGTTCAATCTCTGAGTAATCACCCATCAGCAACTCATAATCGACGTCCGGGTGATCGGCGCGAAAGCGCGCAATCACTGGCGGCAGCATGTGGGTCGCCACACTCGAAAACGTACCGATGCAGATTTTGCCGCGCATGAGCCCACGCATCTCATCCACGCGTCGCTGCAGGCGGCCAAACTCCTCGCATAACGCCTCAACCGCAGGCATAACTTGCCGTCCATCGGCAGAAAGTACTACGCCCTCGCGACTGCGGTCGAGCACCTTAAAGCCCCAGTCGGCCTCGAGATCGGCCACCATGCGGCTCACGCCCGACTGCGAATAGCTCAGGCGCTCGGCGGCGCGCGTAAAACTGCCGGCGCGCACGGTCTCGAGCAGCACCTGCATCTTTTGAATATTCGTTTCCACGGCACCCCTCCACCTTTGCATGAGTTTTTGTCATGTTATCCATGCATTATATTCGCTTTTCTTCTAAAGCCAGTTCACCCATAGTGAACATGCTCGGATATAGAAGGGACGGAAGCGCATGAACAACGGACTGTTTACGTACTTAGCAGCATTGCTATTGTTTGGCTCCAACGGCATCATCGCCGCTGCCATCGCGCTGCCGAGCTCGGATATCGTGCTACTGCGTACGTTTTTGGGCGCACTCTCGCTTGTCACCATTCTCGCCATCACCCAACGCCATAAGTTGCAGGCGCCATCTCGCCCCCGCGAAGCCGCAGCCCTCCTCCTTTCGGGAGCCGCGCTGGGCGCCAGCTGGATTTTTCTGTTCCGCGCCTACCAGACGATCGGCGTCGGCGTATCCTCGCTGCTGTACTACTGCGGCCCCATCATTGTCATGGCACTCTCCCCGCTCATCTTTGGCGAAAAGCTGATCGGCGGCAAAATCGCCGGCTTTATCGCCGTTGCTTGCGGTGCTTTTCTCATTGCAGCGCAAGGTCTAGGCGGCAATATGCCCATTGCAGGTATCGCCTGCGGCATCGCCTCGGCATTTTGCTATGCGCTGATGGTCATCGCTAGCAAGGGCGCGCCACACATCGAAGGCCTCGAGAACTCCACGCTCCAGGTGAGTGCCGCCTTTGTGACCGCGCTGGTCCTCACGCTCATCACGCAGGGTGCACCCTCATTCCTGTCCGCCGGCGTCGCCGCAGGCATCGATTGGCGCGCCGTCGTCATGCTCGGCGTCGTCAACACCGGCATTGGTTGCCTGCTCTACTTTAGCGCCGTCGCCAAACTGCCTGTGCAGACCGTCGCCGTTGTCGGCTACCTCGAGCCGCTTTCGGCGGTCGTGTTCTCCGCCGTCCTTTTGGGCGAAGCCATAACACCGGTCCGTCTGATGGGTGCCGCGCTTATCATCGGCGGCGCGATTTTTTGCGAACTCGCCGGCAAACGCGCAAGCGCCAAGGCTGGCATAGCCCAGACAGCACGTGCTTAAAAGCCCCTGTTTTGAAATGCTACCTACGTACATAAATAATCCCCAGCTGGGGATTATTGTCTAAAATAACCTGATGTGCCAAACTGCTCTTGTATGTATAAAGACGGCATAAAGATTATCTGTCCTAGACAGACAACCGGATGTCTAAGGGAGTCCACGTGGCACACAACAAACTGGAGGCAAACCCCCAAGACCAGCGTGGTCAAGGCGGGCACGGAGCCATCCCCCTCTCCGCTGGCATGCTGCTCGTAACGCTCGGCGTCGTCTATGGCGACATCGGCACGAGCCCCATGTACACCATGAAATCAATCGTCGCCAACAACGGCGGCATCGGTACCGTCAGCGAGGACATGATCCTGGGCGCGCTTTCGCTCGTCATCTGGACCATGACGCTCGTGACCACGGTCAAGTACGTGGTAATCGCCATGAAGGCCGACAACCACAACGAAGGCGGCATCTTCGCCCTGTTTAGCCTGGTACGCAAGGTGGCACCGTGGCTGATTCTCCCCGCCATGATCGGCGGTGCGGCACTGCTCGCCGACGGCATCCTCACCCCCGCCGTCACGGTTACCACGGCCATCGAGGGTCTGCGCACCATCGAGTGGGGCCACGCGCTGTTGGGTGACGGGCAAACTAACGTCATCATTATTACCATCATCATTATCTGTGGCCTGTTTGCCATGCAGCGCGCTGGCACCTCGTCAATCGGCAAGCTGTTCGGTCCGCTCATGACGCTGTGGTTCCTGTTCCTGGCAGGCGCCGGTCTATTCAACATGCTCGGCAACCTGTCCATCTTGCGCGCGCTTAACCCCATCCGCGGCGTCATGTTCCTGTTCTCGCCCATCAACCACTCGGGTATCATGGTGCTCGGCTTCGTCTTCCTGTCGACGACCGGCGCCGAGGCGCTCTATTCAGACATGGGCCACGTGGGCAAGGCCAACATCTACGCATCCTGGCCGTTTGTTAAAGCGGCGCTTATCCTTAACTACCTGGGTCAGGGCGCTTGGCTGCTCGCCAACAATTCCAATCCCCAGTTGCTCGCGATGGATATCGTCAACCCGTTCTATATGATGCTCCCCGAGCCCCTGCGCCCCTTTGCCATCGTGCTTTCGGCCGTGGCGGCCATCATTGCCTCGCAGGCGCTCATCACCGGCTCGTTCTCGCTGGTATCCGAGGCAACGCGTCTCAACCTTATGCCGCATCTGCGCATCCACTACCCCAGCGACACCAAGGGCCAGCTCTATATTCCGCTCGTCAATAACATCATGTGGGTCGGCTGCATCTTCATCGTGCTGCTGTTCCAAAACTCCGAGCGCATGGAGAGCGCCTACGGCCTCGCCATTACCGTGACCATGCTCATGACCACGACGCTTTTGACGAGCTACATCGCCGGCATCCTCAAGCACAGGCTGGGTGCCTGCGTCTTCGCCCCTGCTCTTTGGTGCCATTGAGCTGTGCTTCTTCGCCTCGTGCCTCACCATGTTCTTTGACGGCGGCTACGTCATGATCTTCCTGGCCGCACTGCTGTTTGGCCTTATGTACGTGTGGCGCCGCGGCACCGCCATCGAGCGCACGCAGACGATTTTGCTGCCCGTCTCCAAGTACATCGACCAGCTCAACCGCCTGCGCAACGACGAGACCTATCCCGTGCTCGCCGACAATCTGGTATTTCTCACCAACAGCCCCGACCCGCTCACACTCGACCGCGACGTGCTCTATTCCATCCTGGATAAGCATCCCAAGCGCGCCAAGGCATATTGGTTCATTAACGTGCACGTTACCGACGAACCCTATACGCACGAGTATTCCGTCGAGACCTTTGGCACAGACTTCCTGTTCCGCGTACGCTTGGACCTGGGCTTTAAGGTCAATCAGCGCATCAACGCCTACCTGCGCCAGATCGTTGGCGACCTGATGGCATCGAGTGAGTTGCCGCCGCAACATCACACCTACTCCATCTACGAGACACGCGGCAACGTGGGCGACTTCCGTTTTTGCATGCTGCGCAAGATGCTTGCCCCCGAAACGGACATCAACCGCAATGACCACCTCGTGATGGCCATCAAGTACGCCGTCCGCCGCGCTTGCGGAAGCCCGGCGCGCTGGTACGGTCTCGAGAACTCTGCCATCATCATCGAGTACGTGCCGTTGTTTGCCCGCATGCGCCCGGCCGTTAAGCTCGTGCGCACCCAGGTGCCGCTCGAGGTTCAGATTGAAGAGGCCGAGGAAATGGAAGTCGACATCTTCTCGGACGACCTGGTCAACGGCAACGAGGCCGGCAAGAGCATGAACGTCGATCCCACCGAGCTGCTCGAGAGCGTCGCCGATACGCCCGAGCAACAGCAACTCGACGGACTCGAGAGCACCCAGCTCAACGACGCCAACTTCTAGCGACGTCATAAATCAACGACAGCGGCCCTGCACCTCACGAGAGACGCAGGGCCGCTTTGCATTGCAGTAAAGCTAACGGCTACGAACGACGCGGCTCGGGAACCACGAGCCTATCGGGGCTTGCGCCCTCGGCATCCATCAGGCTCACGTAGCGAATCGACGGATCCCCATACATCGCGTAGTAATAATTGCCCGTGCGCGCGCTAAAGCATCCGGTGTAGATAGTCTTCTCGAACTTGCCATCGCCCATCCTGGACGCCCCCTCGATCATCACCACGCCCTCGAGCGAGCGGAACATGCGGACGACGTTTTCGGTCTCGCTCTCCTTTTGCGGGTAATTGGCATTGAGGTACGCCGCCTTTACAAAACGGCTCGGCGAATAGCAGTCACCCGGAATACCGCGCATGCCGGCACCCGCACCATAGGGCTTGAGCTCGGCGCCACGCCATGTCGCCGTCTGCGGAAAATCGCTTGTGGCCGTGATATAGGTGCGCAGGTTTTCCATGTGCCACGGGAAGGTGGGCTGATTGGCAAGGGTGTCGACCGGATCGTCGTATACATGCAGGCCGTCAGCCATCATCTCGACCACGATGCTACGCTGGCTGTCGCCGATAATCCAATGGAGCAGCGACACGCCCAGCCCCTCTCCGGCAGATTTGGCGACAATCACCGTGTCGCGCAGCGCGGCCTCGACCTCATCGACCGTCGAGAACGTCGCTGCCACCCACAGGGGAAACTCATAGGCTGCGATATTGGTCTTGCCGTCGACAGGGTCCTCGGCATACTCGGCATAACCCGGGAAATTGAGACCCGCCACGGCGAGGCCCGCATCGTTGCCGCAGTCGAAGAACATGGGATAGTTCTTGTAATCGATGCACATACCGATCACCGCGTGTGCCGCTGTCGCGTCGTCGATAAACGAATACGGAATGTGAAACCCGCGAGGCATCACGCGAACCTGTTGGCCATAGTCAAAGCTCCAGTCGAGGTTGCGGCCTAGATACATGTGGCCAGAATTATCGGTAAATCGAATGCTCGTACACATGGCGCCTCCTAGCTTTACGTTCTTGCTAAGGTTATTGTCTCCAAACAAAAAGGGGCTAAACACAAAAGCCCGGACATGACAACAATGTCACGCCCGGGCTATTCAAGCAGGATAAACTCAACCAAGTTAACCCCGCAGGTCGTCTAAGGGGTCAAAGTGCCGCAGATTGCCACGAAAGAGGAGCGAAGCGTACTTAAGGTACGCGAGCGACGATTGAGCGGCAAGGTGCGGTGCTTTGATCCCCTTAGACCAACTTGCCGAGGCAGTGGTCGATCATATGCTGGATCATCTGTGCCTCGAAGCCGACGAAGTCCTGCTTGCGCTCGCGCATCTTGCCGTCGACGATCTGGTCAAAAGCAACCTTGCACTTGATGTAGCGCGTGGACTTGGTGATCTCCTCGTGCGTCAGGCAGCTCTCCTCCATCTTGCTGGCACCCAGGCCAAACACCAGACGGGGGTTGTAGAGCACATGGGACTCGCCGGCATCGTCCAGGTAGACGCAGACCTTCTTGGTGATGCCGATCTGGTTGGCGGCAAGGCAGCCGGCATCGTCGAGCGACTTGATGGTATCGATCAGGTCCTGAGCAACCGACTCGTCCTCGACGGTCGCAACCTCGCAACGCTGGGACAGGATAGCCTCGTCGTGGCAAAGCTCTTTAATCATACGTTCCTCCATAGGGGTCGTTGTAACCGCTTAAGTATACGGTACCCACACATTTTCATGCGAAAAATACCGTCCGTCTGCTACAAAGCGCCGAACATCAACATGCGAGGAACAACAGCGTCGTAAAGGGGCTATAGTGGGTGAGTTCGTGTCAATCGGCCTAAACTCGGGGCCGAACAAGGAAAGGGTATGCATGGACGAACTATTTCACGTCAGTGAGCGCAAGTCCACAATCGGGACCGAACTTCGCGCTGGACTGACAACATTCCTGGCGATGGCCTACATCATCGCCGTCAACCCCGCAGTGCTCTCGGGCGCTGGCATTGATGCGGGAGCGCTCGCCTGCGCCACCTGCCTGGGCGCCGGCATCATGACCATCTGCATGGGCATCTTCGCCAACCGCCCGCTCGCCTGCGCGTCGGGTCTGGGCATCAACGCCATGATCGCGGGCATCGCCACCACCATGTGCGGCGGCGACTGGCACGTGGCCATGAGCGTTATCTTCCTCGAGGGTATCGTCATCTTGCTGCTCGTCCTGTGCGGCCTGCGCGAGGCCATCATGGACGCCATCCCCGTGGTCCTGCGCCACGCCATCTCGGTGGGTCTGGGCCTGTTTATCGCCATGATCGGCCTGTGCGACGCCGGCATCATCACCGCTGGCGCCGGTACGCTCGTCGGCCTGGGCGACATCGCCTCCCCCACCTTTATCGTCGGCATCATCTCCATCGTCGTGACGGTTGCCCTGGCTTCCCGCAACGTGCCGGGCTCGCTGCTCATCGGCATCATCGTCGCCGTTATCGCCGGAATCCCGCTGGGCGTCACCCATGCGCCCGAGGGCCTCATCGCACCGCTCGACTTCTCGACCTTCGGCGCCCCGTTTGCCAGCACTGCCGACGGCAACCTTGCCATCGTGAAGGTCCTGACCGACCCGATGCTGCTCGTCGTTGCCTTCTCGCTGCTCATGAGCGACTTCTTCGACACCATGGGCACCGCGATGGCCGTCGCCAAGCAGGGCGAGTTCTTGACCGAGGACGGCAATGTCGAGGACATCCGTCCCATCCTGGTCGTCGACTCCGTGGCCGCTGCTGCCGGTGGCTTTATGGGCGTCTCCTCCATCACCACCTTCGTCGAGTCCACCTCTGGCGCTGCCGACGGTGGCCGCACGGGCCTCACCTCCGTCACCACCGGTGTGCTGTTCATTCTCGCCGCGTTCTTCTCCCCCATCGTCACCATCGTTTCCAGCGCCGCCACCTGCGGTGCTCTGGTCTACGTCGGCTACCTCATGATGAGCGAGGCCTCCGAGATCGACTGGTCCGACGTGTCGCAGGGCTTCCCGGCGTTCATGATTGTCGCCGGCGTGCCCTTCACCTACTCCATCTCTGCCGGCATTGGTCTGGGCTTTATCGCCTACGTGGTCGTCGCGCTCTTTAAGGGCGAGGCCTCCAAGATCAAGCCGCTCATGTGGATCGCAGCCCTCGCCTTCCTCGTCTACTTCTTTGTAGCGTAGGCGCAAGATTCGCAATACCAAACAGCAAAGCGCGGAGCCGCTCGATGCGACTCCGCGCTTTGCTTTTAAAGCCAGGCACCACACGGACACGCGATGTATTGCTTCGCAAGTTTTGGACGTTTTGCTCTCCAAACGGCACTACCGACGGCTACATCCTGCAGATATGCTGGATATAACCGCATAGGCCCTATGAGGATGGGAGTAACCATGGCCGCCTTGTTCACGACCCCCAAGCGCAATGACAAAACCTCTGGAGCCCATTTTGTTGAGCCCGACCTGCGCCGTCGCACGCTGCTCGCACACGGCAGCTGGCGCCGCGTGACGCGCCGCATCGTTGTAGGCGCCGTATGCGCGCTTACGGTAAGCTCGCTGCTCATGCCGAGCATCTCGCTCGCAGCCGAGTGGGTGGACGTTGGCGGCGTCCGCCACGAAGCGGCCGCGGGCCCCACGGGAGACGCCGCCGGTACCTGGTCATGGGATGGCGCCGATGACATGAAGCTCAACGGCTATAACGGCGGCGCGATCGAGGCAGCGGGCAAGCTCAACGTGAGCTACGAGGGCAACAACACCGTCACTAACGACGACGGCCGCGGCATCAAGGTTAAGGATGGCGCGAACGAGAACGCCGAGCTTAATATTCAGGGCGACGCGTCCAGCACGCTCAACGTGACATCTTCTCGTGACGCCATCACTTCCGTCGGCAACATCAACATCGACGGCGCTGGCACTGTCAACGCCACGAGCACCGAGCACGATGCCATCGATGCCGGGGGCGATGTCACCATCAAGGGCTCGGGAAACGTTAACGCCACGGGCGATTCGGATGGCATCAGGGCCGACGGCAACATCACGATCGACAACAGCGGAACCGTCACCGCCAAGGCCACCGAGGATCAGGGTATCGATGCTAACGAGAACCTCATCATAAAGGGCGGCGGCAAGGTAGAGGCAAGCTCTATCGAGGACAATGCGATTTGGACCGACGGCAGTATCGAGATCTCGGGTGGCAGCCAGGTCAAGGCAAGCTCCGAGGAAGACGCCGCCATCGACGGTAAAAACAGCCTCACGGTCACGGACGCTTCCCTCAACGCAAGTGGCGTTGGGTATGGCATCTATGTCTACAAGGGCATCACGCTCGATGGCGCGACCGTGACGATCCGCGCAAGCTCAGATGGCGGGGAAGTCAGCGCACTCTTCACCGATGAGGACGACATCGTCATCAAGAACGGCTCGACTGTGGATGCGCTCGCAGAAGGCAGGTTCTCGGTTGCAATCTCCACCAGTAATTTCTACTCCGGCGAAGCGGGTGGCCATATCTACATCAGCGACTCCGTTGTCAAGGCCATAGTCCGCTATGCCGAGACCGGCGGCGACGGCCCCGACCACTACAGTGGAGACCAAAACGACAAAATCATCCCTGAGTCCGAGGGCCTGAACATCGGCATCTTCGCGCAGACCAGCGAGGGCATCACGCCCGCGACCATCTCGATCGTCCGCAGCAGGGTCACGGCCGAGGGAGACACGGCGGCAATCTTCGCCCTTGCCATAAGCGAGGACGGCAAGGCGATCGGTACCATCGAGATCGAAGGCGCTCCCATCCAGACGCCCGCAGGCGGCAAGATCATTAACTATCGCCACGAAGAAGAGTACGGCCCCAGCATCTCCTACGAGGCAGGTCAAACCATCGGCACGGGCGACGCCACGATCGACTCCCCCTATGACGCCGCTGTCGCCAAGAGCACGGTCATCGTGCCTCCCGAGGAGATCAAACCCGAGGAAAAGCCCGGCGAGACCAAGCCCGAGGGTTCCAAGTCCGAGGGCACGAAGACAACCAAGACCGTTGCAGTTGCAGCCACGGGAGCCAAGACCGTCGGCAAGCTCGCGGCAACCGGCGACGCCTCGAGCGCAGCCATCGTGGCAGCCGCCCTTGCGGGAACAGCCGCCATCGCCGTAGGCGCCGTGGTGAGCCGCAAGCGCTCGTAAACACTTTTTCGCACGGGACGGATGGATCGCGGCCCTTGCCTTCCTCGTCTACTTCTTCGTAGCGTAAGGGCAAGGCTGCAAAAGCTGAACAATAAAGCGCGGAGTCGCCATGCGGCCCCGCGCTTTTCTTTTAGCGCCGGTCCCTGCGCCGGCATGCGGCCTATTTCTCCCCCATTTTGGCCATTTTGCCCTCCAAACGGCACTACCGCCGGCAACATCCAGCAGATACGCTGAATCTAGTCGTATAGGCCCTATGAGAACGGGAGCAACCATGGCAGCCTTGTTCACGACCCCCAGACGCAATGACACTACCGCCGGAACCCATGTTGCCGAACCCGACGTTCGCCGTCGCATAGGACTCGCGCACGGCAGCTGGCGCCGCGTGACGCGCCGCATCGTCGCGGGCGCCGTGTGCGCGCTCACGGTGAGCTCGCTGCTCATGCCGAGCGTCTCGCTCGCAGCGGAATGGGTCAAGGTCGGCGAAACCAAATACAACGCCGGCACTGCGGCGGGCGACGAGACCGGCACCTGGTCGTGGGACGGCGCCGACGACTTGAAGCTCAACAACTATAACGGCGGCGAGATCCAGGCCGCAGGCAAGCTCAACGTGAATTACTCGGGAAACAACATCGTCACTGCCGACTGGACCGAAGGCATCAAGGCTTCTCATGGCAAGAATGAGAACGCCGAGCTCAATATCCAAGGCGACGCGGGCAGCACGCTCAGCGTGACATCTACTGAGGACGCTATCCTCTCCACGGGTAATATCAACATCGACGGAGTCGGATCCGTCAACGCCACGAGCGCTGGGTTTGATGCCATCGACGCCGAGGGCGATCTCGCTATCAAAGGTTCGGGCAACGTCAACGCCACGGGCGTATCGGATGGCATCAGGGCAAACGGCAATATCGCGATTGACGACAGCGGGGCCGTCACCGCCAGGGCTACCAAGGACAAGGGTATCGGAACCGACAAGAACCTCACCATCAAGGGTGGCGGCACAGTCGAGGCAAGCTCAGCCGATGGTGAGGCCATTTGGAGCGGCGGCAACATCAATATCTCGGACGGCAGCCAGGTCAAGGCGAGCTCCGAGAAAGACGCCGCCGTCGAGGCCAAGGGCAGCCTCGCAGCCACAAACGCCTCCCTCAACGCAAACGGTGTTGAATATGGCGTCTATGCCCACAAGGGCATCACACTCGATCATGCAAACGTGACAGTCCGCGCAAGTAAAGGCAGATACGGTGACGCCATTGCCCTCTTCACCTACCAAGACGATATCGTCGTCAAGAACGGCTCCACCGTGGACGCGCTTGCGGAAGGCGAGGTTTCGGCTGCATTCTCCACCAGAAACGATCGACCCAACGAGGAGAGTGGCCACATCTACATCAGCGACTCCGTTGTCAAGGCCATAGCCCGCTATGTCGAGAACGGCGACGGCCCCATCCCCTACAGCGAAAACCAAGATGGTGAGACGAGCCCCGAGCCCCAAGGCGAGAACATCGGCATCATCGCCCAGACCAGCGAGGGCATCACGCCCGCGACCATCTCGATCGTCCGCAGCAGGGTCACGGCCGAGGGAGACACGGCGGCAATCTTCGCCCTTGCCATGAGCGCGGACGGCAAGGCGATCGGCACCATCGAAATCGAAGGAGCCGCCATCCAGACGCCCGAAGGCGGCAAGGTCATTGACTATCGCAAGCTCCGTGACGGCATCTACGAGGCAGGCCAAGCCATCGGCACAGGCGACGCTGTGATCGACTCCCCCTATAACGAAGCTGTCGCCAAGAGCATGGTCATCGCACCTCCCGAGGTAGCCAAGCCGGAAGACCCCAAGCCCGACGAGACCAAGCCCGCAGAAAGCAAGCCCGCGGAGTCCAAGCAGAGCCCCAGGCCTGAGGGCTCAAAGCCGACCAAGGCCGTTGCGGCTTCAATCACGAAAGCCAAGACTACCGGCGTGCTCGCGGCAACCGGCGACACCTCGAGTGCGGCCATCGTGGCAACCGTCCTTGCGGGAACAGCCGCTATCGCCGCAGGCACCATGGCGAGCCGCAAGCGCTCTTAGACGCCTCTGCGCACATGGCAGCTCCCGCGAAGGCCCCGAGTCCCAGCACCGTTTAACAACGCCACCGCCGAGCTCCCCTCCGGCGGTGGCGTTTTCCATATGCGTCCGCAGGGTATGCACGAGATTGTCTTTGGTCTAGCCCAACCTGCATGAGCCGGCGTGCGACAATGGGGGCCGTCGATATCACAACGCCGAGAGAAGCCCGTCATGGAAGCGCATCAAAAGCAGATAACCGTTCATGCACAGCATGCCGAAAGCGCACCAGTCATCTATCTTCCCGTGGTCATGGGCGACGGCACGGAGGTTTATGAACGCTGCCGAGAGCTCAACTGCCCGCCCTTCACGCTTGTCGGCATTGGCAGCCTCAACTGGAATCGCGAGCTGAGCCCCTGGGGATGCGACGGAACCGTGCGCGATGCCGAGCCCTTTGGTGGACAGGCCGCTGGTTTTCTTGACGAGTTGTTGAAGCAGATAATCCCAGAGGCCGAATCATCGCTCCCGCAACCGCCCACCTGGCGCGGCGTTGCCGGCTACTCGTTGGCGGGTCTTTTTGCACTGTGGGCACTTTGGCAAACAGATGTCTTTGAGCGCGCGGCGAGTGCATCGGGGTCGCTGTGGTTCCCCGGCTTTATCGACTACGCGCGCGAGCGCACGATGACAGCTACGCCCGACGCCGTCTATCTGTCACTCGGTAAAAAGGAAACCAAGACGCCCAACCGCATGATGAGGCACGTGCTCGACGACACGCGCGCAATGGAAGAGCTACTCATCGAGCGAGGCATCCCAACAACGCTGGCACTCAACCCCGGCAATCACTTTGCCCAGACCGACCTGCGCATGGCCCACGCCATACACTGGATACTGACGCATTAAAAATGGCGCCCACGCGTACGCATGGGCGCCATTTTTTGATTTAGCTGAACACAACTACTACTTGACAGTCTCCTCGAGTTCCGAGACATCGAACTCAAAATCATTGCCGGGCAGAATCGCGTTGAGCACGATACCCACCAGCGAGCCCACGGCAAGGCCCGAAAGCGAAATCGTCACGCCGCCCAGCTCCAGCACGATGGCGCCGGTGGTACTGTAGGCAATGCCGAGCGAAAGCACGAGCACCAGAGCCGCCACCAGCACGTTGCGGTTGTTCTGGAAATCAACCTGGTTCTCGATAAGGTTGCGAACGCCCACGGCACTGATCATGCCGTAGAGCACGAGTGACACACCGCCGATAACGCACGCCGGCATAGCAGCGATCACAGCAGCAAACTTGGGGCAGAACGAAAGCACGATGGCACAGCACGCGGCAATGCGAATCACGCGCGTCAGGGCAAGCACGCCGGTGTTCTCGCCATACGTCGTATTGGCCGGAGCGCCAAAGAGCGACGCCAAGATGGTCGCCAGGCCATCGCCGAGCAGGGTACGGTGCAGACCGGGATCGGCAATGTAATTGCGTTCGCAGGTAGAGCCAATGGCGGAGATATCGCCAATGTGCTCAATCATGGTCGCAAAGGCCAGCGGCATGATGGTGATGATAGCCGTCGTGGCAAGACCGCTATCGAACTGCGGGCCAAAGAGCGCAAACACGGTGTTGTCCCACACGATGGGCAGACCGACCCACGGAGCGGCGGCAACGCCCGAAAAATCAACCTCGCCCAGCACCGCCGCGACGGCATAGCTCACCACAACGCCCAGCAAAATCGGCACGATCTTGACCATGCCGCGGCCCCAGATGTTGCAGATGACGATCACGGCCACAGCGATAACGGCGACAAGCCAGTTGGTCTGGCAGTTGGCAATGGCAGAGCTCGCCAGGATCAGGCCGATGGAAATGACGATGGGACCGGTCACCACCGGCGGAAAGAAGCGCATGACACGCTTGGCGCCAAATGCGCGGAACAGCGCCGCCAGCACCGGATAGAGCAGGCCGGCGCAGGCAACGCCCAGGCAAGCGTAAGGCAAAAGCTCGGCCTCGCCGTTGGGTGCAATGGCGGCATAACCCGCGATAAAGGCAAACGACGAGCCCAGAAACGCGGGCACCTTACCGCGCGATAGAAAATGAAACAGCAGCGTGCCGATGCCGGCGAACAGAAGCGTCGCCGAAACGGAAAGGCCGGTGAGCACAGGCACGAGCACCGTGGCTCCGAACATCGCAAACATGTGTTGCAAACCCAACACAAACATGCGCGGGCGGCCGAGCGACGATGCATCGTAGATGGCATCGGTGACGGCGGGCGTCGAGGATTGGGACATGGAAGTCCTTTCATGATGGAAGGGCGATCAGGCATATCGGATAACCTGCCCGAACGATACGATCCGAACCATTGTACGTGATACGCCATGTCTCGCACGCGCCGTCACCTGCAAACGGTAGCGTTACTTCCAAACGCGCTCGGCAATGCGCTTGACCAGCGCGATCTTTGCCCACTGTTCGTCCTCGGTCAGTTTGTTGCCAATCTCACAGCTGGCAAAGCCGCACTGGGGCGACAGGTACAGGTTCTCGAGCGGCACATACTTTGCGGCCTCGTGGATACGTTCGACGATGGCCTCCTCGTCCTCGAGCTCAGCGGCCTTGGTGGTCACCAGGCCCAGCACGACCTTCTTGCCGGGAGCAGCATACTTGAGCGGCTCAAAGCCACCGGCGCGCGGCGTATCGAACTCAAGGTAGAACGCGTCGACATCCTCGTGCGCAAACAGGTACGGTGCAATGGGATCGTAACCACCCTCGAAGGCATACGTGGAGTGATAGTTGCCGCGGCACACGTGCGTATTGATAACCAGATCGTCGGGCTTGCCCGCGATGGCAGCATTGTTGAGCGCCACGCCCAGCTCGCTCACCTTTTGCAGGTCAACCGGACTCATGCCGGTCTTGGACACAAAGTCGGTATCGCAATAGATGCCCCAGGTGCAGTCATCAAATTGGATGTTGCGGCAGCCCGCGGCATACAGGTCGGCAATCACGGTGCGGTATGCTGCGGCAATGGCATCGGCGAGCTCTTCGTCGGTCTTATAGACGGCACGCAGGCTCTCCTGCTGGCCATCACAGCGGTCGAGTGTGACTTCGGAGAACGTCTGGATCGGCGCCGGAATGGTCTGGCGCGCGATCTGGCCCTCACCCTCGAGCGACTTGACAAATTTGAAGTGCTCGACGAACGGATGGTTCTCGCCGCTAATGGGACCGGTTACCGCGGCGGTGTCGGCGGTAGTCTCCTCATCGTGAAACATGTAGCCCGTGCGCGAGGCGCGGCGCTCAATGCCGTTGAGTCCCCACATAAAATCGAGGTGCCAGTAGCTGCGGCGGAACTCGCCATCGGTAATCACCTGCAGGCCGGCAGCCTTCTGCTTGGCCACTAAGTCGCGGATGGCCTCGTCCTCGACGGCCTTAAGGCCGGAAGCGTCGAGTTTACCCGCGACATAGGCGGCACGGGCATCCTTTACAGCCTGCGGACGAAGAAAACTGCCGACGATATCGGCGCGAAACGGCGCGTTCGGTTGAATCGAAGTGCTCATAGATATCTCCCTTTGCATCGGTTGCTTTACTGGGACAGAGTATGAGCGCTCATATGGTCATCGTAAAATATACGTTTATAACAGTTTGATATAGATGCTTCCTATATCAGTCTGGACTGTCATAAAGAGACTTGAACCGTGCGGAGCACAGCAGCCTAGATATGCTGACGAATCGCGTCGATATAGGCCCGACCGTAGCGCGTGAGCGTCGTGTTCTTGCGCGTGATGATGCCAATCTCCATGTACTCGTCCACGTCGAGCGGAATCGAGATAATGCCGGGGCCGTTGAGCTCGTGGCTGATCACGCCCGAGCATACCGTGTAGCCGTTGAGGCCCATGGCCAAATTGAACAACGTCGCACGATCGCGCACGCGGATATTTTTGCGACGCTCGAACGTCGAGGTCAGCTCCTCGGAATAGTAAAACGAGTTGTAGCTGCCCTGCTCGTAGGACAGGAACGGGTAGTCTTCCAGATCCTCGAGCGTCACGCTGGAGCGGCCCGCCAGCGGATGGTCGGCGCAGACGAAGACATGCGGCGTGGCGCAGAAGAGCCCTTCGAACACGAGCTCGTTGGCGGCAAGCATGCGCTCGATGACCTCGCGATTGTGCTCCGACAGATACAGGATGCCGAGTTCGCTTTTCATATGCGCGACATCCTCGATAATTTCGTGGGTCTGCTCCTCGCGCAGGGTAAAGTCGTAGCGCGCGGCATCGAACTCGCGGATCACATCGACAAACGCATTAACGGCAAAGGAATAATGCTGGCAGCTCACACTAAAGTGCGGCACCTGCTCGGACGTGCCTTTGTACTTGCCCTCGAGCAGGTCGGCCTGGTCGAGCACCTGGCGCGCGTAGCCCAAGAAGGTCTCGCCTTCCTCGGACACAATGACGCCCTTGTTGGTGCGCTCAAAGATATGCACACCCATCTCGTTTTCGAGATCGCGAATCGACGCGGTAATCGAGGGCTGCGACACAAAGAGCCGGCGCGAGGCCTCGGTGATGCTACCGCATTCGGCAACCTTAACAACATATCTGAGCTGCTGAAGCTTCATAGCCTTCTCCCTAGACGTTCGTGACGCCAAAACCTGCCGCGTCCATTTGACGCATAAACGACGGCATCTCCCCCGTCGCGGCGCAGGCGGCAATCTGATGCAGAGCCCCGGCAACCGCATCATCTGCCGCAGCGCCAATATGCCAGCGTGCGGCAGCCGTGACGGCCTCGTTGGCATTGGCGACTGCAACGGAGTTAGGAACGGCATCGATCATGGGCAAATCGTTATCAGAATCGCCGAATACGGCCACCTCGTCGGGCGTCAGGCCCAAAGCGCGCGCCAGCTCCAGCGCAGCGCAGCCCTTGTCCCAACCAGCCGGAAGGATGTCGAACAGGCGCACTCGGTTGTTGGGAAACACAAGCGAGAGTTCCGGCACCTCAGCGGCAACGCGCTCACGTAGCTCCGCGAGCTCCTCACGCGAACGGGCACTCCAGATATTCGCCTTAAACACCGACGCGTCATCGACGACGGGACGACATGGGGCCTCTTCGCCTTTGAGCCACGCGTTGCCGCCCGACTCCATGGCGCGACGAACGCGCTCGGGGTCACTCGTCACACAATGGGCATCGTTGCCCCAAAAGTCATCGCCCAGGCTGTAGACTTTTAGAAATGTATCGTCGGTCTCTTGCTCCAGATAGTCGGCCAAACGCATCAGAGCATCGTTGTCGATTGCGCGCGAGGCGACTACTTCGCCGTCAACAAACATCACCTGGCCGTTACAGAACGCACCGGTCGAATAACACCCGGAACGGTTTTTGAACATCCAGCCCATCGCGGACGGCTGACGACCCGAAACCGGCCCAAAGTGCAAACCCGCCGCCTGCATGGCATGAATACCCTCAATGGCGTAGTCGCTGGCGCCGTCATGCCCGGCTGGAATCAGCGTATCGTCCATATCGGTCAGCACAAGTTTGATCATAGAGTCCCCTCGGTCATTCTTAATCCCATCTATTGTACCGACCTGCCAAAAAGGGACAGGTTTATTTCGGCAGGTTTCATCTGGGAAAACGCAAAGTCCCAGTTGTTACCTGCCAAAATAAACCTGTCCCTTTTTGGCAGGTGCGCTAGTATAGGGAACAACAGATTCGATGCGGGAGTGCCGGCGGTGCAAACCACAAGGCTGAGAGGGCATAGGGCCCAATCCTTTGAACCTGTCAGTTAATGCTGGCGTAGGGAGCATGCCGCCTTTGCAGGGGCGCTGTCTATGCACAGCGCCCCTTTTCTATGCCAAGGAGGCATGTGCAGTGATTGATTCGGAACAGCTTAAGCAACATATGGTCAAGGCCGTGGAGGAGATTCGCGCCACCAATCCGATGGCCGGCTCCATCACCAACACGGTGACGATCGACTTTGTCGCCAACGCGCAGCTCGCCGTGGGCGGTTCGGCCGCCATGGTCTATCTGCCCGACGAGGGCGAGGCGCTCGTTGCCGGCGGCGGCGCCATCTATCTCAACATGGGCACGCTCTTCCCCATCTACGAGCAGACGATTCCCCGCGCGGCCAAGGCGGCACACGACGCCGGCAAGCCCTGGGTGCTCGATCCGGTGGGCCTGGGCATCGGCAGCCTGCGCACCCAGCTGGTAAACGAGCTCAAGCAGTACAAGCCCGCCATCGTGCGCGGCAACGCCTCCGAGATCATCGCACTCGCCGGCCTGTGGGGTCTTGAGGGCGAGGCGGCTGATCTGAGCCGCGTGCGCGGTGTCGATACCACCGACACGGTCGACGCCGCCCGCGATGCCGCCGTGGCGCTCGCCCGTTACACCGGCGGCGCCGTAGTGGTCTCGGGCGAAGTCGACCTAATCACCGACGGCACGACCGTGGCCAAGTCCCACGGCGGCAGCCCGCTCATGTCAAAGATCACCGGCTGCGGCTGCTCGCAGGGCGGCGTGCTGGCCGTGTACGTCTGCGTCACCGATCCGTTTACGGCAGCCGTCTGCGGCACCGCGGTCTACAACGTTGCCGGCACGCGTGCCGCCGCTGTCGCCGATGCCCCGGCAAGCTTTAAGGTGGCCTTTATCGACGAGCTCTACCGCGCGACCGCCCAAGACATCGCCAACAACCAGCTCGAGCTCGAGGAGGCATAAGCCATGTCCGAGCCCGCAACCAATACCGGCATGAACACGCTCGTCGCCGTGGCCATCGCCCCGTGCGGCACCGGCGATGAACTCTCCGCCGAGGTCGCCGAGGTCGTGCGCGTCATTCGCGAGAGCGGCCTTCCCAACCGCACCACCTCGATGTTCACCGAAATCGAGGGCGACTGGGACGAGGTCATGCAAGTCGTGCGCGACGCAACCTTTGTGTTGGCGAGCAAGGGCATCCGCACCGAAGTCGTGCTCAAGGCCGATATTCGACCCGGATTTACCGACACCATGACCGGCAAACTCGAGCGCATGGAAGCACAGATCAAAAAGCAGAAGGAAGCACGATGAGCATCCGCGACAACCTTGATATCTCGGCCTATCTGGTACTCGGCCCCGAAAACACGCTGGGACGTCCCGTGGGCGATGTGGTGGCCCAGGCGCTCGATGCCGGCTTTACCTGCATCCAGGTGCGCTCCAAGGTGGCAAGCGCCCGCGAGATCATCGCACTGACCGGCGACGCCGCGCAGGCAATCGCACAGGCCGGCAAGACCGGTCAGGTCGCCCTGTTAATCGACGACCGCCTGGACTGCGTACTCGCCGCGCGCGAGCAGGGTATTGCTGTCGATGGCGTGCACGTGGGCCAGAGCGATATTCCCGTCGAGGTCTGCCGCAAACTTTTGGGCCCCGATGCCATCGTGGGCCTTTCGGCCCGCTGCGAGGAGATGCTCGAATACGTCAAGACCGCCGACATGAGTCTGGTCGACTACCTGGGCATCGGCCCGCTCCACGAGACCGAGACCAAGCGCGATTGCGGACGCGCGGCCGACGGCTCCATCATCACCAAAAGCTTTGAGGACCTGGCCGCACTCCACGCGGCAAGCCCCGTGCCCATCGTGGTGGGCGGCGGCGTCAAGACGGCCGACCTGCCGCAGCTCAAGGCCACCGGCGTCGACGGCTTCTTTGTGGTGAGCGCGGTCTGCAGTGCCGACGACCCCCACGCCGCAGCCAAGGAGCTCGTCGACACCTGGCAGCAGGCGTAAGTCTAGGCCGAGCAGCTGATTCGCAACCTCATATCTTCAATAGCGGAAAGCGCATCCCGGTTCGAACGTCCATTCCGGGATGCGCTTTCCGTATGCAACCCCTACCCCGCTAGGTAGGCCTCCAACGCCGGCAAAGTCGCCTCCGCATCGCGGCGACCGACCTGGTAGATGCGCTCGAGCTCATCCGGTTCGCGGCACAGCGACGGCACCTTCACCGATTCGCTCGGCCGCACCACAAAGACCTCGCCGGCAGACTCGCGACGTGCCAGGTCATCGAGCGTGGCATTGTAGACCTCATGCCGATGCTCAAGCGCTGCGACAAACTCTGGGTAGTGACGGAACACGCGCCGCAGCATGGGCATCACGCTGTTGGGCTGCTTCACAAAGCCCGCCGGCTGCGTGAGCACCACGATATTGCGGTCATACCCCTGCGCAAACAGCCATGCGCTGGGAATAGAATCAGCCACGCCACCATCCAGATACTTATGCCCGTCAATAGCAACGGGACGCGTCGCCACGGGAATAGCAGACGACGCCCGGATCCACTCGATATCCCGCTCGTCGCCATAAGGCAGGTCATGGTAGACAGCCTTGCCCGTCTCGATATCGGTACACACGCACGTAAACCGCATGGAGCAGGCACGATATGTCTCCAAATCAATGGGATCGCGCTCGATAGGCACCTCGTGATAGGCAAAATCGGCATTGAACATGTCGCCGGTCCGCAGCCAGCTTGCTACACCCGCATAGCGCTTGTCGGCACAATAAGCCTTGTTGTAGCGAATGGCACGTCCGATCTGCCGCGATTTAAAGTTGTAGCCAAACGCCGCGCCCGCCGAGACACCCACCATATGGTCGCAGGTCAAACCGTGCTCCATCCAAACGTCGAGCACGCCCGCCGTATACATACCGCGGTAGCCGCCTCCCTCGAGCGCCAGCCCCACCGTGCGCGTCATATTTGACTGTGCCATGCGACCATCTCCGTTCCTGCGTTTTAAAACGGGACAAGTATACCCGTCAACATATATCGTCCCAGTCGCATTTTTATCGAACATCGCATCGTCGCGCTACCGCTTGTCGAATAATAGCCGCCCACAGCATGTGCACCCATATATAATTGTGCACTATTGTTTACACTACTCAGCTGTTATCAACAGCGAACATTAGCCGGCAAATTAACTCAACAACGCGGCAAGGCGGGGGCCTGGATACATGCAAAGCGCTGAGCAACGACGCGTGTACACAACGAGCTCGCCCGACGCAATCCGCCCCGACCTCAGAAAGCCGCTTAGAACATGGATACTGTCAGCAATTACACCGAAACGCTCGAAAAGACCGTCCGTGACCTTCTCGAGCGTCAGGAGGATCTGATCAGGACCGCCTTTACCGACCAGCTTACCGGGCTTGGCAACCGTGGCGGCTTTGCCCGTTCCCTCGAGGAGCTCTGGGAGCAGGACGCCCCCGTTACCATGGCGTTCATCGATATCGACAATCTCAAGCACTGCAACGACGTCTTTGGGCATGACGAGGGCAACCGCTATATCTTGCAGGTAAGTCTCTATCTTAAGCTGTATATGAAGGTGGGCGAAGCGGCGTTTCGCATAGGCGGCGACGAGTTTGCCATCCTATCTACGATTGCAACCGAGGACGACCTCGCCGAACGTCTGAAACACTGCCGAACGGTTCTGCTCAAAAACAACGATTCCGAGATGCCCCACTCGTTTAGCTACGGAGTGTCACATGCCGACCCCGCCCTGGGCGAAGCTTCCAATCGCATGACGCTCGATGCCGACCATCGCATGTACGACTACAAGCTACGTCATGCCATGCACCTCGATCGACGCAATATCACGCAAGTCCACGCCGACGACTTCGAAATAAGCGATCGTATTTTTGACGCCTTTTCGATGCTCAACGAGGGCCGTTATTTCTTTATCGAGAACTTGGACAAACATCGCACCCTTTGGTCACAAGGTGCCTTACGCGATCTTGGCCTTCCCTCGGAGCACATAGACAACTGTCGCGATTACTGGAAAACGCGCGTCCATCCCGACGACCTTGAGGCCTGCATCAACGACATCGACCAAGTCTACAACGGCACCAAGCACCGTCGCGTCATGCAGTATCGTGTGCGCAACGCCGTCGGCGACTACGTCCTTTGCCGTGCTCGCGGGTTTCGTATCGACGGCGACGGAAATGTCCCCTCGCTCTATGTCGGCGAGCTCGTCAACCACTCACTTGCCGAAACCGTCGACGCCGCCACAGGCCTCGGAACGCAGCGCATGCTGGCCAACGCCATCGACGCCTGCCGCCGCGATCGTTGCGAGACAGGGCTTATAGCGGTGCGCGTTCGTGGCACGACAAAGCTCAACGAGCTCTACGGGGCCGAGGCTGTCGACAACATGCTTGCCGAATACGCAGGCCGCATGCTGTCGATCACCCGCGGCAGGAGCCGGGTCTACCGTTCACGAAGCGTCCAGTTCGTCGTGCTCAGCAACGACCTAGACCACGAGGCATTCGAGCAACTGACCCGCCACCTTAAAGAGGCCGTTTTCGCTCCTGTTCGAATCGCAGGCGACACCATTACTCCCGTCTGCCTTGTCGTCCCGGCCTTTTACGAGCACTTAACCCATCAAGCGACCGCCGTTTTAGGCGAACTCGACCGTCGCCTTCGCACGGCCGGCGGGCTTGTTCCCAACGACAGCCTCCCCATACCCGAGGCGGAGCGCAAAAGCGCCATAGCCGAACGTATCGACTCGCTCACGGGCCTCTATCGACCCAGCGAGTTTATGCGGCGCGCCAACGCATTTCTCGAGGCAAGGCGCAACGGCACCTGGTGCATCGCCACGGTCGACATGGGCCACATGCGCCTGTTTAATGAATGGCACGGCCAGGCCGAGGGCGACCGCGTACTCGCCGATGTAGGCACGGTCCTCAAGAACATCGAGAATGCCGATATGGGCGTCGCAGGGTACTGGGGCCAAGATGACTTTTGTGTACTCATCCCCTTTAAGCACATCACCGTCCATCAAATCTACAACCGCGTTCGTGAGGCAGTAGTCAGGCATGATGACGGCGTAGGTTTCTGGCCGTCCATGGGCGTTTACCCCATCGACTCCAGTGAGGAAATCACCATCGATGCGCAGGCAAAGGCCATGTTTACCAATCGGCGCGCAAAAAACGACTTTAAGGAGCGCATCGCCATTTTCTGCCCCGCGGAGTACGAACGCGAAGTCGCGTTCCACCGTACGCTGACCGAGTTCCAGTACGCGCTCTCAAACGGCCGCATCACGTACTACCTTCAGCCCCAGGTCGATATGGAAACCGGCAAGATCATTGGCGCCGAGGCACTTACACGCTGGATTGACAAGGACGGCTCTCTCATTTCGCCCGCAACGTTTATCCCCGCACTCGAGGAAAGCGGCTTTGTAGTGACGCTCGACAAGTACATTTGGCAGGGTGTCGCCTCGTGGCTGCGCGAGCGCATCGATCGAGGGCTTCGTGTGGTTCCGGTTTCGCTTAATGTGTCGCGCGTGGATATCCTTGCCTGCGACGTTGCCGAACATATGGGGGCGCTTGCCGCCCAATACAACCTGCCGCCCGAGCTCATGCGTATCGAGATCACTGAGACGGCTTATACGGGAGAGTCCGAGGCCGTGGACAAACTGACAGCCGACCTGCACACCCGCGGCTTCTCGACCTATATGGACGATTTTGGCACCGGTCAGTCCACGCTCGCGATGCTCAAGAACGTCAACGTCGACGTCATCAAGCTCGACCGCACCTTTGTGCCCACCGACCGCGATCAAGGCCGCAGCGCGCAGATCGTGTCATCGATGCTCGAGATGGCGCAGTCGCTCCATCTGCCCGTCGTGGTCGAAGGCGTCGAGACAGATGAGCAGGCGAACATACTACGCCACATGGGCGCCCGCTACGCTCAGGGCTTCCTCTACTACCGCCCCATGCCGGCGAAGGATTTTGAGGCATTGCTCGATGGTGGAAATAACAACTGATACGCTCGCGCGCAAAACGCCACCGTCGAAGGGGACATTTGTCTCCATTAGCTAACTTATATCCCCAATTCAAACCGAATTGGGGATATGATACAAACCGTTGTTCCGCCCAAGGAGGGTATCCATCATGAACGAGTCATATCGCCTGGGCGAGCAATCGATTATTGCCTATCTTCAGCGACTTGCGAATGGCATCTCGACCGCCGAACTCGATGTTGCCGCACTGCCTGCTGAGCTACGCGCCGTTGATGAGCAACTGCAAAAGACGCATGCCATCCTGCAACAAGAGCGCCAGCTGCTTGAGAGCAACGCCTATATCGACCCGCTCACCAACTTGGGCAACCGCAGCGGACTCGACCGTCACGTCGAGCAACTCTGGCACAAAGGCGACCCCTTCACCTGCGCCTATATTGACATCGACCATCTCAAGCATTGCAATGATAGGTTTGGCCACGCCGAAGGCAATCGCTATATTCTGAGCATCTGCCGCACGCTCTCCGAAACCATGGAGCACGATGAGATGCTGTTCCGTATCGGTGGAGACGAGTTTGTGCTCATCTCGCTCTCCGCAAACGAGACTGAACTCGAGCAGCGTTTGGAGCGGGTACGTGCCGGGCTGATCGAGGTGAGCTCAGGTTGCAAGGCGCCCATGATCGCCAGCTTTAGCTTTGGCTGCTCGCGCGTCGATCCACTTGCTGGCGACACGCGTCGCCAGATGACGATGGATGCCGATCGCAAGATGTATCGCTATAAGCTTATGCATCGTGTGCAGCAACCGAAAGACAATGATGCGCCGCAACGCCCAATCGTCGATCAGCTTCCCTGCAACGACCGAGTGTTCCAAGCGATTTCCATGAGCTCCGAGACGCGCTATCCGTTCATCCTTAACCTCGATACTGGAGAATCGCAATGGTCGGTTAACGCCGTGCGCGATTTTGACCTGCCTTCCCAGCACCCTTTTAACTCACTCGACATGTGGCTCGCCCGCGTTCATCCCGAGGACCGCGACAACGTACGCGCCGAGCTCGACATGGTGATAAACGGCACGTGGCACTTCCACTACATGCAGTATCGCGTAATGGATGCCACCGGAAAATACGCGCTTTGCGACTGCACGGGCTACCGCTTGGACGGCACCGATACCGAGCCCAGCATGTATGTGGGCATTATCGTCAACCGAAGCCTAGCGGATACGACCGACTCGGTAACGGGCCTGGGCGATGTCCACGCGCTGGTCAACGCTATTGGAGAGATGCGCCGCGTGCCGCACGAGGCAGGCTTTATTGCCATTAAGGTCGACGATATCGCCGAGGTCAATGCCCGCTTTGGATTCGATGCAGGCGACCGCGTGCTCGCCGAAAGCGCCGCCTGTCTCATGGATTGTTCGCGCGGCAAGGGCCGCCTGTTCCGCTCGACGGGGCCGATGTTCGTGGCGCTTTTCGATGAGCTCGGCCCCGAGGCAATCGACGAGCTCGCAAACGAAATCGAACGATTCCTGGGGTCTCCCGTGCTCATCGGCTCGCTTGAATATCAGCCACCCATTCGTGTGGCGACGCTCCATCTGGACAGCGTTGACCGACAGCCCGTTTCCATTTTGAACGAGCTCAAAGCGTTGCTTGAAGAAGCACCGCAGGTACCGGGCACCAAGCTGGACTAGCGACGTGGGGCGCATGATAGTTAATTTCCGATCTCAGGCGAACACATTGGGCAAATAGGTCGTACCCGCAGTTAGCCGAACGCCCCCCGCAGTCTCTCCAGAGCCCGGGGGCACCGTTATCCCAGTTGAAAGAATGGCGGAGATGCGGTTCGATGAGTCCGGTGGCCATACTCCGTCCACCGCCCGACATCTTTTCCCAGGCAAAGTCGAACGGTCGGTCCGTCTATTCCGTTTCCCCTAGGCCAGGACAGCGGGGGTTCCGGAGCCGCCCATTACATTCATTCGGGAGGCGCTAAATTCATATGGGACGAGAAAGAGTTGATCACCCGATTATTATGCCCGCCTTAAAAAGCAACCAAATATACGTCCCAATATCATTCCAGCACAACCAGGAATCCATTATTTGGCTAATTCAATAGCCCCCTCACCGCTCATTACCAAAATATGATCGGCGACATCGAGCAATCTAGAATCATGCGAAACAATCAAAAAGGCCTGACCTCGCTTATTTTGTTTAATGTACTCTATCAGGCAGCCACATGCCGATCCGTCAAGATCATTGGTCGGCTCATCGAGAATTACAAAATCCGCTTTTCGGCATAACGCCATAGCCAAGCGTAACCTTTGCAGCTCTCCTCCAGATAGATTAGAACATTTTTCCCATCATATTTTATCAATTGGTTCGAAACCGCATTCCTTGAGAAACGACGCCATTAACTCATAGCTGATGCCGTATTCATGCAAATAGTCTTCAACTGTGTCACCGGGGACGAAAGCCGTTTGCTGCATAGCAGAGAAACACTCCGACCGAACTCGGTCAAGATTGATAGCGGTCAACTTTGTGCAATCGTACTCGATATTGTCATTTGCATGCTCGTAAAAACCCAGGAGCAGCTTTAATAGTGTGCTTTTTCCAACACCATTAGGGCCTGTAATTACATACGTTCTGCCCACGTCAAATTGAAGATTCACCCCGCAAGTTATATCAACCAGCTCTTCGTCGCGAATTAAACTGAAGTCTAAATCTAGGACCTGTATGCGGCCCACATTATTAACCGCAAGACAATTTCGGTAATCCCGTTTTCGCGCCTTTATTTCATTCAGCCTAGCTATTGATGCCCTCGTTTCCTGCAAAGACTGAAAGACGCCGATATAGTATTTGCCACAGCTCATCAATAGGGAATAATAAGAATTTATCATGGTAAATTCCCCAATTGTCATAGCTCCTGTGGCTATTCTTGCTCCCGAAACCAGCAACAAAACAGCTTGAAATCCTGCCGCCGCCATACGATCGCTAGAACTCACTATACTTTGTACTTTCGCGAGTGCAAGAACTGAAGGATAGTACGCAGCATCAAACTGTTTTTCTACATGTTCGAAGCTGCTCTCATAACCGGCTAGCAGCTTAATCTCGAACGTCCGTGCGATACGTGATGCCATGGAGCTGAACAGGAACCCATCTTCCTCTTTCTTTTGAAATGAAGCGGCAAGCAGTGAAGGTTGAAGCATAAGCACCATAATACAATACGCCCCAAGAAGCGTTATGCCGACGGTGCATATCGATAAATCGAGAGAAGCGATTAGCAAAAAAAACCGCAATCATTGTAATCGCATTCATGAACAATGGAATCATGTTTATGACAACAAACGATGTTATTGAAGAGGTGTCCGAGTTTATTTTCTGAGCAGAGTACAACGGGGAAGTCGACTCTATGTCCGTAAGTGGCAAATGTTGAAAGTCTGACACGATTTCTTTTAAAAAACTGAAATACGAGAGGTTCAGGACTGACGTCTGGAGCATCTTTGCAAAGTAAGAGAAGACCGCCGAAATAATCCCCAATAATGCTATAGCAAAGGCTAAAATATAAATAGAATGCATGTCCTGACCGTAAACGAGCATATCAACAAACTGTCCGTTCAAATACGGTGACAGCGATGTCAGAGCATAGCTCACCAGAACCATGACCATCAGCATCTTTGCACCGTGGCATGACATCGTTGTTTTGACCACATGCCAGAACAACGCGCACTCGTCTCTCCGCCATTTGAAATGCATCATTATATCAACCACGCCTCTGAACAGGGCCTTTTATTTGAGTTGTCAATTATATTCAACCCTCTATCCAAAGATCCGTCCTTTCGCAGCCGTAACACATAGTAATAAACGCCTGCAGTGTGGTCATTTCGATAGAGTTCGTAAACATCATCAATTGCCTCATCTACTGATGTCCACCTTGTTGGATTAGCCAAATACGCACTCCATGCAACACCCTCAACAAACGAAGAGCATGGATAGACCTCGTCATATCCCAGCAAAGACATCGTTCCCGACAACTCGCTGCTCATTATGTCTTGCACTATTGAGACTGCATCCAGGCTGTCCTTATCAGCACAAGCCATCATTCCCACCATCAACGCGGTACCATCATCGCTTAAATAATCTGGGAGCTTTTCGATAATCTCGTTGCTAACTCGGCATCCATCAAATCCCCCATCTCCGACAAAAGGATATTCAAGTCCATTGGGAATGGGGACCAGCGGAGGATTTGCAACAATATAGTCGTATTTACTATCAGGTTCGAGCTTCTCATACAAATTCCCTTGAACCGTTTTTATCGCACCGTCCAGCCCATTCAACTTGGAATTAAGCATGTTAGTTGCACAAGTTTCGGCGTTTATCTCCACCGATGTAACCGTCATGCCACCCGCTGCCATGATCAGCGACTGAATCCCAGAGCCCGCACACAAATCAAGCCCCTTCTTCCCGAGCTGAGGAGACAGCCGCCTGGCAAGTCCTAATGAATCTGGGCCGAAATATCTTTTAGGGTTTGGCCGTGGAGCATCCGCGACAATCCAGACACCTCTATATCGATTTAAAACCAGACCCGTTGAGTGGACAATCCCGTCCTCTAAAATAACGATGCCAGCGTCCACTAATAGTTTAATCAGCTCAATAAATGGCTTCATTTCAGCTTGCGCCACAGACTCTCCAAGATACAGAAGCCTCACTAGTCCTCGATATTCTTGGTTTACTTTACCCGATGCAAATAAGTGCTCAACAACATAAAACCTATCCCCCGCCACGGATATGCCCTCGAGTAAATCTGTTAAGCCAACCCTATCAAATTCTTTTGACAATTGGCTGTATTGGTCCATTTTGTCGTCCATCCCGCTTCCGCTGGCTATCGTCTCATAAACACAAACCTAACTAGCCGCACGAACGACAAAGAAGCCAAGCTGAAAAGAAGTAGAACCAAAGCTTCAAAAACACTGGTATTCCAATCGCGTACCCAGCCCTCTACCGCCAACAAAAAAAACAGCAGCCCCATCCATAACGTCACAGAAGAAATCAACTTTGCGTAAGGGCGTATATCAATCCCGCTCTCCCTTTTTGTGACATCATATCCAGCAATTGAGCAGAGCCATCTTCCTCTTCTGTATTGGATTGAAAGGATAATCAGGGCAATCGAAGTCATCAAGCAGACAGCATCCCCTGTTTCCATAGAACTTCCTTTGCTTTCCGTCCTAGTTTCGCATTCACAATCGAATCAAACCAAGTGTGAATTACTCGATAGCAACCGCCTTCGTATAAACCATAGCCGCTGCAGCAGCATTAACGACTGCGCCGTAGTTAACACCAACTACGATGTCATAAACTGCAACTGCCCAAACTGCAGCCGGGAATATAGCAACTCCCACCGCTGGCTCCGGATCTTGACTGCCACCATTTAAGTTAACTGGACCAACCCGCGGATCAAAATCCATTTTTTACCTTCTTTCTAACTTGGCAATAGTCTCCAAAACTACAGATCAATCTGCAATTCTCTAATCTCCATATCACCTTCCATTAACTCATTAGGTATCACTCCCTTCAAGAGAGTGGGCGGCAAAAGACACCGATCTGTTTCGCTCACCGAATAGATCAGGTAATTCAGATCTCGCATTCCATCACTTTTCAAATCCTCTTGAGTCGTTTCGCTCTTAAAAACAAGCTCGAAGACCGACATGTAGTCACGAATTCCCTGCCATTGCTGCAAGTTTGGAATTACGCCAAATATTGAATATAGGAAGTAGGCATCTTCAACAATCGTTCTTACAAAAGCAATTTGCGTCATACACTCTTGCTGGTTGTCCTGAAGCTCCAATACGACTGATGATGAGCCGAAGTTATCCGAGATGTCATTGACCGTTTGAACTATAGACCCATCAACAATCGGAGACAGATACGAACATCTCAGTGAAGCGGCTTTCGCGTAGTAGGGAATATACATGATATTGTTACGCTGATACAGAAACCTAGGTGCAAGATCGTCTAAATCGCCCTCGAGAAATAAGCCTGTTTTCCATATTTTCAAAACTGTATTTAGAACTTTATCGGCAACGATTGACCTATCGCTGCCGGACAACTTCTTATTGGCGCAAATTTCGTTAGCGATATCTTTAATGCACCGCTCTCCATCTATCAAATTAACGATAGCGAGCGCATCTTCATTGAGACGAATATAGTAGCTGTTCGCGGTCAAAACGCTACCGGTCTGAGTGTGCCTTACGCGTACGGCATACCGCATTCTCGGAACAGCACCCAGCATCTCTCTTTTCTTCATATTTCCTTACCCTACCTCTAGGAAATAGTAATTCATGCTTCCGTTCGCAAGTTCTACCGCCACCGACCATTTAAACCCAAACTGCTCGAGCCCAGATTCGCAGCCATCCTTAGTGATAGCGGCTACTCGACATGGCGTTTCCGAACCTTCCCAGCGCAACTCCGCAATTTGAATCCCCCTTTCCAATATAAATAAAACCAAACTGCTAGACCTGCCTCTTAGTGCAGCGCCCTTAGCCGTAATCAGCATTCCGCAAGGTTCGATGGAATCAGCCCTGATCAGGCAAACCTGATAACGCCCATCAAATAGAGTCTGCCTAATTAGACGTCCTCTCATCTTTCCATTTTGTATAGTTGAGAATGGGTCAAGCACGACATATTGATCCATGCTTTCATTGGCTCTATAAACAAAAGACAAAACCTCTTTGCAGTCGCTCTCTTTAGCCCTAACTGCTTTTACGCAACTTACCCCCGTGCACACGTGCAGCATCCTCCAATTCTTGAGATATATCTATGTTCCTTTCTTTGAAAAGAACAGGAAGCCCCTGTTGGATACTTGTGAAGTCCGAAAGCTCCTCTATACGAGCTAGGCACTTCTCGACAATTGGGTGCCGTAACGCATATCTATCTATTTCGAGATCAATATAGTCCCGCAGAGTATTTCGATTTAGATTCCAAATGGTAATCGGCAGGTAAGGAGACACCGAGAGCTCCCCATACGCATTGACGCATATTTGCGGAATTCTCCCTGTCTCCCTATACATATACAAATGATCTACGGGGTCACCCCAGGTAATCTGCATTTGAGAAACAGCATTGCGCGCGCTCAAATATGCAGCAAGCGCATCATTTTGCTCGGGCGTTAGGCACAGATCCTTATAATTCAGCTCACCTCGTCCGAGCGGCATCAAAGGCTGTGCTCTAAAATCACTTACACCTTCTTTTTCACAAAAACTTATTATTGAAGGGTATTCCTTTATATTCCTAGCATGGGGGAGAGAAGCAACTGCGACCCTTATTCCGTGTCTTCGTGCGATCTTAATCGCATCCAGTACTCGATGGAGCTTACCGTTACTCAACCTCACATGGTCATAAGACGCATCTGAAAGCCCATCGAGGCTAAACTGCACTAAATCCAGTCCATCTCTTTTTAGGGCGTCAGCAATTTCTTCTGTCCAAAGAATGCCATTGCTGACCATTGACACGAGAGTGCCTTGATTAAGCTCCTTAACTAACCTCACGGCGCGACGAATCAAATCAAACCTAAGAATGGGCTCTCCGCCACAAATGCAAATCGACGAAAGATCAATCAAGGCAAGCTGTCGAAAAACGCTGATCAGTTCGTCATCATTCATTTCCTCATAGGCACATTCCCCGCCGAAATCAAAACAATGCCGACATCGCAAATTGCATCGATAGGTCACATCAACTGAGGCCGAGCTAAGATAATTCATATACAATCCGCTCTCTTTCGTGCTTACGAAATACTTAATTGCAATTATGGACCTAGCAATTCTCGTTTATTTCTAATTATCTGTAATGAGTATGTAATGGATTCAAAAGCTGTAAGTTTGAGTCCTACATATTAAAGACATTGGCGGCTTCCTCGGACCTAAAGTGGATGGCAGATTCCCCAATCATGAAAACCGTTATATAAGCCCACATTAAAACTCAATTTGATGTTTTTATTATAGGACAATCTTTCGCCTTATCTTTGTCTGTTTAAAGAAAAAGGACGATATGAAAGAAAGAAATAGGAGAATTTGTACCCTTTGGCTTGCTCTTTTGCAAACGTATTCCCAATACGTTTTAAACATGCGGCACTCGCCTTAAGGTCGAAATATAAACGGGGCGAGGCCGGACTACGTCACATACCGCAGGACGGGGGCACAGATCAGATTCACCTATCATGAATTCATCTGCGCGATAAAACTGCGCATGCAAATTTACCGTACTATGAACTACATCGTGCGGGACATGAAGGTGTCGACGACCCGCTAGCTTCACCCGCTTGAAAACACCCGCAAGCGACGGCAGCGTGAAAAGCAATTGGCCTCCGGCGAAACCTCTGCGGAGTTTTCGATCTCCGTATTTGTCGAACTGCCAGTTCTGCCACGCCGCCACTTCCTGCCCGCCGAGATCGTTCCTCAAGCCGCACAGCAGCCCGCCTTCTAAGACCTCAGAGTTCGCCATCGAAGGCGACCTGCCCAGACTCCTCACAATCGGCTTGCATGAGGCCCCGCGCTCTGTTAGCGCCGGGCGATTTTAGCCGCTAATAGTCAAACTATTTTGACCAATCCCGGTCACCGAATAATGGCCACCGTGCCTCCCCGCCGCCACTACGCTGGTGGTGCCAACACGCCGGCGTTAGGAGGACCATTGAGGTG
>JAXJIO010000006.1:0-109369 GCA_036298675.1 Collinsella sp. | reverse complement strand
TTCCATGGGAAGACCGGATATCAGATGCGTGGTAGCCCGTACCAGATTCGAACTGGTGATCTCCGCCTTGAGAGGGCGGCGTCCTAAACCGCTAGACGAACGGGCCATAAGCCTCAGCAGAAAAGAAGTGGTAGCCCGTACCAGATTCGAACTGGTGATCTCCGCCTTGAGAGGGCGGCGTCCTAAACCGCTAGACGAACGGGCCACATGACATCTGCACTGCCGTGCTGCGAGGAAATATATTACGGGACAAAAAACGTCAGCGCAAGAAGAAATTCCAAATTGCCGAAAAATTGTCGGCAGGTTATGGAACACGCAGGTAAACTAGGTAGCTAATTCAAGTTGAGATGGACCAAAAGAGCTTCGCGATCGTTGGGAATGTTGTCTTCGATCACGGCGTCGAGGGCGGAGTTGAGAAGCTGTCCCAGTTCCGGCCCGGGCTTGACTCCAGCACGGATCAGGTCGCCGCCGTTGATGGCGAGCATCTTGAGCGTATAGGGCTCCCCCGCCCTCAGCAGCTCGTGCGCCATCGCGCGCATCTCCTCAATCGTCTCAACGTAATAGAAGCACGACGGGGCCTTGCCAAGTGTGTCGGCACGCTTAAGGTCCATGAGCTCGTCAATCAGGCGGGCCGTGTCGACGCCCTCACCCGAAAGCGCGCGCATCATATTGAGCAGACAGGAGCGCTCGGGGCGCAGCGGCTTGTCATGGTATTTGATGAGCAGGCACACGTCGCGCACCAAGTCGTGCGAGAGCGCCAGGCGATCCATAATGACGCGCGCCTTCTTGGCGCCGAGCTCGGGATGACCGTAGAAGTGTCCGCTACCGGCATGGTCGACCGTGAAGCACTCGGGCTTGGACACATCATGCAAAAACGCCGCCCACATAAGGCTCGACGAGGGCGCGACGCCGTCACACAGCGCGAGCTCCCCCGCCACCGTCAGCACACGGGCGATATGCACGTAGACGTTAAACGCATGATAGACACTGCGCTGATCAAACCCGCGACCCGCTGCCAACTCGGGCACGGCGGCGCAGATGAGCTCGGGATAGCGGAGCATCGCGTCTCCCCCATGACCGGTCGAAAGAATGCCCTCGAGCTCAATACCCACACGCTCACGCGCCACGGCATCGAGCAGCGGCGCGCACTCGGCAAGCGCACGCTTGGTCTCGGGCTCAATCATAAAGTCCAGACGGCAGGCAAAGCGCACCGCACGCAGCATGCGCAGGGCGTCCTCGTTAAAGCGACGCTTGGGATCGCCGACAGCGCGAATCAGCTTGCGCTCCAAGTCACCCTGGCCGTCGTAGCGGTCGACAAGCCCGCGCTCGGGATGCCAGGCCATGGCGTTGACGGTAAAGTCGCGGCGCGCCAGATCGTCCTCGAGCGAGGCGGCACGCTCCACACTCTGGGGATGACGACCATCGGTGTAAAAGCCATCCAGACGGTACGTGGTGACCTCGATACGCTCGCCATCGGAAATAGCCGTGATTCCGCCAAATTTAATGCCCGACTCCACAACCGCGATGCCGGCGGCCTCGAGCGCCGCTTTGGACTCCTGCCACAGGCCGCTACAGCACATATCAACATCGTGGCTGGGGTACCCCATCAGGGCGTCGCGCACCCAACCGCCCACGTACCAAGCCTCAAGACCAGCCGCCTCAAGCGCGCGCAGGACGCGCAGGGACGCATCGGACGGTTGAGTACCGTTGAGCGAAACATTGCACATGCCTATGGCCTCCTGCGACTATCAAATTGGCTATCGATTGCGTCTGCAAGAAGTCTAGCAAGAAACAGTCTCCACTGCACACGCAAGTCCGATAAACAAAAACGCATCCGTCCTAGTCTAAGACGGATGCGAAATAATCAAACTATTCAGACAAGGTGCCGGAACTAGCAGACCTGGCGAACCTCGATGTGCTTCTTATATTCGTCCACCTTGGCAAAATCACCCAGACCGGGGCACTCGACCACGTTGGCGCCAGTGGCCATCGAAAGGCGCAGGGCGTCCTCGACGCGCTCGGGGGCGTCGTGCCACACGGACAGGAAGGCAGCGAGCGAGGAATCGCCGGCGCACACCGTCGACAGCAGCTTGACGTCGAAGGTGCGGTTGGCAAACCAGATATGCTCGCCGTTGGAGAAGTACGCACCGGCGCCACCAAGGGTCAGCAGCACGTTCTTGGCGCCCTTGGCGTGCAGCTCGGCCATAGCGCCCTTGACGGACTCGTCGTCGCCACCGCTCACCTTGATGCCAAAGATGTCAAGCAGCTCGTCGTCATTGGGCTTGATCAGCAGTGGCTCCAGAGCAATGAGGTCTGCCAGCTGATGGCTCGAGATGTCGAGGACGAACTCGGCCCCCTTGGCCTTGACACGGCGCAGGACCTCGGCCAAGAAGCCCTCGGAAGTGTTGGGAGGCAGCGAGCCGCTGATGACCAGGCAGGTCATGTCATCGAGCGAATCGATAAGTTCAAACATCTCCTGCTCGTTGGCCTCATTGATGGCGGCACCGGCATTGACCATGTTGTACTCGGTGTCGGGGCCGGCATTGAGGAACACGTTGACGCGCGTAATGCCGTCGGTCCACACGGGCTTGACGGGCACGCCCAGGGCCTCGGCGCCCTTAACGATAAACTCGCCCGAGAAGCCGGCGAAGAAACCCAGGATCGAGGTGTCGACACCATAGTGGTCAAGCGTAAACGAGACGTTGAGGCCCTTGCCGTTGGGCGTGTAGACGGCATTGCGGGTACGCGTGACGGTGTTGGCGTCAAGGCCGTCGCAGGCGATGTTGTAATCAATGGCGGGATTTGCAGTGAGCGTGTAAATCATGAATGTTCCTTTCACGAAGCAACGTGTTGATGAAAGTATATTCCACCCATCGGTAAAAGGCTAGGACAACTCGGCGAACGGTGTGGAAGCGATGAAGTACGGCAGAACATCTCTCCCCCATGACGGAACAAAAAAGGCGCCCCGGCCGAAACCGGGGCGCCGCATGTGCACGAATATGTCGCGTTTCGATTACTGACAATCGAGCTTGCGGACAGCAACGCGCTTGCTGTACTCGTCGACGTGACCAAAGTCGCCAATGCCGACGGACTCGGCAACGTTGGCGCCGGTGGCCATAGCGAGCTTCATGGCCTCCTCGACGTTGTCGCGATCCCTGTACCACTTGTGCAGGAACGCAGCGAGGGTGCAGTCGCCGGCGCAGACGGAAGAGACCAGCTTAATGTTGAACTCACGCTTGGCGTACCAGATGTCCTCGCCGTTGGAGAAGTAAGCGTCGCCGCGGCTACCACGGGTGAGCAGCACGTTCTGAACGCCGGCGTCGTGAGCCATCTTCATGGCAACGCGGACCTCGTCGTCGGTGTCGACCGGCACGCCGAAGATGGCCTTCATCTCGTGATGGTTCGGCTTGATGAGCAGCGGCTTCTTGTGAGCGAGCTCCTTGAGCTTGTCGGAGGACAGGTCCAAGACGACATCGGCGCCACGAGCCTGAGCGTGCTCCATGACCTTAGCCAGGAAGTCAGGCGTAGCTTTGGGAGGCACAGAGCCGGAAACGATCAGGCACTCGAGATCGCCCGCGGTGTCCAGGATGTTGTAGAGCTCCTCCTGGTGCTGCGGCGTGATCGGAGCACCCGGGTTCAGGATGCCGTACTCGTGCTGGCCATCGTTGACGTAGGTGTTGATGCGCGTGATACCGTCGGTCCAGACCGGGCGGCAGAGGCAACCCAGGTTCATGACCTCCTCGACGATGAACTTGCCCGTGAAGCCGGCGAAGAAGCCGAGCGCGACGGTGTCGACGCCCATCCTCTTAAAGGCGAAGGACACGTCGAGGCCCTTGCCGTTAGCCGTGTAGCTGGCCGAGCCGGTGCGGACGTTCTCGTCGGGCTCGAGCGGAGAGCTCGAAACCGTCATGTCGACAGCCGGGTTAGCGGTTAGCGTGTAGAACATTTACAGTACCCCCTGTATATGTGAGGGCCGCGTGGCCGGCCCATTCCAACCACGCGGTTACCTCTGATACCAAATTAGCGAGCTGCGGACTCGAGCAGTGCCTTGACCTCGGCGGCGGTGTTGCAGGCGAGCGCCTTCTCGGCGAGCTCGTCGCACTCGGCCTTGGTCCACTGGCTGATGGTCTTGCGGGCGCGCAGGATCGACGGAGCGCTCATCGAGAACTCCTCCAGGCCCCAGCTGATCAGCAGCGGCTCGAGCAGCGGATCGGCAGCGGCCTCGCCGCACATACCGACCATGATGCCGGCCTTCACGCCGCTCTCGATGATGTTCTTGAGCGAGCGGAGCACGGCGGGATAGTAAACCTGGTACAGGTTGGAGATGGTGTCGTTGCCACGGTCGGCGCACATGGTGTAGCCGATCAGGTCGTTGGTGCCGATGGAGAAGAAGTCGGCAACCTCGGCAAGACGGTCTGCGAGCAGCGAAGCGGCAGGCGTCTCGACCATGATGCCGATCTCGATGTTCTCGTTGAACTTGCGACCCTCTTCGGTCAGCTCGGCCTTGCACCGCTCGACGAGCTCCTTGACAGCCAAGACCTCCTCGACGCAGGTGACGAGCGGGATCATAATCTTGACGTCACCGAAGGCGCTAGCGCGCAGCAGAGCGCGGAGCTGGACCTTGTACTGGTCGGGATTGGCCAGGCAGTAACGCACGGCGCGGAAGCCCATGAAGGGGTTGTCTTCCTTGACCATATGCAGATACGGAATCTCCTTGTCGCCACCCACATCGAGCGTACGGATGATGACCGGAGCACCCTTGAGCGCGCTGGCGACCTTACGGTAGGCGTTGAACTGCTCCTCCTCGGAAGGAAGCTCGGCAGAGTCCATGAACAGGAACTCGGAGCGGAACAGACCGATGGCCTCGGCGTCGTGATCGAGCGCGTTGGGCACGTCATCGGGGTTACCGATGTTGCAGGCGATGATCTTCTTGATGCCATCGGCAGTCACGGACGGCTTGCCACGGAAGGCCTCGAGGGCTGCCTTCTCGGCAGCGAAGGCCTCGGCCTTGGCGGTGTAGGCAGCGAGCGTCTCCTCGTCGGGATCGGCCTCGACGATACCCTTGCCACCGTCGACGACGACGGTCATACCGTTGCGCAGCGCGGTGCAGCTGTTGGAAACCGAAAGGACAGCCGGGATCTCGAGGGCACGCGCAATGATCGCGGAGTGCGACGTGCGGCCACCGGTCTCGGTGACGATACCGGCAACGTGGGCCTTATCGATCGTGGCGGTCATGGACGGCGTGAGGTCGTGCACGACAACGACGGTGTTCTCGGGCAGGACGGAGAGGTCGACGACCTCCTTGCCCAGCAGCTCGGCCAGAATACCGGTGCGGATGTCGGCGATGTCGGCCGCGCGCAGACGGAACATCTCGTCGTCCATGGACAGGAACATGTTCTCGAACATGGTCGAGGTGTCCATGAGCGCCTGCTCGGCGCAGGTACCGCCGTCAATGGCGGCGTTAATGGCGTCGGTCATGCCCGGGTCCTGAGCCAGGACAATGTGTCCGCTCATGATCTCGGCCTCGGCCTCGCCCACCGTCTCCTTCATGTGGTCGGCCTGAGCCTGGGTCTTCTCGCAGAAGACCGAAAGAGCGGACTGATAGCGCTCCTTCTCTGCTGCCGAATCAGCAACCTCATGCGGCTCAAACGTCAAGTCGGGATCGACGGCGACCATGACGGTGCCGATACCGATGCCCTCGGAAGCGTTGACTCCCTGATACATTCCCATTCCTCTCTCCGTGTCATGTGATAAAGCGTTTTGCCATATCCACGACAAAAGAGCGCAGTTACCTTACAACAGGTCACTGCGCCCCCAAATATGAACTTAGTTGTTCAACATGCGACCCGTTTGAGTTCTACTCGCCAAGACCGCTCTTGATGAGCTCGATGGCAGCAGCCAGAGCCTCGGCCTCGTCAGCGCCGTCACACTTGACCTCGACCTCGGTGCCGCAGGGGATACCAGCAGCCATGAGGGCCATCGGGGACTTGCCGTTGACCTCCTTCTCGGGGGTGACGACCGTCACGTCACAGGCGTACTTGCCCATGGTGGAGGCGAACAGACCAGCCGGACGCATGTGCAGACCCTGAGGATTAACGAGGGTAGCCTTCTCAGAAACCATAGTTGACTCCTTTTTTGTGTTTAACCCCTGTCATGTATGTGGCAGGAGTCAGATTCACGACGTTGTTTATATTAACTCACATCAAACGGTTTTTCATTATGTTTCGGACGAATTGTTGGACAGATGTGTTTGTCGTCCGCTTGCTCGCCCACAGGGGGCCGGGCGCGGCCAGTGAGATTTCCTGCTCTACAGTCCTGCTCGCACGAAGAGCACATTAAGTGCTCTTCGGCTCGTGCGGAACTCGCGATAAATCTCACTGGCCGCGCCCGGCCCCCTGTGGGCGAGCAAGCTGCAGAAACTCGGTCGGTCCAGAGCAATATCGTGCGAACGGAATTCTGGCTAATGATCTGTTCGCGACAAAGACTCGATAGGTAGCCCCCTCTATGCCCTTTTATAAGTTGCGGTGAAATAGGGATTGAATTTGGGGTTGAATCGTTTAAACAGTCCCTATTTCACCGCAACTTATGGGAGGGATAGAAAAAAGGCGGGGGCTCCTAGTGGAGTCCTCGCCTTTTGTGCAGAGGGCGATGTTATTCGCGAACTGCGGGATTAGATCAAGCGGGCGTTGATCGTCTTGGCGATCTCGGCGGCGTCAGTGGAACCCTTGACGGTGGAACGGAAGTCCTCGTCCATGAGCGCCTCGGCGACCTTGGACAGGATCTTGAGGTGCGTAGTGCCAGCCTGTGCACCCGGGATGAGCAGCGCGATGGCCACGTTGACGGGAGCGCCGTCCATGGTGTCCCAACCGGTCACGCCAGAGTCGTCCTTGACGACGATGACAGCGGCCTCGGTGATGGCGTCGGACTTGGCATGCGGAATGGCGAAGCCCTCCATCATGCCCGTGGTGCCCTCGGCCTCGCGGGCCAGGAAGGCGTTCATCACGGCGTCGGCATCGCCGGCGATACCGGCCTTAACGGCCTGGTTGGAGACAAAGCTCAGAGCCTCGTCACGAGAAGCGAAGTCCTCGGCGACAAAGACGTTCTCGACCTTCACGAAGTCAGCAGCCTCGGCCTTGGGGGCCTCGACGGCAGCGGCCTTGGGGGCCTCAACCGGCTTGGTTGCAGGAGCGGCCTTCTGGTTCTTCTCAAAGTCGTACTTCTTAAAGGCCACGAACAGGATGCCACCGACCACAGCGCCGATGAGGATCGCGAGGACCCACTGCGGGCCGTTCTCGACAACGGGCAGGACCAGGAAGCCGCCGTGAGGCGCCGGATCGTGAACGTTGAAGAAGATGGTCAAGATGGAAGCGATGGAAGAACCGAGCATCATGATGGGCATGACGGGCCAGATGTTCTTGGTCATGAACGGAATGGCGCCCTCGGTGATGTGGGTGCAACCAAGGATGAGGTTGACGATACCGGCGTCATGATCCTCCTGGCTGAAGTACTTCTTACCGACAACGACGGCGAAGGTGGTGATCAGCGGCGGAACGATGCAAGCGGCGGAGACGGCAGCCATGAAGTTGGTGCCGAAGTTGTAGGTCTCGGTGCCGACGCCAGCTTCGAGAGCGGTACCGAGCAGGAAGGTGCCAGTAGCGTAAGCAGCCTTGTTGACCGGGCCGCCCATATCAAAGGCGCACATGCAGCCGATGGCCAGGCCAAGGATCACCGGACCGGAGTTACCGAGGCTCTGCAGGAAATCCATCATACCCTGGTTAATGGCAGCCATGGGGCCGGAAATACCGAGCATGACCAGGCCGACGATGGCGGTAGAGCACAGCGGATACAGGAAGATTGCCTTCAGGCCATTAAGGCTCGCGGGAATTTTAGAGAAAACCTTCTCGAGCAGCAGGATGACATAGCCAGCGAGGAAGCCGCCGACGATGCCGCCCAGGAAGCCAAAGCCCACACCTACGCCACCGGCGTCGATCATGCCGGTATCGGCGTTAACAGGCAAGCCCTGGATGGCGATCATACCGGCGACGAAACCGGGGACGAGCGCCGGGCGCTTGCCGATGGACTCGGCGATGTAAGCGGAGAGCACCGGAACCATGAGGTTCATGGCGATACCGCCGATAATCTTGAGCATCGCGGCAAAGCTGTTGTAGTCGGCAGCCGTCGAATCAAAGGACGTGATGCCCCACAGGAACGAAATGGCGGTCAGAACACCACCGGCAACGACGAAGACAAGCATGTGGCTGACGCCGTTCATGAGGTGCTTGTAGATGACGTGACCGATGGACTCCTTCTCCTCGACCTCGTCCTCGACATCGGCGGCAGCGGCAACCGTGTCGTCGCCCTTGGCGGCGAGCGCGCGGTCGATCAGCTTACCAGCAGCCTCGACAGACAGGGCCTTGGAAACACCAACGGAAACCATAGGCTTACCGGCGAAACGCTCAGCCTGGACATCCTTATCGGCTGCGACGACGACGGCCTTGGCACCGGCGATCTCGGTCTTGGTGAGCTCGTTCTCGACACCGACCTGGCCATGAGTCTCGACCTTAATGGTCAGACCGCGCTCGGCAGCAGCCTTCTCCAGCGCCTCCTTCGCCATGAAGGTGTGCGCAATGCCGGTCGGGCAACCGGTCGCGGCGATGATGTCAAACTTAGCCATGTGTCCCTCCTTCTTGAGTACAGCGCCCGCGGGCGCTCCCCTACACGCGCTTCGATGCGCGTTTTTCCACAACTGAAAGATACCAACCTACCGTCCGCGTGAGAAGAGACAAGGCGCAATTCTCCGGTGAAAGGTTCTTTCATAACCGTAAACGGCAAGTGAAAGTTTACCATCAACACTTGAAACGGCAAGGTGTATCTTGTAATTGAAAATGCCCGTATACTATGGCATTGCAAATCAAGCTAGATTTTCATGCCAACCAGGAGCCATCCATGACCGATAGTAGCAAGAGCGCACTTTCCCTCATTAGTACCCATCAGGGATACAGCGAGTCCGAGCAGCGCATTGTCGACTATATATTGGAGCACCAGTCCGAAGCGCCACGCCTCACGGCCGCTCAGCTCTCGCGCGCTGCCGCCACGTCCGAGGCGACCGTTTCGCGTTTCTGCCGCAAGCTGGGCTTTGGCAGCTTCCGCAGCTTTCAGTTTTCGTTGGCGAGGGATTTGGAAAGCCAGCGCAACGAGGGCCTGACCGACGAGGTCTCGCTCGATAATATGGAGCAGAGCCTAAAAAATATCCTCGCCGCCAAGGTGAGTGAGCTTAATGCGACCATCGACGGCATAGATCACGACACGTTGGCCGCAGTTGTACACGCGCTTAAGAATGCCGGCGTTATTGAGTTCGCCGCCGTGGGCAATACGAACGCGGTCGCGCTCGATGCGACGTTTAAGTTTTCGCAGCTGGGCCTGCGCTGCATGGCGAGCACCATTAGCGAGACATCAATCGGCTTTGCGCTCACGTTACGCCCGGGTGACGTCATCGTGCTAATCTCAAACTCTGGCAAATCGCGCCGACTGAATCGCATGGCAAAAGCGGCTCGCAACTGCGGCGCAACCGTAGTCGTCATCAGCAGCGATAGCAAGTCTCCACTTGCGCGCCTCGCCGACTACACCTTTAATACCGTCAATCACGAAGCGCTGCTGACAACGGGTGACTTCGCGTTCTCCAAGATGAGCGCCACGATGATCATAGAGGTCGTCTACAACTTCCTGCTGCCCGAAATCGAGGACGCCCGAGAGCACATCAGCTACTATGAGGAACTCATCCAACCGGATAAGGTCGTGGAGTAAAACGCGAAGTGGGACAAAAAATTCAGTCTATTTTGTCCCACCAACACCGCTGATACGACCTAACCTCGAGCTTCTTCAAGCATCTGCTTGGCATGCGCCAAGCTCGCCTCCGATTGATCGCCGCTCAACATGCGGGCGATCTCGGCGGTACGCGCTTCGCCGGTTACCTCGTCCAAATGCGTCTGGGGAACATCGCCCGGTTCCTTACTGACAACATAATGTTTGTCGGCCATGACCGCAACCTGCGCAAGGTGCGTTACGACGATGACCTGATGAGTAGCGGCAAGATCGGCCAGCACACCAGCAAGAGCACGAGCCGTAGAGCCGCCGACACCGGCATCGACCTCGTCAAACACCAGCGTATCGACACCGTCCGCGTTACCGAGGACAACCTTACTTGCCAACATGACGCGGCTGAGCTCGCCGCCCGACGCAATGCGGCGCAGGGGACGTGGAGTCAAACCGGCACCGCTGCGGTATAGCAGCTCGTAGCTCGAAGGACCAACGGGCGTCCACTCAGCACGGGGAAGATCACGCGACTCCCAGACGAGCTCGGCGCCGCCCATCTCCAGGCGAGCCATCTGGCGGCAAACCTCGTGGCAGAAGCGCGGGGCCGCCATATTGCGAGCGCGCTTAAGTGCCTTGGCAGCGGCAAACAACTCGTGCTCGGCGCTCCCGAGTGCCTCACGCGCCTTTCTGATCTGTTCATCGCCATCATCGATCAGGGACAGCAGCTCTTGCGAGCGATCGCGCATGGCAAAAACATCGTCCATGGTAGGACCCCACTGACGCAGCAGGCCCTTGAGGTCGGAATACCGCTCACGCATGCGGGCGAGCTCGCGCGGATCGAAGGCGACGCCATCGCGATAGGCACGAAGTTCGTTCGCGCAATCCTCAAGGGAGATACAGGCATCCGAAAGCAAATCGGCAATGTCGCCAAGTTTGCGATCGACGGAAGCCATACGGGAAAGTTCTGCCACGGCGCTGTTCACGGCATCGAGCGCTCCCCCTTCAGAGGCAAGCGATGCATGGGCATCATTAGCTGTGGCAACCAGTACCTCGGCATGTTCGGAGCGCGGCAGCAGTTCCTCGAGTTCCTCATACTCGCCCGGTTTGGGGTCGACCTCGCCGATGCGCTCGAGCGCAAAGCGCGCTTCCTCGACGCGGCTCCCCTGCGCACGCGAGGTCTCTTCGACACGTCGAACCTCCTTAGCGGCAGCACGCGAAGCCTTAAAGCAGGCGCGGTAGTGCTCGAGCGCCTCGAGTGCAGGGAGCCCTGCCCAGGCATCGACCATCGCAACATGATGCGCCGGATCGAGCAAGCGCTGGTGCTCGTGTTGGCCGCACAGATCCATCATCACGCCAACGCGCTCCGAAAGCTCGCGCACACTGGCGATGCGGCCGTCAATCTTCACGCGGCTGCGGCCCTCGGCAGAAAGACTGCGCTGCACGATGAAGCCCTCCGTGTCGTGCGGGCCGTCAAACAGGCGCGCCTCGACGCTCGCCAGCGCCTCGCCCTCGCGCACCATAGACGAATCCGCGCGCTCACCCAAAATAAGCTTGAGGGCCGAGAGCAGCGCGGTCTTGCCGGCACCGGTCTCGCCGGTCAGGACAGTCAGGCCGGCACTCGGCAGCAGCGTCGCCTCGCGAATGAGCGCAATGTTAGAAACCTGCAGCTCATCGATCATGACGGACTCCGTAGAATACGCGGCTCACCGAGTTATAGAAGCTCTCGGGGCCGTAATCCAGCAGCAACACATCTCCGGGCCCGCGGCGCACCGCCACGCTCTCAACGGTGCCATCGCAGGTAATAAACTGTCCATCGATAGCAATCGCCGGAACGCTCGGACGATCATCAGACATAAAGATTTCGACGACATCACTCGGCGAAGTCAAGAAGGCACGGGCCTGAATGGTGTGCGGCGCAATGGGTACGCAGACCATGCCCGTATAGTCGGGGCTCACGATGGGGCCACCAGCACTGAGCGCGTAACCCGTAGAACCAGTCGCCGTGGAAACGACCACGCCGTCGCCACGCAGGCGATCGATATGGTGGCCGGACACCGTGATGTCAAACTCGACCATATCGGACAGGGGGCCGCGCGTGAGCGCCATGTCGTTGAGGGCGAACGTGCGCACGACATCCTTCGTGCCATCGTCACGCACGGACACGATATCCGCGGCGATGGTAGCGCGACGGCTCACATGCAGCTCGCCGGACAGGGCGTCGCTCACAACCTGCAAAATGTCGCGCTCCTCGGGACTCGCAGCAGTTAAAAAGCCCAGGTGACCATAGGAAAGACCGAGGATAGGAATCTCGCGATGGTTGAGGATGCGGGCAGCGCGCAGCAACGTGCCGTCGCCGCCGAGCGTAATGACCAGATCGGAGCCGTCAATATCAGGCGTGCTTTGAATCTTCGATCGCTGGTCGGCAGCCCATGCGACCTCATAGCCCTGGCGCGTCAGCCAAAGCTCGAGCATCAGGCCGCTCTCGACCGCCTCTTGCTTGTAGTAATTGGGAACCAGAAAGACCTTCATAGCGTTGCAGCTTTCTCGCTCATAACCGATACCTGGGATTGCAGCTCGTCTTGCGAGCGATCGCCGGGGTCAAATCTCGTGCCGTACAGGAAAAACTCAACGTTGCCCTTGGCACCATGAATGGGCGACACGCACACATCGACCGGGAACAGCCCCTTGGCAGCAAAGAGCTCAACCGCCGCCACGAGCGTATCGCGGCGCACGGCGGGATCGGTCACAATGCCGCCCTCGCCCACCAGCGCCGCCGGAGCTTCAAACTGCGGCTTTACGAGCGTGCAGAATGCACCCGTAGGCGCCAGGCACGCCAGTACCGCATCGATAATGTTCGCGATGCTGGTAAACGAGACATCACACACAGCCAGGTCGATGGCGCCGGCATAGCCAAGCTCAGGCAGCTGCGTCACGTTTGTGCGCTCATGCAGCGTCACGCGATCGTCCTGACGCAACGACCAATCGAACTGGGCGCGACCCACGTCCACAGAGACAACAGTCGCAGCTCCGCGCTTGAGCAGGCAATCGGTAAAACCGCCGGTAGAGCAGCCCACATCCAAACAGGCAAGGCCCGTCGGATTGATGCCAAACGCATCAAGCGCGCCTTCGAGCTTAAGACCGCCGCGGCCAACATAGGGAATACGCCCCTTCACGTGCAGCGACAGGCCCGGGGTCACCTTAAGGCCCGGCGAAGTTAAGCGCTCGCCGCCACTCGAGACCAAGCCAGCCATAAGAGTGCGAAGGGCATCCGCGCGATCGGCGCAGATGCCCTGTGAAATCAGTTCGTCATCAAGACGCACGCGTTTCATGAATGCCATCAACCATTCGTATCCGGAGATGCGGCCTAGCTATCCTGGGATTCGTTTGCCGCATCCTCATCGTATTCCTGCTCGAGCTTGTCGGCCTCACGCGGCGTCAGCTCAAACTTATCGACCATGTCGACCGCACGGGAGCCCAGCTCAATCGCCTCGTCAAACAGATCGAGCGAACGCTCCAAGGACGTATCCTTAGAGCGAACGGTAGCTATGATCTGGTCCAAGCGGTCCGAAATCTCGTCGAAGTTGCGGACGGAACCCTCTGGCATGGCTACTCCTCGACGGTACCGGTCTCGGCCTCGGCGACCTCAGCGTCCTCGTCGAGAACGCCGGCCTCGGCCTGAGCAACCGCAACCTTTGCGGCAGCCTCGGCAGCCTGTGCTTCCTCGCGAGCGCGATCCTCGGCCAGCAGCTCCTGGTATAGGTCCTCGCCCGGCAGCTCCTCGCTGCGAGCGATCTTACCCAGCACGCCGTTGACGAACGACGCGGACTGGTCGGTGCCATAGGCCTTGGCAAGCTCAACGGCCTCGTTGATCACGATGGCGTCCGAGACCTCCTCGTCGGTGAGGAAACGCATCTCGTAAACGGCGATACGCAGCAGGTTGCGGTCGGCGCCGGGCATGCGCATAAGATCCCAGTTCTTGGCAACGGAGCGCAGAGCACAGTCGATGCGGTCGATATGCTCGTAGGCACCTCGGCACAGCTCCAGCGCATAGGGATCGAGGGGACCCTTCGAGATCAGGAAATCACCCTCGAGGACGCGCTCGAGCGGGCTGTCCGTGGCCTCGGCCTGGAACAGCAGCTGCAGCGCCTGACTGCGGGCAAGCGTACGCCCGCGATAAACCTTAAGGCTCAAAGGTTACTCCTTGGGGAAAACGAGGCCGTCGATGCAAACGTCAACGCGCTCGACCTCAACGCCAACCTGGGCATCGATGGCGGCGACCACGGCAGCGCGAACGGCCTCGGCGAGTTTCTTGAACGGATAGCCAAAGAACACCACGACGCGCACGGTGAGTGCGAGCTTGTCGCCGACGACCTCGGCCTCGACCGCCGGCTCAGAAGCCGGGGCCTTGGACGAGAGCATCATGGAGACAAGGTTGGTGGCAAGGTCCTTGACGCCAACGGAGGCGATGCCCTCGACATCGGACACGGCGCGCGAGACGATGGCGGTCAGAACATCGGGCGAAATGCCGATGCCGTCAATCTTGATTTCCTGGGGCATGAGTCCTCCTAGAAGAGTTGGTTGCTAGACGCGGGAGACGAACTTGCCGTCGCGGGTGTCAACCTTGATGACCTCGCCCTCGTTGAGGTACATGGGGACCTGGATGACAGCGCCGGTGTCGATCGTGGCCGGCTTGGTGGAACCCTGGACGGTGTCGCCCTTAAAGCCCGGGTCGGTCTGGACGATGGTGGTTTCGATGAACATCGGCGGGGTCACGCCCATGAGCTCATCGTCGGCGAAGAGCAGCTGGCAGATGTCGTTCTCGCGCAGCCACTTGGAGTTCTCGCCCACCATGTCCTCGGGAACGGGAACCTGCTCATAGGACTCGTTGTCCATGAAGATGTAGTCGTTGCCATCGTTGTAGAGGTACTGGAACTCACGGGTGGTGAGCATGACGCTCTCGAACTTGGTGCCGGCGTTGCAGGTGTTCTCGACGACGCGGCCGCTCTTGATGTCGCGGGTCTTGTAGCGCACAAACGCGCCGCCCTTGCCCGGCTTGACATGCTGGAACTCGACGATGGTGTAGACCTTGTCCTTGATGCGGAGACCGAGGCCGTTCTTGAAGTCGGCGGTGGAAATGGTAGGCATAGCGACCTTTCTTGTTATGGGCAGAACGCACAAGCGTCCAAATTACATACGAGCGAAATTATACACTTGCAGACGGCGCCTGCGGCGAGCGCATAAAAAGAGAACGCGGGGCGTCCGAATCAATCCGGACGCCCCGCCCCAAACTATCTACTGAAGTAAACTAGCAGTCGATAACGTGCAGGTCGTGCGGGGTCTTGGTGAAGGGCTCATAGCCGTTCTCGGTGACCACGCCGTAGTCCTCCAGGCGCACGCCGCCCACGCCGGGCAGGTAGACGCCGGGCTCCATGGTGATAACCGAGCCGACCTCGATGATATTCTTGCTGCGGTTAAAGTTGGGCAGCTCATGGATGTCGATGCCCACGCCGTGACCCAAGCCATGGTTATAGTAATCGCCATAGCCGGCATCGCCGATGATCTTCTTGGAGAGCTTGAAGATGTCGTTGCCCTCAACGCCCGGATGGATGGCGGCGACGCACTCCTCGTGCGTACGGCGCACGAGTGCGTACAGGTCGAGCTGCTCCTGCGTGGGCTCGCCCATCACGACGGTGCGCGTCATGTCGGAGCGGTAATCGCAGTAGCCCGCGCCGTAATCCATGAGAACGAAATCGCCCTTCTCGATCACGCGATCGCTCGGCACGGCATGCGGGTTGGCGGTGTTGGGACCGCTCGCCACGATGGAGCCGAAGGCAAGGCTGTCGGCGCCGTTGGCGAACATAAAGTTCTCGAGCTCGTTGCGAACCTGCTTCTCGGTCATACCGGGCTTAATAAAGCCGAGCATATGCTGGAAAGCGGCATCGGTGATCGACTGCGCATGGCGCATAAGCTCAATCTCCTCGGCATCCTTGATGGCACGCATCTTGCGGATGTCGTCGTGCATCAGCGGTAGGATGCAGGCGACGGAACGGTCCTCCAGGCCGCGCTGAATACCCTGGTAGAAGTTAATCTGCATGTCGTCCTCGACAGCGCAGACGCGGCACTTGTTGGCTGCGATCTTGCCGGCGACCCAACCGGGGATGGTGCCCTCGACCATGTCGTAGACCCAGGGGCTGCCGGCGGGCGTGTTCTCCTCAAAGCTGTTAAGGTAGCGCGAGTCGGTATGGAACAGGCACTGGTCAGCCGTAATAAACGCCGCGTGCGGGAACTCGAAGGTGTAGTCGAAGACGCCCTTCACGCCCGTGAGCCAACGAAGATTGGCCTCGTCGCGTACCACGATAGCGTCGTAGCCGCGCTCGACCATCAGGGCACGGACACGTTCAATACGACCGGCAGGACCGGCAGCAAACTCAGACATGCAGATTCCTTTCTTATTGTCTCTATAAAGACGGGACGGGTCTCAACCGAACGACGGAATCGCATGCGATCCGCAACCGATTGAAAACCCGCCCCTCAACATGATACGAAAGACGATGGAAGTCAATAAATCTTAGAGAAGTTCTTTACGAGAAGCCAAGTAGGCGTGAGCATGGCGCTCAAGAACCTCGTCCTCGACGCTCGTTAGGCGAATGGCGCCGAGCGCCGCGGGCAGCGGCAGCATGCTGCGGTTCGAGCGGACAAACTGCTGCCTGCGGAACTCCTCGATATATGCGGCAGGCTCCAAGTCGAAGGCAAGCTCCTCGATGCCAAAGTCCTCCAGGCAGTCATCGAGATCAAACACATAGTCGATATCGAAGTCGCAGGCATCGTGTGCTAGGCGCGCCTCAAAGCGCATGCCCTCGGACAACAGCTGGTAGGCAGGGACCTGCGAAGCGGCATCGCCCAAGCAAGCGCGCAGGGTGCGCTCCCCCGTCTTGCCAAAATCGAGCGCATGGCGAGCGCTCGGGTTCGTGGCCGTCAGCACGTCCTTGCGGGCAGTCTGAGACCATTGAACGGCATTGACGAGTGCGACCTCCTCGCCCGCGAGAAACTCGGGGACGGTCTCAGTAAACTGATTCCAGCGGGACTTGCTGCTCGAAAGCATGGTGCCAACAAGTACCGCATAGCCGAACTTGAGGTCCTCGGGTTCCGCCTCGCGAACAAGGTCGAGATCACACACAACCAAGCCCGGTTCGGGACGGAACGCGATAGCGGGAAGCGCATTGGCCAACGAGGCGACGAGCGGCTTCATGGTCGTCGCGACCGTGAGCATGGCGTCGAAGGTCGTCGGCAGCAGCGCGCACTCGGTTCGGCCACACCACTGGTTGGCGCACCAGCCAACAACCGAACAGGTTGCGGCATCGCCAACAGCGACAACCAGATCGTCGCAGGTGATGCGGTTGGCAGACAGGGCGCCAAAGATAGCATCGGCGTCGGCCAGCGTGGCACCAGCAGGCGAAACCTCGAGGACGAGCAGCGACACGGCAAAACCGGCGTCGACCAGCGCATGCTCGACGACCTCACCAAAACGCTCGGATGTGGCGTCGTTCCAAACCACCATCGCGCGCTTAGGCTTGCCCACGGCCGAGGCAAACATGCGCGGCAGCTCATCGAACGCGCCCAATCCGACGCGGACATCGACACTGCGGTTTTGGAAATTGATCAGTTGACGGCGAATCATAGCAGTCCACGCTCCAAAAGCATCTCGGCACAAAGGTAGGAAACGTCCTCGAAGGACTTGTTGCGAATATCAAGGGTAATATCGGCGGCCTGGCGATACAGCGGACGACGATGCTCAAACAGGCGCGCGGCATGCTCGGGCGAACGGAAATCGGGGCGCGTGTCGGACCGACGAATCTGGCGAATCGAATCCTCGAAGTCGCCCTCGAGGTACACGCACGTACCCATTTCGTGCATCAGCTCAATATTCACCGGCGTCTCGACGATACCGCCCCCGCACGAAACCAACAGGCTGCGCTCGCTTTGGAGCGAACGGAGCGCCGAGGTCTCGAGCTCGCGAAAACGATCCTCGCCCTCGGTCTCAAAAATCTCGGTTACCGACTTGCCGCAACGGCGCACGACCAGGCGGTCGGTATCGATAAAACGCCGCTTGAACATAGTGCCGACGTTGCGCGCAAGCGTCGATTTGCCCGCGCCCAAAAAGCCGATAAAGAAGATATGGTCGCAGCCGTGTTTGATGTGCTGAGACATGGCGAAACCTATTCCTCGCAGGGAAGGTCGCGCAGGGCCCGGCGCTCAAAGTTACGGAAGATCTGCGTGTACCACAGGTCCTGGGTTGCCTGCGGCTTAACCAGGATAGTATCGACGCCGGCAAAATTGCCGCTCCACACGTCCGTGTAGAGCTGATCACCGATCAGCACCGCCTCGTCGGCCGTGGCGCCGAGGCGCTTAAGACCCGCCTTGAGGGCAAACGGCGCCGGCTTCATGGCGTGGCTGATGGCCTCGAGTCCCAGCTCGCGTGCAGAGCTCATGACCTGGTCGCGATGCCAGTTGTTGGACACCATGCACAGCTTAAAGCCTTTGGCGCGGGCGGCATCGAGCCAAGCGGAAACCGCGGCGGGAACCTGCTCGGTGTCGCGCGGCACCAGGGTGTTATCGCGATCGAGCAGAATGGCGCGTTTGCCGTCGGCCCACAGGGCATCAAGGTCGATGCGATCGACCGAGGCAACGTATCGTTTGGGGCTAAAAATCCTCATGCTAATTCCAAGACTGTTGATGCTCTTCGTAGGTTTGCGAGAAGTACTCCTCGTCCTGCGTAATGTAGAAATACAGGTCATCGGAGTCGGTCGGCTCAAGCGTGGCCTTGAGTGCCTCGAGCGACGGAGAGCAGATGGGCGTGGGCGGCAGGCCCTCATGCTTATAGGTGTTATACGGGCTATCGCTCTGCAGGTCGTCGGCGGTAACCTCGCCACCGGTGACATACATCATGGTCGCATCGCTGTTGAGATAGCGCAGACCGTCGAGCTTGCCGGCAAGGCGGTTGTAGAAGACCGAGGCCACGTGCGCACGTTGATCGGCGTTGAGGCCCTCGCGCTCAACGATAGAGGCCAAGTTGACGATGTCGTAGTCGGACATCTCCACACCATAGCGCTCCTTGATCTTGGCTTCGCAGCTCGCAAAGTCAAGCGACTTGTACTCGGTCTTAAACTGATCGAGCATAGCGCGAATCACGTCATCGACCGTCGGCGAATCGCCCAACGAATAAGTCTTGGGGAACAAGAAACCCTCAAGCGAGTCGTTGGCGGCGCCCTTAAGGAAGCTATAGTCGTCCACGTAGTTGGAGGCCTTAGCCTGGTTGAGGAAGTCTTCCTTAGAGATGCCATCGTAGGCCTGGGCCACACGGTCGGCGACTTGATCGACCGTCAGGCCCTCAGGGATAGTTAGCGCATTGGAGCCCGCGTTGGGACCTTCCATGAGCTGCTGAACAACCTTGGTCGCGTCCATGAGTGTGGTGAACAAATAGGTACCAGGCTTGAGCGACATATCGGCGTTGAGCTTTTTCACCGCCGCATAGTAATCCTTGGGATTCTCGACGATATGGTTCTCGGAGAGAATCGAGGCGATCGTATCGCCCGAAGCACCGTCGGGAATGGTTACCGTAACCTGCTGACCAGCCGTGACCTTCGTATCCTCACCGGCAAAGAAGCCCTTGACGGCCGGCACGACAAAGAAAACGATCGCGACAAGCGCAAGCACCGCCACCACAACGCCGATGATCATGGGAACCGGAGAGCTCTTCTTTTGAGCATCGCGACGAGTATGCGTGTTGTAGCTCGAGCGGGTCGCCGGAGCAACGCCATGCGAACCGCGGGCGTGATGAGAATGCGATTGGGGGGCCTGCGTTCGCTGGGTAGGTGCCTGCTGCTTAAAGCGGGTACCGCCTGCAGGCTGGGCCGTACGAGCAGTGGGCTGCTGAGCCGCGTGAGAAGCCGGATGCTGAACCGAACGAGCAGAAGGCTGCTGACCCGTCCGTTGAACAGGTTGGGCCGAACGAGAGAAGGACTGCACCGGGCGCGCGGCAGGCTGAGCTGCGCGCTGCGTCGGCTGTGCCGGACGCTGGCCAGGCTGGGCAGGGCGCGACGCCGGCTGACGTGTACGATTCGGCTGGCGCGGATCGGAAGCACTAGGCATGCGAAACCTCCTCGTTTTTACGATCGAGCCACGTCTGCAAAAAAAGGCTGGCGGCAATCATGTCGATCTTGCCCCTCATCTGCTTTTCGTTGAGGCCCTGCTCGCGCAGGATATGCTTGGCCTCTTGCGAGGACAGACGCTCGTCCTCAAACTCCAGCGGAAGATCGAGCTCGTCGGCAATCTTTTGCGCCACGGCGGCAACGCGCTCGGCTTGGGGGCCGGGCTCACCGGCCATGGTCAGGGGACGTCCGCTTACCAGGATGTCGGGCTCATAGTCTTCGACCAGGTAGCGGAACGTCTTCGCCATACCGGTGACCTCGGCGGCCGGGAGCACCTTGACGGGCATCGCCATCTTGCCATCACGGCTCGAGACGGCGATGCCAATCCTGGTCTCCCCTATGTCCAGCGCAAGCGCGACCACAGTGACTTCTTAGATTCTTAGGCGCCGAGCGCGGTCTTGGCGGCCGCGAGGGCATCGGCGATGCCGGCAGCATTCTTGCCACCGGCCTGGGCCATGTTGGGACGGCCACCACCGCGACCGTCGACCAGACCCGCGATCTGCTTGATCACATTACCGGCGTGGAACCCGGCCTTCACGGCGTCATCGGAGCCGGCAGCGAGCAGGGCCGGAGTGCCCTTCTCAGTCACGCTGGCGACGACACAAGCGACAGGGCCGGCGACCTTCTGGTGCACGGTATCCCATACGTTGCGCAGGTCGGCAGCCTCAAGGCCCTGGAGCTCAGCAACAACGAGCTTGTAGCCATTCAGCTCGACAGCACCCTCGATGGCGCTGGAGATCGCATCGGAGGAGCCACCAGTGAGCGCCTTCTTGAGCTTGTTGGACGTCTCGCGCAGCTCGGCCTGCAGGTTCTCCACGCGGGCGGGAACCTCGTCGACGCGGCACTTGAGCGCAGCGGCGGCGGCGTCAACGAGCGCCAGGCGGTCGGCCATGTAGTCGAGGGCACCCTTAGAGGTCACGGCCTCGATACGGCGGACATTGGAGCCCGTGGAGGACTCGGAAATGATCTTGAACAGGCCAATCTCGGCGGTATTGGCGGCATGAGTGCCACCACAGAGCTCGCGGGAGAACGGCTGGTCCTCGGCGCCCACGGAGACGACGCGGACAACATCGCCGTACTTCTCTCCAAACAGAGCGACAGCGCCGGCAGCCTTAGCCTCGTCGATGCCCATGACACGGGTCACAACCGGCTTGGAAGCGAAGATCTGCTGGTTGACCAGGTCCTCGACAGCCTTGAGCTGCTCGGAGGACAGGGCCTCGAAGTGCGTGAAGTCAAAGCGCAGGTGCTCGGGCGTCACCAGCGAACCGGCCTGGGAGACATGCTCGCCCAGGACCTGCTTAAGGGCGGCGTCGAGCAGGTGGGTGGCGGTGTGGTTGCGGCGCAGGAAACCACGGCGCTCGGCGTCGAGCGCGGCGGTCACGGTAGCACCGACGGTCAGCGTGCCCTCGGCAACGTGGGCGACGTGAGCATACAGGCCGTTGTGGTTCTTGGTATCGGAAACGGTCAGCGAAACGCCCTCGGCGGAAAGCTCGCCGGCGTCACCCTGCTGGCCGCCCATCTCGGCGTAGAACGGGGTGCGGTCGAGCACGACCTCGACGTTCTCGCCGGCGGCAGCGGACTCGACGGACTCGCCGTTGCGAACGATGGCGACAACCTTGGCACCCTCGATCGCATCGTTGTCATAGCCGTCGAATTCGGTCGCGGCGACCTTGTCGGAAAGCTCGACCCACACGTCGTTGAAGCTGCCCCAGGCATCGCCCTTGACGTTGGCACGAGCGCGGGCCTTCTGGTCCTCCATGCAGGCGGTAAAGCCGTCCATGTCGACATCGTGGCCAGCGGTGCCCGCGATCTCGACGGTCAGGTCGATGGGGAAACCAAAGGTGTCGTGCAGCTTAAAGGCAACATCGCCCGGAAGCACAGCACCCTCGGCAAGCGCTGCCAGGGCCTCATCCAGGTAGACGCGGCCGTTGTCGAGCGTCGTGGAGAAGCGCTCCTCCTCGGAGGCGACAATACCCTTAACGAGCGCGACGTTCTTGAGCAGCTCGGGATAGGCCTCGCCCATCTGAGCGTTAACCTCGTCGATGAACTTGGTCAGGAAGGCGCCCTCGATGCCCAGCAGGCGGCCGTGGAACACGGCGCGGCGGAGCAGGCGGCGCAGGACGTACTCGCGGCCCTCGTTACCGGGCAGGATGCCGTCCGAGATCATAAAGTCGACGGCACGGGAGTGGTCGGCGATGATGCGCAGGGAGCGGCTGGCGCCGGAGTAATCGTCGGCGTCATAGGTCTTGCCGCTGATCTCCTCACCGAGCTTGATGAGGTGCTGCATCAGATCGCCGTCGTAGTTAGCGGTCTTGTGCTGCATGATGGCGGCCATGCGCTCAAGGCCCATGCCCGTATCGAGGTTACGGTGCGGCAGCTCCGGCATGGAGCCGTCCTCCTGGCGGTCGTACTGGGTAAAGACGAGGTTCCAGAACTCCAGGAAGCGGTCGCAGTCGCAGCCAGGCTTGCAGTCGGGGCTGCCGCAGCCGACCTCCTCGCCCATGTCAAAGTAAATCTCGGAGCACGGGCCGCAGGGGCCAGTGGGGCCAGCGGCCCAGAAGTTGTCGTCCTCGCCCAGGCGGGAGATGTGGTCCTCAGCAACACCCAAAGAACGCCACACGTCGTGGGTCTCGTCGTCCTCGGTAAAGACGGTGAAGTACAGGCGGTCGAGCGGCAGCTTGAACTCCTTGGTGATGAGCTCAAAGGCCCAGGCGCAAGCCTGCTGCTTGGAGACGCCGCCAAAGGAGAAGTCGCCGAGCATCTCAAAGAAGGACAGGTGACGGCCGTCCTCGCCGATGCAATCGATGTCGTTGGTGCGGACGCACTTCTGGCAGGAGATAGCGCCGATCTCCTTCATGGTCTTCTTGCCCTGGTAGTACTCCTTAAACTGGTTCATGCCGGCGTTGGCAAGCAGCAGCGAAGGATCGTCAGGGACGAGGGACGAAGAAGGATAGAGCTTAAGACCGCGCTCCTCAAAGAAGTTGAGGAACTTGGAGCGAATCTCGGCCGTAGTCATTGACGGGTAGTCAGCACTCATAGAGGGAATCTCCTCGGTTTCACATCGAAACAGTTCAAACGTAACGATATTACCATCCCGCCGCGCCTGTGCAAAAAAGAGGGTCGCCAAACAGCGACCCTCCAGCGAAAGTGCACGTTATTTAGTACTGCGCGATCCTTTGAAAAAGGACTGCTGTATAATTGCATATAAGATTCACCCGGAAGGAGCGATCGATGAAAAGCAAACGATTTGTCCTGAATGCACTTCTGGTTGTAGCACTTTTAGCGCTCTTAGCCTTCTCATGCTGGTACGCAAACCAACCATCATTTGGATACGTATTGTATACAGTAATGTCCGGCGATAAGGCTTATTACACTCTACGCGCAATTGACGTTCTCTTTTTCTATGTAGCCGGCCCCTTATCAATCGCTTTGGTCGCGTTTCTTGTCATTTACAACTTCAAGAAACGTTAATAGAACCTATTTAGAATCCGAATCGTCCATGGAGCCGTCGATGCCGGTTTTGGTTTCGTCGTTCATATTGAAATCGTCGTCTTTGGCGAAGGGATTCTTGAAAAAGCCCGTAGCATCGGGCTGAAGGCCCGAGAGCTTCATCCAGGGATTATCGAGCTCGGGTTTGGGCATGGCCTGGGCCTCGGGCGCGGTCTCGTTGCCGATGAGCTCGGACTCGTAGATGAAGGTGTCGTCGCCGAGCGCGTCGTAGGCGGCGACCGGGTTGCCATCGGCATCGCGGTACGGTGTGCCCTTAAACACGGCGCCGTCATAGGCCACAAGCTGGCGGCCGGTCTCATTCTCGAAGTAGTACACGAAGATACCCTTGAGGGCCGCACATAGCGGGATGGCAATAATCATGCCGATGGGGCCCATGAGTGCCGAGCCAATAACGAGCGCCGTGAGGCTCATGATGGGATGCACCTGCACCGAGCTCTGCATAACCTTAGGCGAAATCACGTTATCGGTGACGTTTTGCGCGACCATCGTCACGATGAGCGTCCATAACGCCAACATGGGACTGAACATGAAGCCGAGTACCGTGGCGATTGCTGCGCTCACCCAGGGACCGACGACCGGAACCAAATGCATGATGCCGGTAAAGATAGCCATGAGCGCCGCATACGGATGACCGATGATCAAAAAACCGATAAAGGCGAGGAAACCACCGCAGATGGACGTCACGACCATACCGCGCATGTAGCCGCCGACAGAGCGAGAAAGGATGGCGACCATAAAGCGGTACGAGGTCTCCTTCTCCTGACCGATGATGGTGCAAATCTCGTGATGCATGCGAGGGTAGTCGCAGGCCATCCAGTAGGCAAGCACCAGACCAAGGAAGATCACGAACAACTGCGAGGCCGTATTGGTGATGAGCGGGAACACACCGCGACCAAGCTCGGCAGCAATCTGAGACACATACTTCGATGCCACGGTAACCAGGGACGAAAGATTATCGTCCAAATACTCCTTGAGCGGCGTGTTGTTGAGCGTCTTGGCATGCGAGATCATCTCATTGAGATCGCCACCCGCAACACGAAGCTGCTCGGGCAGGCGGCTCAGGACTTCCATGATCTGACCAAAGAGAATCGGCGACAAGATGCAAACGACACCGACGAGCACGGCAACAACAACAATAAGCGCGATAAGCGAACCGATGCCGCGATTCACGCCATGGTGCTCGAGCCAGTTGGTGATCGGGGACATCACAAAAGCAATGATGGAGCCGACGGCAAGAAACTCAATAACCGGTGCCAGGATGCCCATAAGGTTAAAGATGACAGCAGCAATAACAATGCAGCCGACAACAGCCCAAATGCGCAGCGTCAGAATGCGGGTGTCGCGCAGCACGCGATCGGTTTGTTGGGGGTGCTCACTCATGAACGAATCATCACTCCGTCGGGGTCGATCTTGTCCTGAATCTTCTTAAGCGTGCGGCGCAGCAGACGCGAAACCTGTACCTGAGAAATACCCAGCTTCTTGGCGATCTCGATCTGGGTCATGCCCTTCACAAAGCGCAGCTCAATCACCTCGCGCTCGCGCGGCGAGAAATCACGGATGGCTTCCTCGATCACTAGGCGGTCATCGGTAAAGTCGAGCTCGTTGTCGTCGTCGGCGTAACGGTCGAGAATCGAGGGGGCATCGTCCGAATCGGACGCACCAGGAGCCTCGATGGGCACCGAGGTATAGGCCGAAGACGATTCCATGGCCTCCAGCACCTCATCGACCGTCACGTCCAAGTACTCAGCGATTTCCTCAACCTTAGGCGAGCGCTGTAGCTCGTTGGTGAGCTTATCGGTAGCCTGGTTGACCTTGGCCGAGAGCTCCTGCAAGCGACGGGGCACGCGCACGCTCCAGCCCTTGTCGCGGAAGTGACGCTTAATCTCGCCCAAGATGGTAGGCGTGGCAAACGTGGTGAACTCGAGTCCGCGCTCAGGGTCAAAGCGGTCGATAGCCTTGAGCAGGCCCAAATAACCAACCTGCATCAGGTCATCGAGCGGCTCGCCGCGGTTCTTAAACTTGTTGGCAAGAAACCTTACCAGGTTCATGTGGGACATGACGAGCTGCTCGCGTGCGTCCGGGTCACCGGTCTCTTTATAGCGACGAAACAGCTCGCGGGTTTTCTCCTTGTCCCAAGCGGTCTTACCGCTCCGGGAACGTTCGGTCATATTAGATATCCGCCTTGAGGTCGAGGGAAAGCGTCAGGGGCGCCGTAGTCTTTTCGTAGGAGTCGCACACGCTCGCGAGGATGAGCTCGGCATACACCGCAGCCTGGTCGTCTTCATCGACCGTAGCCTGGTCGCCAAAGGTAATAGTCATGCCAACGTGGGTCTCATCGACATCGAATTTGATGGTGATGTCATCGCAGTCGACCGCGGTGCAACCAAAGATGAAAGCCTCCTCAGCAGCCATGCGGATGTCCTCGATGCGATCGACAGACATAGAGCACAGGGCACCAACGTTGGCTGCCGTCATGCGCACAAGGCGAGCGAGACGCGGGTCACCGGCAACGGTCAGCGTGATAGGGCAGTTTGCTTCGCTACTCATCGCAGGACTCCTCAGAGGTCTCGGCGGGCGTATAGGTGTAATACTGAGCCGGCTTGGATACAGACTTCTGACCATCATCGTCGCCCGCGGCGGCCTCGTCCTCGCCAATTAGGACGCGCTCGGTAGGCTGCTCGGCCTCCGCAGCGGCAGCGGCGAGCTTGCGATCGGCGTCGGCTGCAGGAGCCTTCACCTTATTGAAGAGCTTCTGCACAGCACCGGCGGCAGAATCAGTCACGCTCGACACGGCGCTGCTGGCCTCGGCCACACTGCCCGTGACCTCGGAAATGTCGCGAACGACGGCCTCAACCTCAACAAGGTTGGACGTCAGGGCATCGACCGCGGTCTTGCTCGACTTAAGCAGCGGCTCCATCTGGGCAAGCGCCGGCGTAAGCTCATCGACAGCGCCATCGAGCTTTGCCACCACAGGCTGAGCCTCGGCGATGGTGTTGTTGAGGTCGTTCACGGTCTTATCGAGCGAGTCGACAACGGTGCGGGTCTTGCGCAGGGTAAGCGCGAGCTCAACGATAGCCCACACGCCGGCAACGGCGAGCAACAGCAAGGCGATTTGAATGGGACTCATACAAGCCTCCCAAAGGAATCGAAATACAGACGGTTTCCATGGTACCCCAAAGGGGACCGAACATGCCAAGAGCAGCAACGTGGAACAAAATTATCAGCAGCTACTTCGGTGCATTCCCGCTGCGGTCGCGTTCGCTTTGCTCTACGCGCCATTCTTCCCAACCGCGACCAGCAGGCTGCCAGAACGCGCCGCGCTCCAGTCCCTCGGGCAAATAGCGCTGATCGACCCAGCCTTCGGGATAATCATGTGGATACTTATACACACCGTAATCATCGCTGCCCGGGCGATGGCGATCGCGCAGATAACTAGGCACCTCGCGAAGCCCACTAGAATGGATATCGGCCAGCGCCGCATCGATCGAAGCCTCACACGCATTGGACTTAGGCGCCAAACAAACATAGAGCGCAGCCTGCGCGAGGTTAATACGGCACTCGGGATAGCCAATAACCTCGGCAGATTTAAACGCAGCATGCGCTATAAGAAGCGCCTGCGGGTCAGCGTTGCCAACGTCCTCAGAGGCATGAATCATAATGCGACGGGCGATAAACTTAGGATCCTCCCCTGCATCGATCATGCGCGCAAGCCAGTAGACCGTGGCATCGGGGTCGCTACCGCGCATGGACTTGATGAACGCACTGATGATGTCGTAGTGCATGTCACCGTTTTTGTCATACGTAAAGCCGCGACGCGGGTTGGCAATCTTTACGTCATCCACGGTGATGGGATAGCGCTCCCCCGCCGACGGCGCTGGCGTTCCCTCGGTATCGGGACGCGTGACGGCAATCTCGCTCGCCAGCTCAAGTGTCGTCAGGGCCGAGCGTGCATCACCCGCGGCCAGTGTACAAATGGTCTTGACCGTATCCTCATCGGCCGAGAACTTACCGTTCAGGCCATGCGGAGCCTCGAGCGCACGCTCGATCAGCGTGGCTATGTCCTCGTCCTTAAGGTGTTCAAGTTCCACCACACGACCACGCGAGAGCAACGCCGAGTTGACCTCGAAGTACGGGTTCTCCGTCGTGGCACCAATCATAATGACGGTACGGTTCTCAACCGCATGCAGCAATGCATCCTGCTGTGACTTCGAAAAGCGATGAATCTCGTCGATAAACAGGATGGTGCGACGGTCGTACGTATTCAGACGCGTCTTTGCCTCGTCGATCACGCGACGCAGGTCCTTCACGGTACCCGTGACGGCGCTGACCTCGACAAACTCACTCTTGGTATGGTTGGCGATAATGTGGGCCAGCGTCGTCTTGCCCGTACCGGCCGGCCCGTACAGTATCACGCTCGAAAGCACATCGTGCTCGATCGCGGCACGCAACCATGAGCCCTTACCGACGGCCTTTTGCTGGCCCACATACTCGTCGAGCGAATTGGGGCGCATGCGCACCGCAAGCGGCGCATTCTGAAAGGAACGCTCGCGCGTCGAAGCAGAAAAAAGGTCGTCCATAGCCATCCCGTGCATCAATCAAAAAAGTTATCCACTAACAGTATACCTAATAGATACGAACTACCGTTCGTTAATATAGGTACGGTGCGGAAACTTCAATCCCGGAAACAGCTTGCTCGTGAGCTCGCAGAAATAACCGTCCGTCATGCTCGCAATGTAATCCACGACCGCCTGGTCCTTATCATTCTGCCAGGCATAGGCGCGATCGTAGTAGGAAAGCTGCTGCTCGATGCGCGAAATATGGTGCTTAAAGATGTACGAGGACTCGTCACCACTGTTTAGATCCCGCAGGCAACGGTCGTAGAGCTTTTCGAACGCCTCACGCAGCTCCACCTCGGAATCGCCTTCGATACCACCCTTGCTATAGATCTTCTCGTAGTTCTCGCGCTTGGCTCGGCGGATTTCCTCAAACAGGTCCTCGCTCATCTCGATGCGCGGCTTACCATAGCTGTGCTCAACGATATCGATGGAAGCGTGCGTGAGGATCCAACTGTTGTAGGCACCGCCCCGGCCATCATCAAAAGCGTCGGGCGAAAGCAGGCCAGCCGCGATCGCATCCTGGCGGTCGCGACCGACGTAGGCAAGAATATCCGAGATGCGAACGACGCAGCCTTCGAGCGTCATAGGACGCAGATGCTCAATTGCGCTATAGCCCGTGGCAATGCAATCCTCAACCGTCTGGTCAAACTGGTCAAAAGAACTCATGTCCGAGAGCTCAAACACACGCTGCTCGTACTCGCCGTTATGGCATAGCACGCCGTCAAGCGTCTGGAGCGACACGTTGCGGCCATACAGCGTGTCGAGCACTCGGACCGACTGCACGTTATGGAAAAAATAACGCCCCGTACGCTCATGATAGATATCGTTGAGGAAGCGCTCGCCGGCATGGCCGAAAGGCGTGTGTCCCAAGTCGTGACCCAGGCCAATCGCCTCGATCAAATCGCAATTGAGCCCCAAGGCGCGACCGATATCGCGCGCAATGCGGGAGACAAGCTGCACGTGCAAACCGCGGCGTGACAGATCGTCATTGCTACGGAAGCTAAAGACCTGCGTTTTACCTGCATAACGGGTGTACGACGGAAGATGAAGTATCTTTTCGGTATCGCGCATAAATGCCGGACGCATGAGCGTGCCTTTGTCGGCAGCGCGATCAATACGACGAATGACCTGATCGTCGTTGCAACGATACGGGTTGACGACACCCGAGGCGCGGTCGGCGGCAATACGCTCGACCAGATCGGGCGACAACGCCGCGGGAATGCGATCCATGCGCGCCTTGATGGCGGCTGTTTCTTGATTAATTGCCATGGCATGTTCCTAAAAAGGGCGCGCAAACGGTTACACCGTACTACCCACGCACTCGATTATGGCAAAAATCGGCACCAAAAACGGGAGCAATGGCAGGGAGCGCGATTTTGTGAAGAGGCAGGAGAGGGCAAGGACCAGGAGCGCGACGGCAAATGCCACGATGCCGCCCAGAGGGTCAAGCGTGCAAAGCGCGAAGAGCGCCTTGACGTCCCCCATGCCGATGCCGGGGGCGTGGCGAAGGCGCCGCCAGAGCGACTCAGTGAGCACAAGGGCAAGGTAGACGATGACCGCAAGACCGGCGTGGTCAAGCGCCGTGGTAACGCCCTTGTCGAGCCAGACGCCTGCCAACGCCGCCACCGCACACACGCCGGCAAGCTCATTGGGAAACCGTCGCTCACGGGCATCAACCAAAGCACCGGCAAAGATGCAAATCCAAAATGGGATGTAGGGCATCGTGCACCTCCTTGGGCAGCTACTCGAAAGCAAAAACCACCACAAAAGTGCCTGTCCCCTTTGTGGTGGTTTTGGTGGTGGTTATTTGGCGCCTTGCATGACCTCGTCGAGGGTAACGTTGACGGCGTGCTGCGTCGGGACCCAGTCGACCTTTAGGAACAGGGCCGCCACCGTGATGGGAATATAGCTGAACATAAAGATCGGGAAGGTAAATAGGTTGGTCACCAAACGCCACTTTTGCGCGCAGTGAATATGCTTGTACTCGAAGATGGTGGTGAGTAGCGCCAGGATAAAGAAGGTCTGGTACATCATCGCGAAGGTCATAATGAGCGAGGCGGCACAAGCCTGCATCTCGACCTCGGTGGCCAAGAAGCCATGCGAAAGTCCGCCCACGATGAGGAAGGTCGCGTTGGCGAGCATGGAGATCAGGGACAGCAGCATGCCCGGAGCGATGGTCATAAACATGTCGTAGGCAGCAAAGCGATGATAGCGGAACGTCGACTTGACCAGGTGCTTACCGTAGGTAAAGAACACCTGGTAGAAGCCCTTGGTCCAACGCATGCGCTGTTTCCAGGACGCCTTAAACGTCACGGGCTGTTCGTCAAAGAACTCCGCCGGCGCATAGCCAATGCGAATGCCGTGAATGGCGCAGAACGTGGTGAACTGGATATCCTCGGTCAGCGTATGGAACTGCCAGCCGTGCATGCCCTCGATAACGCTGGCGGAGATGAGATAGCCCGAACCCGAGACAGCGCAGGACGTCTTGCAGATATTACGCGCGTTGTTGAGGAAGCGCGCCTCGCGCAGGTACCAAGTGGCATTAGCTGCCGAGATCCACGAGCTGCCGAAGTTCTTGGAATTGCGATAGCTCGTGACCACATGGAAGCCCTGGTCAAAGGCATCGTTCATCTTAGACACGTAATCGCGGGAGATAACGTTGTCGGCATCGAAGATAAAGTAACCCTCAAACGTGTCGGGATACTCGTTGAGAATGCGATCGAAACCAAAGTCCATGACCCAGCTCTTGCCCTTACGGGCCAGGTCATTGCGCTCATAAACAATAGCACCGGCCTCGCGCGCAAGCTGCGCCGTGTTGTCGGTGCAGGCATCGGCGACCACGAAGACCTCGATGAGCTCGGACGGATAATCCTGGTCCTTGATGGAGCGTACGAGGTTGGCGATCACGGCTTCCTCGTTATGCGCCGCGATAAAGAAGGCATAGCGGTGGAGTTTTTTGGCCTTGGGAGGCGCGACCTCGCCACGAAGAGCGCCAATGACAAAGAAGACCACCTGGTACAGAAAGCAGACCGTGAGCAGCGTGACGACAATCTGGTTGAAGATCACGATGGGTGTGTTGGTTTGTAAAAAGGCGAGCATGCAGGCTCCCAGCAACGCGTAACGTAAACAATCGTATATCTTACCGCAGGCTTACCGAGTTCAAGAAACCACCTAATACTGGCTAGGCTTCGAGAAGACCGAGCTGCGGAACGATTTCATCTCCAACGGCCGTGCGACCGAGCGAGCGCGGAGCCAGATCGTCGAGAACCGCAGCGAGATCCCACGGCAACTCGTCGCGGCACTCAATGCGCTCCCCCGTCACGGGATGGTCGAACGCCACGCGCCAGGAATGAAGGAACTGCCTGGTCAGGCCCTGGTCGGCGCGCGCATCGCACTTGCCGTAGAGTGGATCGCCCACGCAGGCGTGGTTGATATGACGCATATGCACGCGAATCTGGTGCGTGCGACCGGTAAACAGATGGCACTCAACGAGCGTATAACCATCGTCAAAGCGCGTGGAATCAAAGCGCTCGAGGACTTTAAAGGTCGTAATGGCCTGACGGGCAAAGGGGTCGTCCGAAACCGCCATCTTGACGCGGTCGCGCGTAGAACGGGCGATACCGGTATTGATGGTGCCCTCGTCCATGGCGATGTGCCCGTGGACAAGCGTGATATAGCGGCGGTCGAGCGTACGCGTGCGAATGAGATTTTGAAGCGCGCGCTGGGTGTCGTCGTCTTTTGCCGCGAGCATAAGGCCCGAGGTATCGCGATCCAGGCGATGCACGATGCCGGGGCGGTCCTCACCCTGCACGGTACCAAGATGATCGATACCGCAGTGGTAGACCAAGGCGTTCGCAAGGGTGCCGCTCTCGTGGCCATGGGCGGGATGGCACACCAGGCCACGCTGCTTGGAGAGCACAATGAGATAGTCGTCCTCATAGCGAATGTCGAGCGGGATGGCCTCGGGAATCACATCGGTGGGATCGTGCGGCTCGGGCAAATCGACCGAAATACGGTCGCCGGCTCGCACGGCGTGCTTTTTAGACAGGCAGGTCTCGCCATTGACACATACGGCACCGCCCTCAATCAGATGCGCGCAGGAAGAGCGCGTAGGGCAGCCGTCATTGGAGCCCAGATAGGCGTCAAGACGCTGACCAGCGGCATCGTCGGCAACAAGGATATGGATGTCGGCCATTAGCGCTCATTCCTTTCGCGAATCTTGCGGGCACGCTCCCCACGCTGCTTGGCTTTGCGCTTGGCGCGTGCCTCATCACGGGCATTGAGCTCGGCAGTCGCATCAACTTCGCGGGCCGCAGGGCTCAAGAACATGTAGCCGATAGGGGCAAGCACGACGCCTACGGTGATGCCGATATCGGCCACGTTAAAGACGGGGAAGTCGATGAAGGTGGTGGCAATAAAATCGGTCACAAAGCCAAAAGTCAGACGGTCGATTGCGTTGCCAATGGCGCCGCCCGCGACCATAGCCATGCCCACCACCTCAAGACGAGCGAGCTGAGGCGCACGGAGCAAGTACACGGCAATGGCGACAATGACCGCAAGCGCCAACACAGCGAACGCGACGCCATGACCCTCGCCCATGCTAAAGGCGGCTCCGATATTGCGGACAAATAGAAAGTCGATCACACCGGGGATAACAGTCACATGCAAAGCTTCGCCCACGGCACGAACCGCAAGCTTGGTCAGCTGGTCAACAAGCAGCACAACGAGCGCTACCCCACCAGCAACTCCCAACCGCCAACGCAAAGGCGGCGTCATATCCCCAGCACGACCCAAATCAATCCCCTACCCTCAAGATCATCGAATTCCGTTGAACGCAATTAACCATCTTATATTGCCATACGCAGAGCGCACGACATATCCACCAACGCAAGCGAAATAACCAGCACAAAACAAAAGCGACATTCCGAATAACGGAATGTCGCTAAATAGCTTTCGACTAAGAGCACAGGTCGAAAGAGAAGGCTCTAGTTCCAACAATGGAAAAGCCGCGTTGCCGCCACCAACAGCGAAAACGTCCCTAAGCGAGCAAGGTGACGTGAAAGAGGAGGGAAGCGTACTTTGGTACGCGACCGACGATTGAAAGTCAGATTGCCGCTTAGGGGCGTTTGCAGCGTCGGTAGGTTACGGCGTTCTACGAACGCCGTAACCTACAGCGCGTCAGCGCAGCGCTTACAGATATGCGCGTGGCCGTTGTACTCGCCGACGGTGGTGCGGTAGTTCCAGCAACGGTCGCAGCACTCGCCCTCGGCGGCCTCAATGGCAACGGAGAGTTCCTCGCCCTGAGTCAGCTCAACATCGGAGACGATGTAGAACTCGGCCAGGTCGACCGCTTTGTCACCAGTCAGCAGCGCGTACATCTCGGCGGGAACGACCGCCTTGACGCGGACCTGCTGGCTCTTAGTGAAGGTGCCGGCAGAACGGGCATCCTCAAGGGCCTTGGTCACGGCGCTACGGAGTTCGAGCGAAGCCTCGAGCACGCCCTCAAACTCATTGGCCTCGTCGACCGTGATGGACGACTTGTACCAATCGAGCAGCGCGGCGTACTTCTGGTGATCGACGCAGCCGGCGGGCGCATAGGCCATGGCCTCATCGACCGTGTAGGACAGGATCGGCTGCAGGTCGCGCATGAGCATCGATAGGAGCTCGGCCAGCACGGTCTGGGCACTGCGGCGCTCGAGCGAGCCGGGCTTGTCGCAGTACAGACGATCCTTCAGGGCGTCGAGATACACGTTGGAAAGCTCGGTAACCACGAAGTCATAGAGCGCACGGTAGGCGCGCGGGAACTCATAGCTGGCGTAGGCGTCGTCGACCTCGGCCTGGACCTGGGTCAGACGGGCAACCATGAGCTTGTCGAGCGGCAGCAGGTCGGCAAAGGCGACGCCGTCGGTCTCGGGCTCAAACTGACCCTCGAGCTCGGAGAGCAAGAAGCGCAGCGTGTTGCGGAAACGACGATAGGCATCGGACGTACGAGCGAGAATCTCATGGTCGATGGAGACGTCGGAGCTGGTGTCGACGGAGGCAACCCAGAGACGGATGATGTCAGCGCCCATCTCGTCGCAGACCTTGTTGGGGTCGATGACGTTGCCGAGCGACTTGGACATCTTGCGGCCCTGGCCATCGAGCGTGAAGCCCTGCGAGACGACCGCCTTGTACGGAGCATGGCCGTTGGCACCCACCGAGGTGAGCAGCGAGCTCTGGAACCAACCGCGATGCTGGTCGGAGCCCTCGAGATACACGTCAGCCGGGTACTCAAGCTCGGGTCGATACTCGCAGACGGCCTTCCAGGACACGCCGGAGTCCCACCACACGTCGAGAATGTCCTTATCAGCCTTGAGGTGATGGCCGCCACACTTGGGGCAAACGCAAGCCTCGCCCAGGTAACTCTCGGGAGCGTCGATGAACCAGGCGTCGGAGCCCTTCTCGTGGAAGAGCTTGATGACGGCGTCGAGCGTGGCGTCGTTCATGACCTTCTCGCCGCAGTCGGCGCAAGTGTAGCTGGGGATAGGCACGCCCCAGTTGCGCTGACGGCTGATGCACCAGTCGGGACGCTGCTCGACCATGGCGCCGATGCGGTTGGCCGCGTGGGTCGGATACCACTTGACGTTCTCGCGGACCTCTTTGCCAGCCTGCTCGCGCAAACCGGTCTTGTCCATCGAGACAAACCACTGGTCGGTAGCACGGAAGAGCACCGGGTGCTTGCAACGCCAGCAGTGCGGATAGCTGTGCGTGATCTTCTTCTCGAGGACCAGGGTGCCGCGCTCGCGCAGGAACTCGATGATGTGCGGGTTGGCCTCGTCGGTATCCATGCCGCTGAAGGGACCGCCGGTGCCAAACTCCTCGCCGGTGTAGAACTTGCCGTCGTCATCGACCGGCATGCAGATGTCGGTGATGCCCTCCTTGAGGCAGGCAAAGTAGTCGTCGACGCCGTGGCCGGGCGAGTTGTGGACGATACCGGTACCGTCATCGACACCGACGTAATCGGCCAGCAGCGCCACGCCCTCAACACCATCAAAGATCGGCTGCTTGTAGTGGATGTGGTGGAAGGTCTCGGCAGGAACCACGTAGGGCTTGCCGTCGACCATAACCGGGGTGTACTCCCAGCCAAACTCCTCGCAGCACTTGGGAGCCAGGTCCTCGAGCATGACCTCGGCACGACCCTCGTGCTCAACGGCGACATAGGCGGCGCAGGGCTTAAGGGAAACGGCCTGGTCGGAGGGGATGGTCCACGGCGTGGTCGTCCAGATGATAAAGTCGACCGGGCCGTCGAAGTTCTCGAGGCCGGCGGGCTTGGAAGTCATCTCGAAGCGCACGAAAATGGAGGGGCTCGTCTCGTCAGAGTACTCAATCTCGGCCTCGGCGAGTGCGGTGTGGCAGTGCTTACACCAGTGGACGGGCTTGTGGCCGCGATAGATCATGCCCTTGTCGAACATAGCCTTGAAGACCTCGATGTCGGCGGCGTCATGCTGGTGATAGAGGGTCAGATACGGGTTGCCCCAATCGCCGAGCACGCCCAGGCGACGGAAGCCGGCCTTCTGCAGCTCGATGTTCTCGACAGCGAACTTATTGCAAAGCTCGCGGATCTTAGCCGTGGAGGTCTGGTTGAACTTCTCGGTGCCGAGCTTCTCCTCGACCTTGTGCTCAATCGGCTGACCGTGGCAGTCCCAACCGGGGACATAGGGAACCTCATAGCCCTGCATCATCCAGTAGCGGTTGATCATGTCCTTGGAGATCTTGTTCATGGCATGGCCGATGTGGATCGGGCCGTTGGCGTACGGAGGGCCGTCGTGCAGCACGAACTTCTTATGCCCCTCGTTCTTCTTTAGAACTTGCTCGTAGACCTTGTTGTCCTGCCAGTCCTTGAGTCGCTTGGGCTCGGACTTGGAAAGACCGGCACGCATGGGAAATCCGGTTTTGGGCAGATTCATCGTCTGCTTGTACTCGTTTGCCACGGTACCCCTTTCATGTCGTGGGCGCGCACGCCCTCTGGGCACCAAAAAAGCGCCCGTCCCTACAAGCTGGGACGAAGCGCCATAAAACAGGCAGTCTGCCCGTAAAAGCTCTTCGCTTAACCACCCAGCTTAGATGCCCTCGCCCGCGTATTCGCGCGCTCGCATCCGTTACTCGGCTGGCCTGTATCGACGGCCATCTCGGCGATGTCTACTAAGACGAACCTGCGCGGCACGTCCGTTGGGATCGCAGCTCCGGGGTGATTTTCATCGGTCGCATGCACGGGTTCTCAGCGCTCCCCGCTCTCTGTGGCATGCGGACGGCCGACTACTCGTCCCCATCAACGCTTATGCGGAGTATGCTAGCACGTTCCACGCCGACGAAAAACCCTCAACACTGGTTTTATACGTTCGAAATTTCTCGCGGCTGTGGACCTTCTCTTGGAGCAAAATACCTGAAAGCACTTTATCGAACGAAAGAAGGTTGCTATGCGCACGATTGGAATGAGCGACTACACCGTTGGCGAGGATTGCTTTGACGAGCTGCCCACCGCACTGGCGGAGTACGGAGCGACCAAGGTCGCGATCATCGGTGGCAAGCGGGCACTGGCCGCAGCACTTCCCGGTATCGAAGCTGCGCTAGCGGGTACCGACGTCGAGATTCTGGAGACGCGCGTCTACGGCACCAACAGTACGCGCGCCAATATCGCCAAGGTCGTAAACTCCCCCGCCTGCCAGGAAGCCGACGTGCTCATTGCTTGCGGCGGCGGCAAGGCGCTCGACACCGTGAAGACCGCAGCCATCGAGCTCAAGAAGATCGTCTTTACGGTGCCGACGATTTGCTCCAACTGCTCCGCTGCGACCGCCATTGCCGTCGTGTACAACGACGATGGCTCGCTCGAGGGCTATTCGTACCCCAACCGACCGGCGCACATCTTCATCAACCCCAAGATCATCGCCAAGGCACCGGCAGAGTACTTCTGGGCCGGCGTGGGCGATGCCCTGTCCAAACAGCCCGAGGTCGAGTACGCCACGAGCGCCGGCAACCTGGAGCACACCGCCGGTCTTGGCCTGGCGCTCGCCCACACCTGTTCCGAGCCACTGTTTACCTATGGCGTCCAGGGTCTTGAGGACGTGCGCCAGAACCTGTCGAGCGAGGCCGTCAAGCAGATCGCGCTCGACATCGTGGTCAACACGGGCTACGTCTCCAACCTGACCAACCAGAACGATTACTACTACAACTCGAGCGTGGCGCACGCGTTCTACAACGCCACCTGCAGCATTCCGCGTGAGGGCACTTACCTGCACGGCGAGGTCGTGAGCCTGGGCGTGCTCGTGCTGTTTGCCTATACGGGCGACACCGAGAACCTTGAGCGCTATGCTGCCTTTAACAAGCAGATGGGGCTGCCCGTGACGCTTGAGCAGGTCGGGCTTTCCGAGGCCGATATCCCTGCCCTGTGCGAGTACGCACACGCCACTAACGAGTGGAAGCAGGGCAACCCGGAGCCCTTCACCGACGAGAAGTTCGCCGCTGCCATCAAGGCCGCCGACGCCTACGGCCACACGCTCTAGGCCAAGCCCAAAACCACCACAAAGGGGACAGGCACCTTTGTGGTGGTTTTTTATTGCTCCAGCATGCTGGGATCGAACTCGCTAGCCGGAATCACGCGGTACCCGTGACGCAGCAGCAGATCGACAAAAACACCGTTGCCCGCAGTGAGCGTGCCGCTGAAGGTTCTGTCGTAGATACGGCCCGCGCCGCACGAGGGACTGCGGTCCTGCAGGATGCACACGGCGATCTCTTCCGGCCCGCCTGCCTGCTCGCACATATCGAGCGCACGTTGGGCACCCTGGCGAAACTCGCGATCGACTGAGGTGCCCTCGCAGGTACGGACCTCGTCGTTCACAATCTCGGACGGCTTGCGCGGCGTGGGCAGGCCGCCAAAGACCTCAGGGCACACCAAGAGGACCTCGGTCCCCGTGCGTTCGCACGCTTCGACCAGTTCGCGATGGTAATTATCGAGGCCGTTATACTTGCAGCTCTCGCCCATCAAACAGGCGCTCACCACGATCTTCATACATATCCCTCCCAAGCAAAACGCCCCATTTGAGATAAAAGCTCAAATGGGGCGTGCGATGCTATGTAACCAGCCTTACTGCTGCTTTGGCATCAGCGGATTCTCGCGCGTGAGGAGATTCATAAACTCCTCGCCCGTGATGGTCTCCTTCTTGTACAGATAACGAGCCAGCTCATGGAGCTTGAACTTGTTCTCCTTGAGGATCTGCAGGGCGCGATCGTGCGCATCCTCGATCAGCTTAGCGACAATCGCGTCCACACGCTCGGCCGTACCAGGGGCGCAGGTGAGCGACGTATCCTGATTGAGATACGCGTTCTGCACGGTACCGAGCGCCATCATGCCAAACTCGTCGGACATACCAAAGCGCGTCACCATGTTACGGGCGAGCTTGGTGGCCTGTTCGATATCGTTGGCGGCACCGGTCGTCATCTCGCCAAAGATGAGTTCCTCGGCCGCACGGCCGCCGCAGTAGACGGCAAGCTTGTCCAAGACCTCCTGGCGTGTCGTCAGGAAGCGCTCGTCCTCCTCGACCTGCATGGTATAGCCAAGAGCACCGCTCGTGCGCGGCACGATGGTGATCTTGGTAACCGGCGCGGAACCCTTTTGGCGGGCAGCGACGATGGCATGACCGATCTCGTGGTAGGAAACGACCTGCTTCTCATGGTCGGAAAGCACCGTGGACTTGCGCTGCTGGCCGGCGATGACAACCTCCACCGACTCCTCAAAGTCGTCCTGGGTTGCACGCTTGCGACCCTCGCGAACGGCGCGCAGGGCGCCCTCGTTGATGATATTGGCCAGGTCGGCGCCCGAGGCACCGGGCGTGGCGCGGGCAATCGCGGTCAGATCGATCGGCGGCTCGGTCTTCACACTCTTGGCGTGAAGCTCGAGGATGTTCTTACGGCCGGTCAGATCGGGCAACTCGACGGGGATGCGGCGGTCAAAACGACCGGGGCGCAGCAGCGCCGGATCGAGACTGTCGGGGCGGTTGGTTGCGGCAAGGACAACGATACCCTTGTGGTTATCGAAGCCATCCATCTCGGTCAGCAACTGATTGAGCGTCTGCTCACGCTCGTCGTTGCCGCTAAAGCCGCCGCCATCGCGCTTTTTGCCGATCGTATCGATCTCGTCGATGAACACGATGCACGGGGCCTTTTCCTTGGCCTGCTTAAACAGATCGCGTACCTTGGCGGCGCCACGGCCGACAAACATTTCGACAAACTCAGAACCCGAAATGCTAAAGAATGGAACGCCCGCCTCGCCGGCAACGGCCTTGGCGAGCAGGGTCTTACCGGTACCCGGAGGGCCAACAAGAAGAGCACCGCGCGGCAGCTTGGCGCCGATCTCCTCGTAGCGCTGCGGCTTCTCCAGAAAGTCGACGACCTCCTTAAGGGATTCCTTGGCCTCTTCCTGGCCAGCGACATCCTTAAAGGTCACGCCCACGTCCTTGGAGGCGATCACGCGCGCGCCGGACTTACCCAGTCCGCCGCCGCCAAAACCGCCGCCGCCAAAGTTCATCGACGGGCCGTCATCGCCCATAGCCTTCTTCATGCGGCGGTTGAGCCACCAACCGATGAGGAAGAAAATCGCCATGGGAAGAATGAGTGTGAGCAGGTAGTAGGTCATCAAACCCGAGTTTTTATCGGGAACGACCGACTCAAGCGAGGCGCCAGACTCAAGCACGCGATCGGTAAAGCCCGCATCGTTCGGCAAACCGGTCGTCTTGTAGGCGATGTTCTCGTCCTCGCCCTTCTTGGTGTAATAAATCGAGTAATCGTCCGTGTTGTACTCGACCTTGTCGACGCTCTTCTTATCGAGCGCTTTGACAAACGTCGAGTAATCGGTCTTCGTAATCTGCTGCGTGTGACCGATGTTGGGGAACAGAACGGTCGAGAGCACGAGGTAGACGACGAAGGCGATGAGCACGTAGAGGATCATATTCCGTCTACGTTTGTTGTCATCCATCTCCATCTGCTTGAACTCCATCTACTGGGGTTGATAATGCTTTCTAGAATACCCAACCCGGACGGCGATAAACCGACGCCGGGCACGAAAGGACAGATATGGCATCACTGTAAGTCGGCAAGGTTCAAATCTATACAGGCGACGGCAAGGGCAAGACGACGGCTGCGTTGGGGCGCGAGAGGATGTCGAGGAACTGATTGCGATAAAGCCCGCCACCACGGAGCTCGTGCTCAGCGGCCGGGGCTTGCTGCCCCTCGCGAACCTCGCCGACCTTGTCACCGAAATGCGACCCATCAAACACTACTTCGACGAAGGACTCCTAGCCCGCCAAGGCATCGAATACTAGCCATTGGGAACGTCCCGAATGGCTAGGCGGTGGCGCGGCCTAGCCAGTTGCCGCTGTGGTGGTAGATGGTGAACAGCGTGGCCGTGATGAGCCAGGTTACGGGGTAGACCAGTAGCAGGTGCTCAAGCGATGGATCGAACGGCATAATCGCAAACACCCAGATCACCCTCAAGACAACGGTGCCAAAGATGGTGAGCATCATAGGCTGCAAGCTCACGCCGGCGCCGCGAATGGAGCCCGACGCGTTCTCGATAATCGAGAAGATCGCGTAGAACGGCGCGATGAAATGAAGAATCGTCGTGGTGTACGCCGAAATCGAAGCATCGTCGACAAACAAACGCGACAGAGGACCCGAGAACACCAGGAGCACGGCAGACAGGCCACCAATGAGCATAAACGAAAGCACGAGCGACGTGTGATATCCCTTGCGCATGCGCTCGTAATTGCGCGCGCCAAAGTTCTGCGCCGAGAACGTGGTGATCGATACGCCGAGCGCCTCGGTCACCATCCAGATAATGCCATCCAGGCGCCCAGATAGACCCCAAGCAGTTGTGACATCGGCGCCAAACGAATTAACCGACACCTGGATCAGCACGTTCGAGATCGAATAGGCAGCCGATTGAAAACCGAGTGGCAGACCACACGAGATCATACTCTTGCAAATACCGCAATCGATGCCGAGCTTAGACAGCGAAAGACGCCATGCACCCGGAGCGCGCATCATGCGCAACACGATCATCGTTGCATTGGAGCAAATGGTCAGAGCCACTGCGATGCCGCAGCCCAGCGCCTCCATATGCAACACAGCGACAAAGATGATATCCAGCACCACGTTAACAAGGCAGCCAGAGGCAATGATCACGGCGGGGCCGCGCGTGTCGCCCACGGCACGCAGCAGTGCGGTTCCCATATTAAGCAGCAGTGCCGCAACCATCGCGGCAAAATAACAGCGAGCATAGGCCACGCCCTCGGCCAATAGTTCATGCGGCGTGTTCATAAACACCAGCATGGGCTCAACGAACACTATGCCAAGAATCGAGAAAACGATACCGCCCACCAGTGCGAGCGTCATGGCTGTATGGACCGAACGACTCAGTCGCTCATCATCGTGCTGGCCAAAATACTGACCGGTAATGACCGCGCAGCCGGCGCCGACGCCAACGCAAAAGCCAATGCAAAGCTCGGTGAGCACCATCGTGGCTTGAATGCCACCCAGCGCGAGCTTGCCGCCAAACTGGCCAACGATATACGTACCGATAAGCGTGTAGGCCTGCTGAAAAAACGAACTAAAAAAGATGGGAACGCACAGCGACAGCAATTGCTGCCAAATGACACCTTGCGTTACATCGATAGCCGTAGAGTTCTTAGCCACACGCCCTCCCCACACGCATACGTCAAACAGCAAAACAGCAATTTAAAACCAAAGCCAAAACCAGCTTAGCACCGACTGGCGGCGACCGAAACACCCCGAATTAGAGCACGGTGCGGAATAACTGCCTAGTGATACAAACCCGGCTGGTAGTGATACTCATTGCTCACGTGCGGGCATAGCTGCCAAAAGGCGACGGCGCTCGCCGCGGCCACGTTGAGCGAATCGACCCCGTGCGCCATCGGAATACGCACCGCGTGGTCACAGCCGGCAATGGTCTTGGCGCCCAAGCCGGCACCCTCAGTGCCCATAAAAATCGCCAAGCGATCAATCTTCTGCAGCACAGGATCATCAAGCGAAACGGAATCGTCCGTCAACGCCATAGCGGCACACGAAAAACCGGCATCGTGCAACGCGCTCAGACCATCATGCGGCCACACACGAGCCTCGCTGCCAATGCGCGTCCACGGCACCTGAAACACGGTGCCCATGCTTACGCGGGCCGAGCGACGGTACAGCGGGTCGCAGCACGTCGGGCTGACCAAAATACCGTCAACGTTCAATGCGGCAGCCGAGCGGAAAATAGCGCCAACATTGGTGTGATCGACAATACCCTCAAGCACGCACGCACGCACCGGACGATCCCCCGCCGCCTCGACGACACCGCCCAAGAACTCATCAACCGGAATCTGACGCGGGCGACGGAACGCCGCGAGCGCGCCACGCGTCACGTTAAAGCCCGTCAACTGCTCCATGAGCTCCATGGAGGCCACGAACACGGGAACCGGACCCGCTCCCTCGCGCACGACAAGCTGGTCAAACAGCGGCATCATCTGGTCGAGCCAGCGCTCGCCCAAAAGAAAGCTCACCGGCTCATATCCGGCGCGAACCGCACGCTCGATGACCTTGGCACTCTCAGCGATAAAAATGCCCTTCTGCGGCTCCAGCACGCAGCGAAGCTCACGCTCGGTCAGTCGCACGTAGGCATCGAGCCGCTCGTCCTCGAGCGAATCAATTCGCAGAACCTCAACGGCATCAGTCATAGCAGCCAGCCCGCACCCTTCTTTGCAGCACATCTATACCAAACGAGGCGACGCTAAGCGCCGCCCCATGCATTCAATCAACCCGATGATACCGTTCACGCCAGACGATTTACGCCTCGATGCGACGATACGTCACGAACTCATAATTGACGCCCTCGTCACCCTCACCGGCGGCAATCGTCGCGACCCCGCTACGCTGCGCAATCTCCCACGCGGGATCGGCGTCCAAGTCGGGAAAGTACGTGTCCACGACATGCACGCAGTGGTTATGAGTGACCTCGGCCTCCACGCAGTACGGCAAAAACTGCCGATAGACATCGCCGCCACCGATCACCCAGGCAACGAGCTCATCGGCAACCGCAGAGAGCGCTTCGTCAACGCTATGCACCACGTCGACGCCCTCGTGGGTAAAGCCCATATCGCGCGTAAGCACGATATTGCGACGGTTCTTGAGAGGACGCCCGCCGGGAAAACTCAGCAGCGTCTTGCGTCCCATGATAACCGGGCAGCCCTTGGTGCAGGCCACAAAATGGCGCATATCGGCGCGATTGGACACCACCATGTCGCCCTCGCACCCAATGCCCCAATCGTCACACACGGCGACGATAGCAGATAGCTTACACGTCATGAGCACCACCTACACCGCAATGGGAATGTTCTTGACCTGCGGGCCGTGCTCATAGCCCTCGACGATCAGGTCATCGGTCGTAAACGCATAGAAGTCATGCACATCGGGGTTGAGCGTTACCTTGGGTGCCGCAAACTGCGGACGCTCGATAAGCTCGCGGACGATATCGACATGACGATCATAGATATGGGCGTCGGCGATCACGTGCAGCAGCTCACCGGGAATCATATCGACCGACTGCGCGACCATCATCAGCAAAATGGCGTACTGGCACACGTTCCAGTTGTTCGCGGCCAAAATGTCCTGGCTGCGCTGGTTGAGAATCATGTTGAGCGTCGGCTTGTCGTCCTGAGGACGCTGCGTCACGTTATAGGTCACGCTATAGGCGCACGGATAAAGGTGCATCTCGGACAGATCGCTAAACACGTACGTATTGGTCATAATGCGGCGACTATACGGCGTGTGCTTAAGGTCGTACAGCACACGGTCCATCTGGTCGAAGTCGCCCTCGACGTAATGGCTCTTCTGACCAATCTGATAGCCGTAGGCTTTACCGATGGAACCGGTCTCATCGGCCCACTCATCCCAGATATGGCTGTTGAGATCATGCACGTTATTGGACTTCTTTTGATAGATCCACAGAATCTCGTCCATGGCAGACTTAAGCGCCGTACGACGCAGGGTGAGCGCGGGGAACTCCTCGCGCAGATCATAGCGCGCCGTGACACCAAAGTTTTTAATGGTATAGGCAGGGGTGCCGTCCTCCCACACCGGACGGACCTTTTGGCCCTCGGTGGTGGTGCCATGGTCCAAGATATCGCGGCACATGGTTACAAACTGCTGATCAGCTTTGCTCATTGACCCTCCTGTCAGTCGCCTATAAGCGAGATTTATTGTAGCCCAGGCGCGCGAGTGTCGAATTGGACACTTAGTCCGGCACACGCAATGCACGGCAGCGCGGCTCCGCATGCGGCAACGAGGCATCTTAGCCTTTTTCTGACATATGACAGAAATGCCTTGCGCCCAACGACTAACGCGTTATCCTATTGTTGACATATGTCAGATAAGGAGTGTGCATGGCAGGAAGACGCGAAAAACTGCGCCGCGTCGGGATCATCCCCGAATACCGCGGCTTTACCCCCGATGGCCTGGCCAGCGGTGATGCCATCGACATGCCCGTCGACGAGCTTGAGGTGCTGCGCCTGTGCGACCTGGAAGGTCTCAACCAAGAGGCGGTCGCCCAGCAGATGGGCATCGCCCGCGCAACGGTGGCGGCCATTTGCAGCCGCGCGCATCGCAAAGTGGCCGAAGCGCTGGTCAACGGACGAGCGCTCGTCATCGAGGGCGGCAATATCGCGTACTCCCCCATCGCCACGACGACGGCCGCATGGCCAGCAAAGGAGGTCGGCACCATGAGGGTGGCAACGACGTACGACAACGGCAACATCTTTATGCACTTTGGCCGCAGCGAGCAGTTCAAGATCTACGACATCCAGGATGGCAAGGTGCTCAACGAGCAGGTCGTAGGCACCGGTGGCACCGGCCACGGCGCCTTGGCGGGCCTGCTTGCCAACGGTGGCGTTGACACGCTCATCTGCGGCGGTATCGGCGGCGGCGCCATCAACGCGCTCACCCAGGCTGGCATCACGGTCTATGCGGGCGCCCAGGGCAGCTGCGATGCCTGCGTCGAGGCCCTCATTGCCGGCACGCTCGCACAGAACGGCGAGGCCACCTGCGACTGCCATGGACATGATCACGAGCACATCCACGAGCATGGCGAGTCCTGCGGCTGCCACGGTCACCACGACCATGACGGGCACGAAGGCTGCGGATGCCACTAGCGGCAAGCACCTCGTCGAGAACGCGCTTCCACGCGTGCGACAACCAGCGAACAAACGGCGAAGGCCGCCTGGAATACCATCCAGGCGGCCTTCGCCATACACGACTCAACTAGTCGTTACTTCTTGTTGCGCATCTGCGCTTCCATCTGGCGCAGCAGGTCCATATCGGACTTGGGGCCGCCCGTTCCCAGGCCGCCCATGCCGCCCAGCCCCATGGCATCCAGACCGGGAATATTGGGCATGCGCATCTTTTTGCCCTTCTTACCCTTCTTGCCCTTCTTGCCGCCGGCCTGCGCCTGATTGGCCATCGTGCGCATGCGGCCCATCATCTTATTCATCTCGCCCCACTGCTTCATAAGGCTATTGACCTCGGTGGGGGTCACACCGGCGCCCTTGGCAATGCGGGCACGGCGCTGGCCGTTGATGATGGAGGGGCGAAGGCGCTCCTCCTTGGTCATCGACATGATGATGGCCTCATTCTTGTCAAAGATGCCCTCGTCCAGGTTGCCGCCCATCTGGTTAAGCGCGCGCTGACCACCGGGGAGCATGCCCAGAATGCCCTTCATGCCGCCCATCTTCTTGACGGCCTTCATCTGGTCGAGCATGTCGTTCATGGTAAAGCCCTCGCGCAGCATGCGCTCGGCGGCCTCGAGCTGCTCGGCATCGGCGGCCTCCTGGGCCTTCTCGATAATGCCGACAACGTCGCCCATACCCAGAATGCGCTTGGCCATACGATCGGGGTAGAACGGCTCCAGCGAATCGGGCTTCTCGCCCATGCTCACAAACTTGATGGGCTTGCCCGTCACCTGGCGCACGGAAAGCGCGCCGCCGCCACGGGCGTCGCCGTCGAGTTTGGAGATGATCACGCCGTCAAAGTCGGTGCGCTCGGCGAAGGTCGAGACGACATTGACGATATCCTGGCCGGTCATAGCATCAACGACCATCAGCACCTGATCGGGCTTGACGGCCTTCTTGATGTCCACGGCCTCCTGCATCATCTGTTCGTCGATCTGCAAGCGACCGGCGGTATCGACGATGACCACGTCACGCAGGTGGTCGACGGCCTCCTGAATGGCGCCCTTGGCGATGTCGACCGGGTGCGCACTGTCGCCGCGGAAGACCGGTACACCGATCTCGCCACCGAGCGTGGCCAGCTGGTCGGCAGCAGCGGGACGGTAGACGTCGCACGCGGCGAGCAACGGCGAGCGGCCCTGCTTCTTGAGCAGGTAGGCCAGCTTTACGGCAGCCGTGGTCTTACCGGAGCCCTGCAGGCCCACAAGCATGATGACATTGGGAATGCGGTTGCTAAAGACGAGCTTGCTCTCGGTTGAGCCAAGCATCTCGGTGAGCTCGTCGAGCACGATCTTGACGACGTTTTGCGCCGGCGACAGCGACTCCATGACCTCGGCGGTCATGCAGCGCTCCTTGGTCTTGGCGACGAACTCCTTGACGACCTTAAAGTTGACGTCGGCCTCGAGCAGCGCCATGCGAATATCGCGCATGGCCGAAGTAATATCGGCCTCGGTCAGCTTGCCCTTGCCGCGCAGGCGGTCAAATGTGTCGTTGAGGCGATCGCTCAGGGAATCAAACACTAGTCACTCCTTAATTGGACTCGCCCACCAGGGCGCGGCAGAAATCTTTGGCATTGAACTCCTGCAGATCATCGACCTGCTCGCCCACGCCCACGCGCAGGATCGGGAGCTTGAGTTTCTCGGCCACGGCCATGGCGATACCGCCCTTAGCCGTGCCGTCGAGCTTAGTCATGATAATACCGTCCAGGCCCAGCGCCTCGTTAAACTCGAGCGCCTGGTTCAGACCGTTTTGGCCCGTCGCGGCGTCGATCACAAGCACGACCGAAACCGGCATGGGACCGGCGGCCATATTGGCGGCACGCTTACGGGTCACATTGACCACCTTGGCAAGCTCGCGCATGAGCTCAGGGCTCGTGTGCAGACGGCCGGCGGTATCGATAAGCACCAGGTCGCTGCCGCGCTTGTCGGCCTCGTCGAGCACGTCGTAGCAAACACTTGCCGGGTCGGAGCCGCGGTCGCGCTTGATAACCGGTACGCCGGCACGCTGCCCCCACACATCGAGCTGCTCGATGGCGGCGGCGCGGAAGGTGTCGGCCGAACCGATCACCACGTTCTTGCCGCGGGCAGCCATGGCGCTCGCGATCTTACCGACCGTCGTGGTCTTGCCGGCACCGTTAATGCCCACAAACAGCACGCAGCTCGGCGTATCGGCGAACGGATCGCGCTCGATGGGCACAAAGTGCTGTTCGAGCTGCTCGGCTAGGGCACGACGGAGCTGCGGGGCGGTCTTGAGGTTCTTCTTGGCCGCGGCATCGCGCAGGTCATCGGACACCTTGATCGCGACCTCGGCACCCATGTCACCCATAACGAGGGTGTCCTCTAGGTCCTCCCAAAAATCTTCGTCGACCTCGCCGCCAAAGTAAAAGACCTCGTTGAGGGCCTCGCGGCTGCGCTCAAGTCCGCGCGAGAGAGCATCGAAGAATCCCATTATGCATTCACGACCTTTCCGGTTTCGCGATCGAGTTTTTGCGAGACGACGCGACTGACGCCGTCGGCTTGCATCGAGACGCCGTAGAGGACGTCAGCATCCTCCATAGTACGGCGCTGATGCGAGATAACCAAGAGCTGCGTATCGGAACGCAACACATCGAGCGCGCCGATGAGCTTGGACAGGTTGGCGTCATCAAGCGCCGCCTCGACCTCGTCCAGTACATAGAACGGCACCGTGCGCGTGCGGTACACGGCAAAGAGCAGGGCGAGCGCCGTCAGACTCTTCTCGCCGCCCGACATGAGCATCATCTTGGTGATGCGCTTGCCGCGCGGCTGCGCCACGACCTCGATACCCGTCTCGGCAGGATGCTCGGGATCGGTCATCTCCAGATGAGCCTGACCGCCCGGGAAGAGCATGGCGAAGATCTCGCGGAAGTTCGCATCGACCTTCTCAAAGGTCACCAAGAACGCCTTGCGCATCTTACGGTCGATGGCCACGGTGATCTTGGTGAGCGCCTTGCGCGCGCTCTCCAAATCGGCCAGTTGCTCCTCGATGTAATCGGCGCGGCGCTTGAGCTGCTCGTACTCCTCCATGGCAACCTGGTTCACGGGACCCAGGTTGTTGATCTGGCGCACGAGCTGGTTGAGCTCGCGCTCGGCGGCGTCGCGATCGGTGGGCGCCGGCAGCATAAGGGCTTCCTCGAGCACCGTGGTGCCGTCGGCGGTGATAGCCTTGATGGCAGCCTCCACCTGCACCTCGAGCTTGCCGCGCGCGACCTTGAACTCGTTTTGCGTCGCGGTCGCGGCGTCGAGCTTTTCCTTGGCACGCGCGACCTCGGCCTTGGCATCCTCAATGGTCTTTTTGAGCGATGCCGAGTCGGCCTCTTCGAGCGAAGCCTGGTCGCGCAGACGCGCGGCCCAGTCCGAGGCGCGCTCCAACAGAGCCGAGTAACGCTCGTGCATGGGGTCGACGCGCAGGCGCAGCAGCTCAAGCGAGCGCGAGGCCTGACGCGTCCCGCGGATACGACGGTCGATACCCTCCAGGCGATGCTCAAGATCGGGCACGCGACCCTTCAGCGAACGCAGGCGCTCGCTCGTCTGAGCCAGGCGCACCTTAGCGTCGGCGAGCTTACCGGTAGCCTCGGAGTCGTCGCGACGTACGCGATCGAGCTCGTCGTTGGCCTCGGCAATCTGCAGGCCCAGATCGCTCGCCTGCGCACGGGCCTCGTCACGCGAACGGGTAAGTTCATCCACGCGCGGACGTGCGGCACGAACGGCCTCGGTGGCCTGCTCGCGGCGCTTGGAAATCCGTACCCGCTCGACCTCGGCATTGTTGGCACTCTGCTCCAGGCGGCCGATCTCGGACAGCAGGGAGCGACGCTCGCCCTCAAGGCGGGCAATCTCGCCGGCAGCATCGCCCTCGGCGGCACGGGCCTCCTCAACGGCGGCGTTGGCCTCGACGACCTGATCAGAAACATGCTCAAACACGGTAGCAAGATCGGGCTCCAGGCCTTCCAGCTCGCGGATGCGACGCTTGCGTTCCAGGGCGCCCGAAGCCTCGCCGGCATCAAGCCCCACGCGAACCAGGCCGCCACAGGCAACGCGTGCGCCATCGGGAGTCACATAAGTCGCGCCATCAACGACCGGCGCGGACAGCGCGGCAGCCAAGTCATCGACCACGTAATAGCCGCCGAGCAAGGCCTCGACGACCGGACCATAGCCCGCACGCACGGACAGGCGATCAACAAGACGGGTACCGGCGGCACCCTCGGCGGCCGCAGAGCCGCTCACGCTGCGCGCCACCAGCAGCGCCTCGCCCGAGGCCTTCTTTTGGTCCAGGGCAGCGCGACCGGCGCGCTCAAGTGCGGCGGCGTTATCGAACAACAGGGCATCGATATCGCCGGCGAGCAGCTGCTCAACCAGGCCCTCAAGCTCACGAGGTGCCTCGAGCACATCGCCCAGACGACCCGAGACATCGTCGCCCAGCGCGCCCACCAGACGGCTTACGAGCGGCGAGCTGTCGGCCATGCGAGCATCGAGCTTCTTTTGGCTCGCGAGCTCTGAGCGCACCTCGGACAGCTTGTTGCGCGCCTCGCTCTCGCGATTACGCAAGTCCTTAAGGGCCGCACGGGCGACCTCGGTGGCCTCGCGCGCATCGCTCTGGGCCTGACGAGCCGCCTCAAGGGCGCTCTCAAGCTCCTCAGCACGGTTGCCGCGGCTATCAAGCGATGCCGTGACCTCCTCGAGTTGCTCATCGATCTGCTCCAGGCGCGAGGCATACATGTTGTCCTCGACCTCGGCGTTGCTCAGCGAGTCCTTCACCTTGGCGAGCTCGAGCGCAGCATTATCGCCAACGCGCTGCACATCGCGCTGTTCGCGCGTGAGCTGCGAAATCTGATTGTCGAGCGCAACGCGACGCTCGTGAAGTTCGGCGGCGGCAGGACCGGCGGCGTCAACGTCCTCCTGGGCCTGCATATGCGCGCCGGTCACTTCCTCGAGCTGGGCGCGCGCGTCCTCGAGCTCCTCGACCACGCGACGGCGCTGATGCTCGGAGCTCGAGATCTGGCCGCGCATGTCGGACAGGCGCGACACCATGTTATGGCCCTTTTCCTCGAGCAGGCGCATATCGGAGTTAATGCGGCCGACCACGTCTTGCATATGGCGGCGCTGCTCGCCCAGATCGCCCACAAACAGGCCCTTTTCCTCGAGCATGACCTGGAGCTTCTCGAGCTCGCGCTCCTTTTCGCCCAGGCGGTACTGCGCAAGCTCAAGCTCGGCAGCGCCCTCCTTGGAGCGGCTCTCCAGGTCGTTCCACTGCGACTGCAGCGAACGAAGCTCGTCGACGGCCAGCATCTGCGTAAGCTCGTTCGCGCGCGAGGACAGCTCTTTGTACTTACGCGCGCGATCGACCTGACGCTCCAGCGGTCGCAGCTGACGGGCGATTTCCTTGTTGATATCGCGGGCACGGGTCAGGTGCTCGTCCATCGATTTAATCTTTTTGAGCGCACGCTCCTTGCGGCGCTTGTGCTTGGAGATGCCTGCGGCCTCCTCAATGAGGGCGCGACGCTCCTCGGGGCGGCTCTGCAAAATGGCATCGAGCTTGCCCTGGCTGATGATGGAATGCGTATCCTTGCCCAGTCCCGAATCGTGCAGGATATCCTGGATGTCCATCAGGCGGCACGGGCTCGAGTTGATGAGGTACTCGCTTTCGCCCGAGCGGTACATACGACGGGTGATGGCGACCTCGTCAAAGTCGACAGGCAGCATATGGTCCGAGTTATCGAGCACCAGCGTGACCTCGGCCACACCCACCGGCTTGCGCGCCGACGAGCCCGAGAAGATGACGTCCTCCATGGCCTGGCCGCGCAGCTGCTTGGCGCTCTGCTCACCCAGGACCCACAGAATAGAGTCGGAGATGTTCGATTTTCCCGAGCCGTTGGGACCGACGATGACGGTCAGGCCCGGCTCAAACGTCATATGGGCACGGTCGGCAAACGACTTGAACCCTTTGAGCGTGAGGGACTTGAGATACACGGCTCCTCGCTTAAACAGGCTTCTTGTTCAGAATCACGCCGTTGGTGGTGTAACCCATGCGGTCGAGCGCCTCGAGCGCAGCGGCTCCCTCGGCCTCCTTCTTGGAGGAACCGGTGCCGCGGCCCTGGCGGATACCATCGATGAGCACCACGGCGGTAAAGGTGGGCGCATGCGCGGGGCCCTCGGAGCCGACCAGCTTATATGCCGGAGGCTCGTGGCCGTCTGCCTGCACGCACTCCTGCAAAAACGACTTGGGGTTCGCGGGGTGCTCGGCACGCTCGGAGGCCAGGTGCGGCTTAAGCGTGCGGTGGATGAACTCCGCCGCCGCATCCCAGCCGGCATCCAGGTACAGGGCGCCCACGAGCGACTCGTAGACGTTCTCGAGCGCCGAATGCAGGCCGCGCGCGCCCGTGCCGGTCTCGGAGGCACCAAAGATGATGATGTCGTCGATGCCCAGCTCATGGGACACCTCGGACAGCGTGGCGCCCGAGACGAGCGACACCTTCAGGCGCGTAAGCTTGCCCTCGTCAAACTCCGGATAGGACTCAAAGAGCGAACGGGCAACCACGGCGCCCAAAATGGAATCGCCCAAAAACTCAAGGCGCTCATAGCTCGCCGAGACGGGCTGACCTTCCACGGCAGAGGGGTGCGTGAGCGCCGCGCGCAGCAGCACCTTGTTATTGAACTCGTGGCCCAGAATTTCCTGGGCGCGCGCGAGTCGTTCAGACAAAGCCAAGACTTAGGCCTCCTTGGCGTTTTCAATAGCGTCGACGGCGTCGGCGACAGAGTTGAGCGAGAGCAGGGTCTCGTCATCGATCTCGAGGTTGAACTCGTCCTCGATAGCCGTAACCAGCTGCAGGCGCTCGAGCGAGTTGGCATCGAGGTCGTCAAAGGTGGTCTCCTCGCTAATTTCGGCAACATCGACGCCCAGAACGTCAGCAGCGACCTCGGCGATCTTGTCGAAGATTTCGGAGCGGTCCATAGCGCTTCCTCTCATAGTGCATGAATACCAAAAGAATGGTACCGCCCGGGCGGTACCAAGACACGGTTCTGATTCTACCCCACGGCGTGCACCGCGAAGCACATAACAGCGCTCTAACTCGCTCTTATAAAACGATACCATCCATAGAGTTGGCGACATTCTCGACCAGCCCGGCGCGCACGGCTTCGGCCGCCGCGAGCGTACCGTTTTTGACAGCCTCGACTGAGGTGGCACCATGGCCGATCAGGACCACGCCGCGCAGGCCCAGAAGAATCGCGCCGCCCTTGGCATCGCCAGAGAGCTTGGCCTTAATCTCGCGCATCTGCTTTTTAATGAGCAGCGCGGCGATCTTGGTGCCGAGCGAGGCCATAAAGGCGCCCTTGAGCTCCTGCAGCAAAAACTTGGCAGCGCCCTCAGTGGCCTTGAGCGCAATATTGCCCGACATGCCATCGGCAACGATGACATCGAAGTTACCTGAGGTGAGGTCGGTGCCCTCGCAGTTACCAACAAAGCCGGGAACGGCGGCCTTCATAGCAGGGAAACAGGCCTTGGTAAAGTTGGAGCCCTTCTCGTCCTCGGTGCCGTTGGCGAGCAGGCCCACGCGAGGATGCTCGATGCCCAGGACGACGCGGGCATAGGCGCTGCCCATCTGGGCAAAACGCACCATATCGTCAACCTCGACATCGGGGTTGGCACCCATGTCGCACAGCACCGTCAGACCGCCGGCGCGATTGGGCAGTGCATTGGTCAGACAGGGGCGCACCGGCTGCTTCTTGCCTTCGGCCTGATACCTAAACGGCGTCACGTAGGCGGTGGCAGCGGCGGTCATGGCACCGGTCGAGCCGGCGGAGAAGAACGCATCCGCGTTGCCCTTCTTAATGGCGCGGCAAGAAAGCACGATCGACGACTTACGCTTGGTCATCACGGCGCGAATGGGATCGTCATCCATGGCGATAACGTCAGGTGCCTCAAGGGCCTCAACACGTGCATGGGAAGCTGCAAAGGGATTGACGATTTCGGCGGGGCCAGCTGCCAAGACCTCGATATCGGGATCGGCGGCAAGCGCAGCCTCGATACCATCGAGAACAACCTGAGGTTTCTCGTCTCCGCCCACAACGTCTACACAAACGCGAACGTTACTCATATACATGCTCCTTATACAAAAATGGCCGACTCACTGAGCCGGCCATTGTGGTTCCATTTGGAACGGCATCGCATCCAGAGTATACCGTTACTCGGTAACGATAACCTCGCGGTCCTTGTAGAAACCGCAGCTGGGGCACACGTGGTGCGGAAGCTTGACAGCGCCGCAACGGGGGCACGTGGACTGAGCCGCAGCCGAGATCTTCATGTTGGCGGAACGACGGGTGTGAGTGCGGATACGACCCTGCTTTTGTTTAGGTACGGGCATAGTGACCTTCCTTATGAACTATCCAGTGTGGCGATTACGCGCAAGTAGCGATACTACCACAGTTTTACTCATCGAGCTTGAGATTCTTCAATGCTGCAAATGGATTTTCCGTGGCAGCGGCCCATTCTGCCTCTGCCTGGGCGGCGCAATCGCATTGCTCGACGTTGAGATTGCAACCGCAGGTGGGGCACAGACCACGGCAATCGGGCTTGCAGAGCACCACAAACGGCGTGTCCATAACGACCGCGTCATTGATGGGCTCACCCAGATCGACGATGCGGTCCTCACCCAGGAGCTCGTAGCCGTCCTCGTAGGCCTCGGGATCCTCGGGCTCCTCAAAGAGGTAGAACTCCTCGATCTCTCCGGCGATATCAAACGAGGCGGGCTCCAGGCAACGGTCGCACTCACCGGTGGCGTGCGCGCGGACCATGCCCGTGAGCAAGACACCGGTACCGGCATTGGTAAAGACAACGTCGTAGTCGATGCCGTCCTGTAGCTGGTACTCCTTCTCGCCCACCGTGTAGGTGGCGACATCGACCTTACCGGTCAGCGGAAACGAATCTCCAGGAAACTCGAGCTGCTCGGAAAGATCGACGGTAACGCTCGGGAACTCAGCCATTACCACTGACCATTCTGCTGGGCGGCACCCTCGTTGAGCTGCTGACGGCAACGGGTAACGGTGCCGGTCAGGCTCTTGAGGTTCTCCTCCAGGTGCGTAAAGACCTGCTCTGCGTAGTCCTCGGCAGCATAACGCGTCTCGCGCTCGTACTGCTGGGCACGATCGCGGATGTCGTCGGCCTGCTGCTGCGCAAGGCGGACAATCTCCTGCTCACCGGCAATGGTGAGGGCCTGCTGCTGAGCATCGGCGATGATGGAATCGGCCTGAGCGGCGGCGGAAGCCATAAGCTCCTCGCGCTCTTTGAGGATACGGCGGGACTTCTGCCATTCCTCGGGATAGCTCATGCGGATCTCATCGAGGATGTTGAAGAACACGTCGGCGTCGATGACCTTGAACTGAGCGTTCTTGCCGAAAGGCGGCTTGGCTTCCTCGATCAGCCCTTCGAGCTCATCGACCAAGCTGACGATCCTATCGCCAGGAAAATTCTCGCCCGGCATCCGGTCTCCTTTCATAGGTAACATATCATCGTGCTAGTTTACCACATGCCACCAGGCAATAAAAAACGTCACGAAAAGCGATGTCTGAGCGCTTCGACCACGTTGGACGGGACAAACGTCGATACATCGCTGCCGAGCGAGGCGATCTGGCGAACGACCGAGCTCGAGATGTAACCGTACTGCGGAGCACTCATGACAAAGATGGACTCCAGCTCGCTATCCAAGCGATAATTGAGGTCGGCCTGCTGCAGCTCATACTCAAAGTCGGTCATGGCGCGCAGGCCCTTGACCACGGCCCCCGCCCCCTGCTCACGAGCGAAGTCGACCAAGAGGCCGGTAAAGGGCAGGACTTCGACGCCGTCGATATCACCGAGCGCCTCGCGGGCCAGCGCCACGCGCTCATCGAGCATAAACGTGGTGCCCACACCGTTTTTACCCTGCGACTCTGCAACAGCGACGATCACACTGGGAAAGATGCGGCGGGCGCGGCGGATCACATCGATATGGCCAAACGTGATGGGATCGAAGGTGCCCGGGACGATCACGCGGTTGATGGTGTCATTCATGGGCGTCCTCCTGAAACGTCGTGGCATCATTGTTGTCAGCATCGGTGCCGGCGCTATCGCCCTCACCATCGTCATCGCCGACCCAACGGAGCAGGTCGACCGAGGTAATGCCGTAGCGCTTCTCACGTACAGTCTCAAAGTCTGCCGGATGCGCGCCCGCATCGGCGGCGGCATGCTCAAACAGGGCGTAAGCGCCAGACGCAAGCAGACCCTGCTGGGCCAGATTCTGCAGCAGTTCCTCGACCGGCTCGGCACCAAAAGCATAGGGCGGGTCGAGCAGGACCAGATCAAAGGGGCCGCCCGGTACACGACCGCGTGAGGCACTCGTCAGCATGTCGCCCGTGACCACGCGCCAACGCGCACGGTCATGGCAGAGCGACTCGATATTCTTGGTAATGAGCCGCGCGGCGTTGCGATCGATCTCAAACGTCGTGAGCGAGCGGGCCCCACGAGAGAGCATCTCTAACCCTAAGGCACCGGAGCCGCCAAAGGCGTCCAACACACGAACCTCGTCCAAATCGAAATCGAATGCCGACATGACCATAGATGCGCACGCCTCGCGCACGCGATCAGTCGTGGGGCGGGTGACATCGCGACCACGGGGCTCCTCGATCTTACGACCGCGCCATTCGCCGCCGATGATTCTCATCCTCCGCTGACCTCCTTAAAGATATGTCGATAACGCATGGCGACCGCGTCGCGCAAGGGACGCGTCGCCACAGAGTCAAGGTTGCAAGCATACCGCAAGAGCTCGACCGCGTCCAAATGGGCCCACTCGATCAGCTCCTCGTCGGCGTCCAGGTCGACAAAGCGCAGGGTCACACCACCATGCTGGCGATAACCCAGGATCTCGCCTTCATGGCGCAGGCGCAGGTCCATCTGGGCGAGCGTAAAGCCGTCCGAGGTCTTTTCGAGCGACTGGAGACGGTCTTGTGCCGCCGATGCGCCGCCGTTGCCCTTGGAGTGCGTCATGACCAGGCACGTGCCCGACACACTGCCACGGCCCACGCGGCCGCGCAGCTGGTGCAGGGCAGCCAATCCAAAGCGCTCGCCGTTCTCGATGACCATGACGGTGGCGTTAGGCACGTCGACGCCCACCTCGACCACCGTAGTCGAGACGAGCACGTCAATCTCGCCACGCTTGAAGGCATCGATAACCTGGTCCTTCTCCCCCGCCGGCATGCGGCCGTGAAGGCGCTCGACGGTAAGCCCCGGCAACGCAAGACGCAGTCGGTCGAGCTCGGTTGCCGTATCGTGCAGCGGCACGGGGACGGTTACGCGGCCCTCGTCGTCGCGAGCAATACCGGGCACGTCTTCCAGCTCATCGGCCGAGTCACTCGGCTCCACGAGCGGACAAATCACGTAGGCCTGCTGACCCTTTTCATGCGCCTCGCGGATGGCGCCATAGGCGAGGTCACGGCTCGACTCGGTGAGCACGCGTGTCGTCACGCCAGCACCAGGGACGGGCCGATGGCGAATGATGCTCGTGTCCAGATCGCCGTAGACCGAAAGCGCCAGCGTACGCGGGATGGGCGTCGCCGTCATAACGAGCAGATCGGCACCCGGCCCCTTCGCGCGCAGGGCGTTGCGTTGGCCCACACCAAACCGGTGCTGTTCATCGATGACCACGAGCGACAGATGCTTGAACGCAACGTTATCCGAAAGAACCGCGTGGGTGCCAAAGAGCACGTCAAGCTCGCCCGATTCCAGCTGTGCATGGATGCGCTCGCGCTCTGCGGCCGGCGTGGCACCCGTCAGAAGTGCCCAGGACATGCCGGCCTGCGAGAGCAGAGGGCCGGTCTTATCGGCATATTGGCGCGCCAGCACGCCCGTGGGCGCCATAACGCAGGCCTGCGTGCCGCTATCGGCAGCCACAGCCAGCGCGCAGGCGGCAACGGCGGTCTTACCGGTACCGACATCGCCCAGCAGCAGACGGTTCATCACGCGCCCGCCATCGCACATGTCATGCAGGATGTCTTGGAATGCGGCCTCCTGCTCGTCGCTCAGCGAAAACGGAAGGGCCTGTTTAAGCGCGCCCAGATGCTCGCCCGCAGTGTGGGCATAGGGCACCACATCGACCAGGCCGCCGTCGTTGCGCAGACGCAGCGCCAGCTGCAGGTAGAGGCACTCCTCGTAGGCAAGACGCCGGCGTGCGATGTCGCGCTCAGCCATGCTCGAGGGAAAGTGGATCGAACGCAACGCGCGGGCATTGCTCATGAGCTTCCGCTTTGCGCGCAGCGGCGCGGGAATCGGATCGAACGGATTGCCGACGACCTCGAGCGCGCCGCTTACGATGCGGCGCATCCACGCCTGGCTCACGCCATCACTCACGTAATGGACCGGCAGGATGGTGCCTGCGGCACGCCCGTCCTCGAGCTTTTCAAAGTGCGGCGAGGCCATCTGCTTAAAGCCGTAGGCAAACTCGACCTTGCCCATCACGGCCAGGCGGTCGCCCTGCTTAAGCTGCTGGGCAATCCAGGGCTGGCGGAAAAAGGCGACCTGCAGCACGCCCGTCTCGTCAACAAGCGAGACCTCGGTCACCTGCATGCGCGGACGCGGCTGCTTTTGGACGATACGGTCGACCGTGGCGATGATGGTGCACACGGTACCGATGGGCGCCATCTCGATAGACCAAGAACGGGTAAAGTCGAGGTATCGATGAGGGATATGGAGAAGGAGGTCCCCCACCGTCCGAATTCCCAGACGGCGAAGGGCCTCCTCACGTTTACCCGAAACATATTTGAGTCGCGCGATATCCTCGTCGAGCGCATTGCTCTGGGCAAAGCGCTCCGAGACGCGCGGCACGGAGCACAGCTCGGACATGGGCAGTTGCCTACTCGATCGAGAAGATCACGGGATAGAGCGGCTGCTCGCCACGATGGGCGTCAATCTCCAGATCGGGCTGAGCCTCCTCGATAGCGTCGACGATCTCTTGGAAGGCCTCATCGGACAGCTCCTCGCCGGCCAGAATCGTCAGCGCGTCGCCCTCCTCTTCCTCCTGCATGCGGTTGATGCAGTCGAGCGTGACCTGCTTCACGTCGGAACCGACCACGTCGATGGAGCCGGCGATGATACCCATGACGTCACCGGAGTGAATCGGAGAACCGTCAGAGGCACTGGAGTCGCGCACGGCGCGGGTGACCTCGCCATCGCGGACCTCGCTGATGGCGTCGACCATGGCGGCGACGGCATCCTCGAGCTCGGAATCGGGCAGGACCGCGAACAGCGCGGAGAAGGCCTGCGGGACGGTCTTGGTGGGAACGACGGCGACCTTCTTGTCGGTGCAGGCTGAAGCAGCAGCCTCAGCGGCCATGCGGATGTTGCCGTTGTTGGGCAGGATGATGACCGAGGTCGCGTTGACCTGGTCCACCGCGCCCAGCAGGTCGGCGGTCGAGGGATTCATAGTCTGGCCACCGGACACGATCACGTCGACGCCGAGGGACTTGAGGATGTCGGCCTCGCCGGAACCGGCGGCAACGGCGACAAAGCCCAGCGCCTTGGCGGGCTCGGCGGCCTTTTCCTGATCCTCGTGGATCTTGGCGGTACGGTCGTGGGCCTCCATCTCCATGTTGTGGATAAAGACCTCATAGATCTGACCGAGCTGCAGCATGTGCTCGAGCACCAGGTTGGGGGTGTTGGAGTGCACATGGATCTTGTAGTCGGGATAGGCGCCCACGAGAAGCTCGCAGTCGCCCATGGAACCCAGGAACTTAAGGCACTCGTCCTCGTCAAACGGGGCGTCGGCCTTAAACAGGAACTCGTTGCAGTAGCGGAACTCCGAGCCCTCCCAATCGTCGTTGGCCTCGATCTCAACGCGACCAAGGGCCGCGTCGCGGGCAGAGACAGCGGAATCAAACGTGGCGGAGAAATCCTCGACAACGGTGCTGCGGCCAAGTGCTGCAGCCACAAAATTCTCAAGGAAGATGGCGAAGCCAAAGGCGCCGGAGTCGACCACGCCGTTCTCCTTCAGAACGGGCAGCAGGTCGGGCGTGCGGGCGACGGACTGGTACGCCTCGACGACGATAGCATCGAGCGCATCCTCGGCCGAGAACTTCTTCTTCTCGCACCCATCGGCCTTGGTCGAGACATCGCGCAGGACCGTGAGGATCGTGCCCTCGATGGGCTTGCGGACAGCCTGGAAGGCAACCTTGACGGCACGACGGAAGGCGAAGGCAATGTTGGCGGACGTAATAGGCTCGTCGGCAGAGACAAGACCCTCGGCCACGCCGCGCAGAATCTGCGAGGTGATGACTCCGGAGTTACCGCGGGCACCCATCAGGGAGCCGTGGGTGATGGCGCCGGCGATGGCCTCCATATCGGCATCGGCGGGAAGGGCGGAAAGCTCCTTGGTCACCGAGGCGAGCGTGAGCGACATGTTGGTGCCGGTGTCGCCGTCGGGTACGGGGAAGACGTTGAGCTTGTTGATCTCCTCGGCCTTGTCGGAAACGGCAGCCGCAGCGATCGGAAAACAGGTGCGAATGGTCTTTGCAATCATGGGTATTTGAATCTCCGTTTTCGGATGCTAGTTCAGACGGCTCTTGAGCGCGTCGATATGGATGCCGATCTTAAGGCTGGCGGGATCGATCTGGGCGATCTCCTGCAGGGTAAAGGCAACGGAGCTCGAAAGATTGTGGCAGACGGACTTCATGTTGACGCCGTTCTCGAGCACGACGTGAAGATCGACCGTAAGGCCGTTCTCGTCGGCGGAGACAAGCACGCCCTTGCGGAGGCGCTGACCGGCAAGCAGGCGCACGCTCTCGGCGCCCTGGAGCTGCTCAGCCATACCGACAACGCCATAGCACGTCATCGCGGCATAACCGGCAATATCGGCAATAACGTCGTTCGAGACGCTCAGGCTGCCGTTAATGGTCTCAGACACAAGAATCTCCTTTTCTTGGTGCTCGCGGCACCATGTCGTGGGAGCAATCATTGCAATATTCTACAACGACCGCGGCATGTTGAGGTGGCGGGCCTCGGGATTACATCCTCGACACGAAATGTTGATATGGTAACGTTCGCGAACGGCGATAGCGTCATGAAAAAACCCGCCGCATAAGCGACGGGTTTTACAACCTGGCTCCCCGGGTAGGACTCGAACCTACAACAGCGCGGTTAACAGCCGCGTGCTCTACCATTGAGCTACCGAGGAATTTAAAGCCCAACGGAAAGGGCTGGAAAATTCTGGCTCCCCGGGTAGGACTCGAACCTACAACAGCGCGGTTAACAGCCGCGTGCTCTACCATTGAGCTACCGAGGAATAGGTGCGTGCTCTCAAGCAACGAAGTTTATTATACGGACGAATCAGCTCAGGGCAAGAACTTTTTTAAGAAATTTTCCGACCTAATCATTGGGGACGTTCTTAAACGAGTAGTCATTCAAGAACGACCCCAATGACTACGTGAAAGCGCCCCCAAGCGGATGTGCTTGAGGGCGCCTCTTGCTTGACTAGCTTTCGATATAGTCCTTGAGCTTGCTCGAGCGGCTCGGGTGGCGGAGCTTGGCCAGGGTCTTGGACTCGATCTGGCGGATGCGCTCGCGCGTGACGCCAAACTCGCGGCCGACTTCCTCGAGCGTACGGGGATGTCCGTCGACAAGGCCAAAGCGCAGCTCGATAACCTTGCGCTCACGATCGGCAAGCGAGTCGAGCACCTGGGTGAGCTGCTCCTGCAGCATGGAGAAGCTGGCCGCATCGGGCGGAACGATAGCCTGGGAGTCCTCGATAAAGTCGCCCAGTTGGGAATCCTCTTCCTCGCCGATGGGGGTCTCGAGCGACACGGGCTCCTGCGAGATCTTCTGGATCTCGCGGACGCGGTCGGCGCTCATGTCCATCTCGGCACCGATCTCCTCGGGGGTCGGGTCGCGGCCCAGGTCCTGGAGGAGCTGACGCTGCACGCGGACGAGCTTGTTGATGGTCTCGACCATGTGCACGGGAATACGGATGGTACGGGCCTGGTCGGCGATAGCGCGCGTGATGGCCTGACGGATCCACCACGTGGCGTACGTGGAGAACTTAAAGCCCTTCTGGTAGTCGAACTTCTCGACGGCGCGGATCAGACCGAGGTTGCCCTCCTGGATCAGGTCCAGGAACAGCATGCCGCGACCGACATAGCGCTTGGCGATGGAGACGACCAGACGCAAGTTTGCGCTGATAAGTGCCTGCTTGGCTTCGAGGCCCACGTTCTCAATGCGCGTAAGACGACGTATCTCGGCACGCGTGAGTTCGAGCTCACCAGCATCGGCGGCCTCGAGCTTCTCGGTGGCCTCAAGACCGGCCTCGATCTTCATGGCCAGATCGACCTCTTCGGAGGCGGTCAGCAGGTCGACCTTGCCGATCTCCTTGAGGTACATACGGACCGGGTCGCCGGTCAGCATCACCGTGGAGGCATCGATGCCGCGCACGCGCGAACGCGAACGGGACGTGCGCACGGTGCGCTTCTTCTTGCTCTTGGAAGAACCCATCTCGGCGTCGGCCTGACGGGCCATCTTGAGCTCATGATCGTCGAGCGAGCCGGAATCGTGCTCGTCGTCATCATCGAAATCGTCGGTATCGGTATCGTTATCGTCATCGTCGACGTCCATGGGGGCGTCGTCGTTACCGCTCGCGGAGATAATCTGGATGCCGCTGTTGCGCAGCGCGGAATACACCGCGGTGAGCTGCTCGTCAGAAACATCGATATCCTTCAGGGCGACCTGAATCTCGTCCTCGGTTACCGAAGTCCTGTTTGAGCCGTTGCCCATGAGCTTTGCAACGTAGGATTCCAGCCCAGTACCCGTGCTCTCAGTCTTTTTTGGCACAGATTCTCCCTTCATAGTCCACAGGACTCAATACTTTAGCACACACATTGACGTCTATACCCAAAAAGAGGGCTGGATATAGGCGAGAATACGCTGGTTGACCACAACATCTAGGCTTGATCGGTGCCTGCGGCCTCCAGGCCGATCAAACGGAACGGGTCCGCCACGCCGCCGATCGACTTTTGCAGTTCGCGCTGACGCTGCGAGTCCTGCGCGGCCTGCACGGTCAGCGCACGACGGGCCTCATCATCGAGCGAACGGTCCTGGCGCAGCTTGGCCTGTGCGGCACGCATGCGACGCTTGATGGTGTAGAGCTCGAGCGTATCGAGCATAAACACGATGTTCGTCTCGGTGGGGTGCTTGCTCGTCGCCGAGATGCGCCCGGCACTCACAAGCGTTGCCGCATCGGGACACACTGAGCGCGCCGCATCCATGCAGGCTGCAGGATCGGTTCCCGGCGGCGTTGCCAGAACGGCCCATGCGATGGACTCGTGACGTGGGTCAACCCACTCGATGGAGCAGATGCGGTCGGCATACGTGCGGAACAGGTCGGGGTAGCTCGTGAGCATCGTCAACAGCTCGCGCTCCCCTGCCAAGGACTTGCGTTCAAGATCGGTAAGAACCATCGGCGCCGCCGCAGCCGGTGCGCCCGAACCATCAGCCGCAGGCACGGCGCCCATACCATCAGGCACATCGATTGGCGGCAAGTCGTCAACGACCTCCACTGGTGCAGCGCCATAGGCATCGAGCGGGACGTAGTCGTACGGTTCTTCCTCGACCGGCGCCGCTACGGCCGGAGTCGCGCCCGATGCCCAAGCACCACGAGATGTCCCCTGCGAACCAGACGACCGACCGCCCGCGCTACCAGATCGCTCAGCCTGCGCCCGCTGGCGTTCATAGTTCTGTTCGCGGCGGCGCTCCGCATCCTCGCGCTTGGCGACGTCGCGAAACACGCGGCCCGAGCTCGCGCGCACGGTCTCCAGATCCAAACCCAACAGATCGGCAATCTGAATAAAGTACGTATCGATCATGTAGCTATCGCGCAGCGGATAGATGAGCGTCAGCGCATCCTCGAGCGCCTTGGCGCGACCGCCCGGCGTGGTGATGTCGCTCGACTCCTGCAGCGAACGGTAGACAAAGTCCATGAGCGGCTCGGCCGCGTCGATGCGCGCCTGCAGCTCCTGGCCGCCGTGCGCCGTAATAAACTCCATAGGGTCGTTGCCGTCGGGCAGTACCACGCAGCGCAGGTCCATCGAATCCTGCTCGATAAACTGAATCGCGCGGCGGGCGGCCTTCTGGCCCGCGGCATCGCCATCGAACATATACACGATGCGCTTGGCAAAGCGGGTGAGCGTCTTTACATGATGCTCCGTGAGCGCGGTGCCCAGCGTGGCGACAACGTTTTTAATCCCCGCCTCCCAGCAGGCGATGCAATCGGTATAGCCCTCCACCACGATGGCGGTATCCTGCGCGACGATAAACTCCTTGGCCCAATTAAAACCGTAGAGGTTTCGCTTTTTATGAAACACGCTCGTCTCGGCGGTGTTGAGGTACTTAGGCTGGCCGTCGCCCATAATGCGACCGCCAAAGGCAATGTTGTGACCCTGCTCGTCAAAGATGGGGAACATCACACGGTCGTAGAAGCGGTCGGCAAGCTGCCCGCGCCCGCGGCTCACGGCAACATTGGCGTCGATCATCTCCTGCGGGGTAAAACCCGCCTGGGACAGGTGCGACACCAGCGCGTTACGGCCTGGTGCAAAGCCCAGGCAGTAGCGGCGGCAGACGTCGCCACCCATGCCGCGGCTGGCAAAGTACTCGCGCGGACGACCGTCCTTACCGCGCATAAGCATGGTGTGGTAGAACTGGGCGGTCTCGGCGCACAGATCGTAGATGCGGGCACGCTTAGTACCGCGCTCGCGGCGTTCTCCGGTGTCGTGCAGCTCAATACCTGCGCGATCGGCCAAATAACGGATTGACTCGGGAAAGCTCAGGTTCTCGCGCTTCATGATATAGGTGAAGACGTCGCCACCCTCGCCGCAGCCAAAGCAATGCCACACCTGCGTGGCGGGAATAATGTGGAAGGACGGCGTCTTTTCGCCATGGAAGGGGCAGCAGCCCCAAAACTCATGGCCGCGGGGCTTGAGCTCAACCGTTTCCTGCACGATGGCAACCAAGTCAGACGCAGCGCGTACCTGGTCTTTTTCCTCATCGCTAATCACGGATGCTCACCCCCTGATCGCCCAAGTTGTGACGAATATCTTCGATATTACCCTCGACGGTCGCGATCAACTCATCCAGCGAATCGAACACACGCGAGGGACGCAGCCAGCGCGTAAACGCCAGCGAAACGAAAGCGCCGTACAGGTCGCCCGTATAACCAATTAAGTTGGCCTCGAGATGCGCCGAAGCGGCATCGTCGGCATACGTCGGCGGCAGTCCGACGTTAACGGCAGCGGGCCACACGATGTCATTGACCAGCACCAGACCCTCATACACGCCATCGGCTGGCACCTGAATGCCGTCGGGAACCTGCAAGTTTGCCGTGGGAAAGCCCATGCCAGAACCCTCGTGACGGCCGCGAATAACACCGCCGCGCACCATATACGGACGGCCGAGTAACTCAGCAGCAAGCTCCACATGGCCCTGTCCCAGCTCATGACGAATGCGGGTGGCGCAAATGGCCTCACCGCCCTCGCAAAGCAGGTCGTGACCATACACGTCAACGCCGTGCTCGGAACCCCAGGAGCGCATCTCGGCAACACCAGAAGCACCGCCACGACCCAGCCTAAAGTCACTGCCAACGCGAATCGAGCGAATGTCGACTACGCGTGACAGCAGTGCGAGAAAACCGACATGGTCGAGTGCCGCAACCTCAGGCGTAAAGGGAACGGCCACCACTGTATCGACCCCAGTCTGAGCCAAGGCATGCAGACGGTCGGCCGTCGTCATCAATTTTTGAGCGGGCGAAGGGCTCACCACAACGTCCGGGTCGGGATCGAAGGTAACCACGACCGCCTTACAGCCATGGGCACGGGCATCACGGACAAGCGCTTCGATGAGTTCCTGGTGTCCACGGTGAACGCCGTCGAACACGCCAATGGCAATCGATGCGGCACCCAAGTGCTCACACTCATCAAACGTATCGGCAGCAACGATGCGAGCCTCGTCCGACTCGCCCGCGAAAAAGACACGCGCGAGCTCGCGAGCGGACAACATCATCGAACACCGCCGACTGCCTGCGGAAACACGTGCTCCATGACAAAGCGGCCGCCCTCAATGCGGGCGAGCGCCTTGAGTCCCCCATCGAGCACCAACGCAAACGGCGCCTTCGAGGAATCGAAATCGGCAAGCGCACGCTCAACGGGAATGCGTCGGCCGCAGAGCAGGTCGTCGGCAAGATTGCCCGGCAAGTCAACACGCGTGGCGCCCAGGGCCGCAATGGGATCCAGGGCAAAGCCAGCCGCGGACTCGGGAGAAAGCTCCTCGACCGCATGACAGGCGCCAATGGAAACAACACCGGAGGCCGTGCGGCGCAGCGCGGAAATATGCGCGGCGCTATCGCAAGCGCGGCCCAGGTCGCGAGCGAGCGCACGGATATAGGTGCCCTTGCTCACCGAGAACGCCACGGTCCACACACACGTATCACCTTCGCCGCCCACGGCGATCAGGTCGGCGGCATAGACCTCGACGGGGCGCGGAGGTAGGTCCACCGCATTGCCCTCGCGAGCAGACTTGTAGGCGCGAACGCCATTGACCGAGATAGCCGAAAACGCCGGCGGCACCTGCATCTGCGGACCCAGCATGGCGGCCAAGTGCTCACGGGCAAAGGCAGGATCGCGCAGCTCGTTGCCAACAGCCACCGTGCGGACCGCCTCGCCCTCCGCATCATCGGTATTGGTCTCGGCGCCAAACGAAATGTCGGCGACATAGCTTTTGGTATCGAGGGTAAGCATGCCCAGCAGACGGGCGGCCTGGCCCACGCCCACCACCATGACACCGGATGCCATGGGGTCGAGCGTGCCGGCATGGCCGACGCGCCGCTCATGGAGGGCGCGTCGGCATTGCGAAACCACGTCATGGGACGTGCAGCCCACCGGCTTATCGACGGCGAGTAGCATATTCAATTGAGAAGGCGTTCGACGAGCCATGTACCATCCAATTAGTTAGAGCTCGACGGTCACCGAAGCGGGATCCTCCCCCACCAGCTCGGCCAGCATGGGAAGTGCCACGGCGAGCGTCTCGCGAATCGTTCCGTTGTTGGAGAAACCGGCGGCAGCATGATGCCCGCCACCGCCAAAGTTGGCAGCAATCTCGGACACATCGAGGTCGCCCTTGGAGCGCAGGTTGCCACGCACCTTGGTATCGCCCTCAATGCCCTTTAAGAACATGCAAACCTCGACGCCCATCACCGAACGCACCACATCGACCAGGCCGTCGCACTCGTCCGAGGTGACACCGCAGGCCTCAAGGTCGCTCTGGTAGGCATAGCTATACGCCACGCGCCCATGCGCGACCGTCTTAATGCGACCCATGACAATGGACTTGAGGTGCAAAAACTCAACGCGCATGCTCTGATAGACCTCGAGCGCAACGCGCGCCGGATCGGCACCGTGCGCCACCAGGCGCGAGGCCGCATGGAACGCGGCGGCATCGGCGTTTTGGTACTGAAAACGGCCGGTATCGGTCACCAAGCCGCACAGCAAGCAGGTCGCGACGCCATCACGTGCGACAATGCCGCAATTGTCCAAGAAACGGTCGATGATCATGGCGCAGGCCGCGGCATCGACGCGCCTCAGACTGAGCTCGGCAAACTCCTCGCGCGCCGGATGATGATCGAAGCACACCACATGCTTGGAGCGACGAAGCACCTCGGCAGAATTATTGAGGCGCTCGACGACCGGTACGTCCACCGAGATGAACAGGTCAGGATTGCCGGCGTACGCAGATGCCGGCACCAGGCGATCGGAGCCTTCCATAAAGCGGTAGATACGCGGAACCGGGTCATCGTCTGCCAGCAGCAGCGCAATGTCCTTGTTGGGGAAAAACTTCATGAGCGAAAGGCCCAGACCCAATACGGAGCCCAAGGCGTCGCCATCGGGAGAAGTATGTCCCGAAATCGCAATGGAGGACGCACCCTCGATGAGCTCGAGGATGCGTCGCTGAATATCTGCAGACTCGCACGAGGCGAGGTCGGCGGAATTAGTCATCTAAAGCTGCCTCCTGGGCGGCATCCGCTATCGGATAGCCGTCCTCGTCCTTTTCGATCGCAAGCGTGGCGGGAACGTTTTCCAGCGCACGCGTGATGCGCTCGGCCTCATCGGTCGAGCGATCGATGCGAAAATCGAGCTCGGGCGTGACACGCCAATCGAGCGAGCGAGCCAACAGGCTGCGAATACGGCCCTTGGCGCTTGCGAGCGCCTCCATGACCTCGTCGTAGCGGCTCGCATCGCACGACACGTACACGCGCGCGAACGAACGGTCCACCGCGACCTCGACCGCGGTCAAAGTAACCAGGTCGAGACGCGGATCGGAAACCTCAAAGAGCAGGATATAACCAAGCTTCTCGCGAAGCTGCTCGCCCAGACGGCGGGTTGCCTGCGTTTGCTTCATAGCGCTACCCCCTACTCGGTACGGGCAACCTGGTCGATGCGGTAACCCTCGATCTGGTCGCCGGGCTTGATGTCCTGGAAGTTCTCCAGGCCAATGCCGCCCTCGGAACCGCTCTTGAGGCTCTTGGCCTCGTCCTTGTAGTGGCGCATCGAGGCGATCTTGCCGTTGAAGACCACGATGCCGTCGCGCACCAGACGCACGGAATCGGTCGCGGCGATCTCGCCCTCTTCGACACGGACACCGGCGGCGATACCGACTTTGGGCACCTTGAAGGTGTCCAGGACGGTCGCGGTACCCGTGGAGACCTCGACCTCGGTGGGCTTAAGCATGCCGATACGGGCAGCGTCGAGTTCCTCGAGGCACTTGTAGATGACGTCGTAGCAACGGATCTCGACGCCCTCACGCTCGGCGGCGGAGCGGGCCTTACCGTCGGGACGGACGCCAAAGCCGATGATGATGGCGTTGGAGGCGTCGGCCAGGACGACGTCGGTCTCGTTGATGGCACCAACGGCGGAGTGGATCGTGTTGATGCGGACCTCGGACTGATCCATCTTGTCGAGCGAATCCTGAAGGGCCTCGATGGAACCCTGGACGTCGGCCTTGATGATCAGGTTGAGCTCCTTGACCTCGGCGTCGGCAATGGTCTCGAAGAGGTTCTCGAGCGTGACGTGCTTGACGCGGCTCTGCTCCTCGATACGGGCCTTGAGCGAACGCTCGTCGGCAAGGGCACGAGCCTCGCGCTCGTCCTCGAACACGCGGAACTCGTCACCGGCGTTGGGCACGGACTGCAGACCCAGGATCTCGACAGCGTCGGAGGGACCGGCCTCGGTGACGGCGCGGCCCTTGGGGTCGAGCATGGCGCGGACGCGACCGTAGGTAAGGCCGGCGACCAGCGTATCGCCCACGTGCAGGGTACCGCGGGTCACGAGCACGGTAGCGACCGAGCCGCGGCCCTTGTCGAGCTTGGCCTCGAGGACATTGCCGGAGGCAAAGGTGTCCGGGTTGGCCTTGAGCTCGAGCACGTCGGCCTGGAGCAGCACGGTCTCCAGAAGGTCGTCGATACCGATCTTCTGCTTGGCCGAGATGTTGACGAACATGTTCTGTCCGCCCCACTCCTCGGGGATGACGCCGTACTCGGTGAGCTCCTGACGCACACGGTCGGGGTTGGCGCCCGGCTTATCGATCTTGTTGACGGCGACGACGATGGGTACGCCGGCGGCCTTGGCGTGGTTGATCGACTCGACGGTCTGAGGCATGACGCCGTCGTCGGCAGCCACGATCAGAATGACGATGTCGGTCACCTTGGCGCCACGGGCACGCATGGCTGTGAAGGTGGCGTGGCCCGGGGTGTCGATGAAGGTGATCTTGCGGTCGTTGATCGTGACCTGCGAAGCGCCGATAGCCTGCGTAATGCCGCCCGCCTCGCCGGCAGCAACGCCGGTGTGACGGATGGCGTCGAGCAGCGACGTCTTGCCGTGGTCGACGTGGCCCATGACGGTGACGACCGGGGCGCGCGGCTTAAGGTCGGCGGGATCGTCGTAGAACGAGAAGGTGTTCTCCTCCTCGGGGGTGATGATCTTGATCTGACGGCCCAGGTCGTCGGCAACGAGCTCGACGAGGTCGTCGGACATGGACTGCGTCATGGTGAGCGGCGTACCAAGCAGGAACAGGCGCTTGATGATGTCGTTGGCCGGAACGTCGAGCGCCTCGGCAAGCTCCTGGACGGTAACGCCCTGGGAGACCTTGATGGCGTCGAGGTCCTCGGGGTTCACGCCCTGGGCCAGCGCCTCCTCTATCTTGCGCTCCTCCTGAGCCTTGGCAGCCTCGCGCTCGCGCTTCTCCTTGCGCTTCTTGCGGCGACCGGTGGACTCGCGAGAGGCCTCCTCGACGGCAGCACGAGCCTCCTCGAGCACCTTCTCGCGGCTGTACTCCTCGGCCTCGCGAGCCATGCGGCTATAGTGGTCCTCTTCGTTGTTGTGACCGCCCTTGCGCTTCTTGCCCTTGCCCTGCTTATCGGGGTTGGGGAAGTCCATGCCGGCAGCGACGTTGTTGCTGGCGTTGGTGCGATGGCTGTGCGGACGACTCTCGGAGGCGTTGCGCTCGGAGTTGTTGTCGGAAGCGTTGCGATCGTTACGACGGCCACCGCGGCGGTCGTTGTTGCCGCCACGACGGTTACCGCGCTCGGCGGCGCGCTCGGCCTTGGCCTTGTCCTCGGCGTCCTTCTTCTCCTTGAGGACGGTCTCCTGTGCGGCGATCTGGTCGAGCAGCGAACGGAAGCGCGAACCGGAGTCGGAAGCGGGAACGGCGCGGCGCTGGGCCTCGCGGGCAGCCTCCTCCTTCTCGCGGGCAAGGCGCTCCTGCTCGGCTTTCTTCTTGGCCTCGGCCTCGGCGCGGGCAGCCTCCTCGGCAGCCTGGGCTGCGGCAAACTGGCGGCGCTCCTCCTCGCGGGCCTTCTCGGCGGCGATGCGCTCGCGCTCGGCCTCGGCGGCACGTGCGGCCTCCTCGGCGGCAGCCGCCTGCTCCTCGGCCTGCTTGGCGGCCTCGACTTCCTGAGCGCGGGCCTCGATCACCGAGGCGAGCTGCTTGCGGACCATGGCGACATAGGCATCCTCCAAGGTGGAGGAAGCGGACTTAGCGGGAATCTTCATATCGGCGAGATGACCCATCAGTTCCTTGGAGGTCATGCCGAACTCTTTGGCCAGGGTGGACACACGGACTTTTGCCATATGACTTCACCTACCCTTTCTGGCACCTTGGGTGCCTAGAGACTGAACGAGCGTGGGAGATGCGCCGGGACCTGCCCGGCGCGACCGCGCGCTAGATCAGGTCCTCCGCATCATCGAAGGCGTCGGTGTCGTGAACGCCGCAGAAACGGGAGCCGGGACGAGCCTGGTTGCGGCACTGGATGCCGTCCTCGGACACATACTCGCAACGACGGACGTCCTCGTCCTCCTCGTCACCGATCAGGTCGGCGGCGGGCTCCTCGTGAACGGGAACGTTCTTGAGGATGTCGGCGGCAAGGGTCTCGGACTTGATGTCGATGTGCCAGCCGGTCAGGCGCGCTGCGAGGCGGGCGTTCTGGCCCTCCTTGCCGATGGCGAGGGACAGCTGGTCGTCGGGCACAATGACGCCGGCGTAGGCCTTCTCCTCGTCGATGAGGACGCGGGTGACCTTGGCGGGCGACAGGGCGTTGGCGACGTAGACGGCCGGATCGGCATCCCACAGGATGACGTCGACGCGCTCGCCACGGAGCTCGCCCACGACAGCGCGAACACGGCTGCCCTTGGGGCCGACGCAGGCGCCCACGGGATCCAGGCGGTCGTCGAGCGAGTGGACGGCGACCTTGGAGCGCTGGCCAGGCTCGCGGGCGATCGACTTGATCTGGACGGTGCCCTCATAGATCTCCGGCACCTCCTGCTCAAACAGACGACGCATGAGCTCGGGGTGAGTACGGGAGATGACGATAGGCGGACGGCTGTGCTCGCCGCGAACCGGCTGCAAGTTGGAGTTGGGGTCGCGAACGTCGATGATCACGGCCTTGATGTGCTGGTTGTGCAGGTAGCGCTCGCCCATCGGACGCTCGTTGCGCTCGTTCTCGTAGCGGCGCTGGTCAAAGTGCGGGAGCTCGGCCTCGACGCCCTCGCGGATCTTGACGATCGTAAAGTCGGGCGTGGACTGCAGCACGGTACCGCTGATGAGGTCACCGATGCGGCCGGAGAACTCCTCGTAGATCTGCTCGCGGGCGGAGTTGCGCACGATGGCGTTGATCTCGGCCTTGGCGTGCTGGGCGGCGATGCGGCTCGTGTTCTTGGGAGTGACGTCGATCTCCTCGAACTCGGTGAAGTTGCCCTCCTCGTCCATGGAATCGTCGATCGGCTCCAGACGGTAGACGTAGATCTTGCCGGTGGTGCGGTCGATGGTCACCTTGGCGCCCCACTCAAGATGCAGGATCTCGGCATAGCTCTTGGCGAGCGACTGCTCCAGGCGGTCGATCAGGTAGAGCTGGTCGATGTGCTTCTCCTGGCAAAGCTCCATCAGGGCGGACATCATGTCGGATGCTGCCATCTTACTTTCCTTCCTTCGCGGGCTTGAAGTCATAGGTGGGCTTCAACTTGCACTTTTTAACATCAGAGAAATCGAGGGCAACGGACTCGCCATCCTCGAGCTCGAGGGTCACGTTTGTCTCGGTGGCGGCGGCAATCTTGCCGGCGTACTTGCGACGACCCTCGGTGGCGGTGGAGGTGAGCTCGCAGTTCTCGCCCACAAAGCGAGCAAAGTCACTCGGGCGGCGCAGCGGGCGCGCCATACCCGGGCTCGACACCTCGAGCGTATAGCTCGAAGAGATGGGGTCGAGCTCCTCAATCACATCGCCGACCCATTTGGTGTTGGCCGTGACGTCATTGAGCGACAGGCTCTGACCCTCGGCACCCTCGATACGCACACGCACGCAGGGGGCCTTGGTGGCACCCACGAGCTCAACGTCGACGATGTCGACATCGTGCTGGGGAGCAACGGCCTCGAGCGCGTCGATGATCGCCTGCTCGGTCTTGGTCTTGACCATTGCGGCACCTCCATCCATACAAAAAAGAAGCGGGGCCGAAACCCCACTTCTTTCAATTACAACTTCATTTGCAAGCAAACTATACCAATACCTGCACAAACGTGCAACCACAACGCAAACCCGCAGGTCAGCGTGAGCACAGGTTCTCCACAAGAATAGAACAATTAACCGCAGGTACCAGGACAGGTGCATGAAAAACGAGGGGCGACCCAGCCGGATCGCCCCTCGCCTATAGCACGTCAACTATGCGCGCAGCGCTTACTTGACCACCAGGTTAACCAGCTTGCCAGGCACGCAGATGGCCTTGACGACCGTCTTGCCCTCAAGCCACTTGGCAACGGCTTCCTCAGCGGCAGCCTGCATCTCCTCGTTGGAGGCGTCGCGGGCGACGTCGATGCGACCACGGACCTTGCCGAGTACCTGAACGACGATCTGCACCGTGTCCTCGATGGACTCAGACAGGTCGAACTCGGGCCAGGCGGCGGTGTACGCGTTGCCCTCGCAGCCGAGTGCCTCGTGCCACAGCTCGTCGGCCCAGAACGGGCAGATGGGGGCAAGGACGCTCACGATATCCTTAGCCACGCCGTAGCACAGGGCCTTGTCGCGGTCAGCGCCCTCAGTAGCGTTGAGGTAGGCGCTCGCGGCGTTGACGAGCTCCATGACGGCCGAGATCGCGGTGTTGAACTGGCCGCGGTCGAAGTCCTCGGTGCACTTGGCGATGGTGCGGTGACGCTCGCGATAGAGCTTCATCGCGACCTCATCGAGCGCGGACTTGTCAAAGGTCACGTTGGCGTCACCCGACTGGACGAGTTGCCACACGATACGCCAGGCGCGCTTGATAAAGCGGTTAGCGCCCTCGACGGCCTTGGGATCCCAGTCGAAGTCCTTCTCGGGCGGGGCGATAAACAGGATCGCCAGACGCATGGTGTCGGCGCCGTAGGGCTCGATGACCGAGCTCGGGGGCACGACGTTGCCCTTGGACTTGGACATGGTGTCGCCGTTCTCGTCCTTGACCATGCCCTGGCACAGCAGGTTGGTGAAGGGCTCGTCCACACTCAGCAGGCCCAGGTCGCGCAGTGCCTTGGTAAAGAAGCGACTGTAGAGCAGGTGCAGAATGGCGTGCTCGATGCCGCCGATGTAGTTATCGACAGGCATCCAACGGTCGGCGGCCTCGCGGGAGAAAGGCAGCTCGGTGTTGTGCGGGTCGGTATAGCGCAGGTAATACCAGCTGGAGCAAGTGAAGGTGTCCATGGTATCGGTCTCGCGCTTGGCCGGGCGGCCGCAGACCGGGCAGGTGGTCTCGTAGAACTCCTTGCACTCGGCGAGGGTCTCGCCGGCGCCCAGGTCCAGGTTCTCGGGCAGCGTTACCGGCAGCTGGTCCTCGGGCACGGGCACGATGCCGCAGTGCTCGCAGTGGATGGCCGGGATGGGGTTGCCCCAATAGCGCTGGCGGGAAATGAGCCAGTCGCGCAGACGGAACTCGACCTTGCGACGGCCGCAGCCCATGGCCTCGAGGTCGGCCACGATCGCAGCCTCGCCCTCGGAGTGCTTGCCGCCGCGCATGCCAGTGTACTTGCCGGACTGGACGAGCGTGCCCTCGGCAGCGTGGGCGCAATCCCAGTCGACGGTCTCGGCATGGAAGGTATCGATGGTCTCGCCGCTGGCCTCGACGGCAGCGCGATCGTCGTCGTCCAGGATGATCGGCACGATCGGCAAGTCGTACTTGCGGGCAAACTCAAAGTCGCGCTGGTCGCCGCAGGGAACGGCCATGACGGCACCGGTGCCGTAGTCGGCAACAACGTAATCGGCGACCCACACGGGAACCTTCTCGCCGTTGACGGGGTTCACCACATAGCGACCGGTAAAGGCACCGTGCTTCTCGAGAGTGCCCTGGGCACGCTCGACGGCGGAAATGTGCTTGGAGTCCTCGACGATCTTCATGACCGCGTCCTCGTACTCCGTGCCCTCGACGAGCTCGTGCAGACGGGCGTACTCGGGAGCCAGGACAAAGAAGGACACGCCAAAGAGCGTATCGGCGCGCGTGGTGAAGACGGTGATCTTGCCCTCGTCGCCCTCGATGGGCTCGCCGTCCTGGTCGCACAGGGTAAAGTCGACCTCGGCGCCCTCGGAGCGGCCGATCCAGTTAGCCTGCATCTGCTTGACGCGCTCGGGCCAGCCGGGGAGCTTCTCCAGGTCGTCGAGCAGCTCCTGGGAGTACTCGGTGATCTTGTAGTACCACTGCTCAAGGTCGCGCTTCTCGGGCTCAGTGCCGCAGCGCCAGCACTTGCCCTCGGTAACCTGCTCGTTGGCCAGAACGGTCTTGCAGTTGGGGCACCAGTTCACCGGGTTCTTCTTACGGTAGACCAGGCCCTTTTCCCACATCTTCTCAAAGATCCACTGACCCCAGCGGTAATAGTCGGGGCTGCAGGTCTTGACCATGCGATCCAGATCGTAGGAGAAGCCCATGCGCTTCATCGTGGCAAGCGCCTGATCCATGTTCTTATACGTCCAGGCGGCAGCCTGCGTATTGTGTTTGATGGCGGCGTTCTCGGCGGGCAGGCCAAAGGCATCGAAGCCGATGGGGTGCAGCACGTCGTAGCCGCGCATGCGGGCCTGACGGGCCATGGCATCGCCGATGGTATAGTTGCGCGCGTGGCCCATGTGCAGGTCGCCCGACGGATACGGGAACATCTCGAGCACGTACTTCTTGGGCTTACTGTCGTCGGTGTCGACGGCAAAGAGGTTGGAGTCCTCCCAGGCCTTCATCCACTTGGACTCAATGGCCTGCGCGTCGTAGACAGGGATCTCGTCCTTATGATCTGTGCAATCGCACATATCAGCTCCTTTGTTATCTCGGTTGGGGCGGGGCGTTCTTACCTTTACTCGCTGCTGCGAGCAGGACTGTCCGCAGCAGCGAGTAAAGGTAAGAACGCCCCGCCACATCGTTAACTCGCATGATGATAGCAAATCACAAAAACCAAGGTGCCTGTGACTTTAAACATAACAAGCTATCGAATACTCCAAGTTAGCTGGTTTGAATTTTTATATCTCGAATACGGGAACCCTTTGAACATCTCTTTATTGTTGTCCTTGGACTTAGAGATGTCTTTTAGAATTGCCCTGCCTATAGCCTCTCCCAAAGCAATGGGAACAGCGTTGCCGATTTGCCTATAAATATCGCTAATATCACCTCGGAAAATCCAATCTTCAGGAAAGCCCTGAATGGCACGATATTCCTCAATTGAAAGAGGGCGATCTTCTGTGGGATGGCACAAATCAGTAGCAGGCATTGTCGGGCTTGTAACCAAAGTTGGAGAAGGACGATCGTTCCATATTCTTCTATAGAAGCCCGTTTTACCACCTCCAAGCCGATACGCCTTTCCCATAGCCTCTTCCTGAATGTCCTCGGGTAAATTCTTCCAATACTCACCTTCTTTAAGTAAATGAAAATACTTAAGCCTTTTTTCCGAAAACTGAACGTAATGTTGTTCGCCTTTTAATCCCCCGACGGCATCTGAAAAAGTTTTCCAAGTATCAAGTTGCCACTTGGGGTCATTGGAATTGGTAGGAGTCAACCAATCGCAGATTGAGCCGTCTCGTTTAGCAATCAAGACAACTCTCTCCCTAATTTGAGGCGCACCAAAGTTCGCAGCATTATACAAATTGAAGCTCACACCGTAGCCCATTGATTCAAGTTTATTGAGAACCGTTTTCATAGCGCCGCCGTGTACGGGCTCTCCGCCAGCTTCCAAAGGATATGCCGTAGACAAGAGCCCCCTGACATTTTCAATTACCAAATACTTAGGTCGAAGATGGTCAGCAAGATCGAGATACTTTAGAAATACGTTGCCCCTAACGTCATCGAAGGCGCGACGCGCTCCAGCCGTAGAAAATGCCTGACAAGGAGGCCCGCCAAACATAACATCTATACCCCTTTTCGGGCTAATGCCCGAATAATCAAATACCCGATCGGGAGTAACCTTATTAATATCTCCTAGCAAACCAACATTAGGCCGATTGGACGCAATAGTCATTCGGCACTTCGTGTCATTTTCACAGAAAAGACTGGACGAAATACCGGTCCTCTCCATTCCATAATCCAAGCCAAGCGCCCCAGAAAAAAAAGAAACCGCAGTTAATGTCGAATCAACTACTTCAGTAGCGCGATGGTCTGCGGGAGCGAAGCATAGATTTTTTTTCCTCATAAAGCTGATAACATCGTTCTCTCTATAGACCCTACGCTTACCAACAAGCGCATAATTGAGCTCTCCGTTACGAGATAGTCTTGTAACAGTCTGAGATGTCACCCCGAGACGGCTCGCAACTTCCGCGGAAGACAGTATCGCCTCATTTTCCAAAATGGACTCCAGTAATTAAGTAATTGAACATTTTTTAGTCCATTTTAATTCAAATATACGCTTGTGTATAGGTTTTATCTAGTTGAAAATCAACACAAAGGAGGCACGACCATGACTAAAAACGCAAAACGTGAAGATGTCAAAAAGAAATTATCGGAATCACTGAATTACTGCAACTCGCATCACATTCCGGCGCAAGAACTCTTTGAATCCATCGCGGACCGAACAATTAACAACGAAACCTGTCGCTATGACGCCGAGGAAAGAAAAAGAGAAATGAAGTCACTATTTCCCATTCTTCTCCAAGCCGAAACCTCAGCAATGATTCCCTCGATTCCAATGAAGCCAGATATACTCGAATTAGACTCGAAAGCATTTTTGGAACTTTGGCTAAACAAATGGATTTCAAAATTTCTTTCGGAATGGCAGTCGCTTCCAAGTGATTATGTCGCGAATCCCAAAAAGACGGTTACCGATGAAGCACTGATACATATGGTAATGGACGCAAAACACGCAGGATCAAAAGAGCGCGCTTACGAGTGGGCGGCGCACCACAATTTATTCATGAGTGCTGAAAATATAGGTGGCAACCTATTGGAGGAGTACATATATTCAAAAATTAAGCCATATGGATGGATTTGGTGCAGAGGGAAGATTCTCACGGCAATCGACTTTTGCAACGATGAATGCACTGCCATGTTTCAGGTAAAAAATAAAACGAATACTGAAAATAGTTCAGGAAAGGGATTCAGGGAATCCTGCGGCGCAAAAGCGTGGAATCGAATGAAGGCGGAGCGTCGTAACGGAAAAATTGAAACGTATTGGCCAAAGTTGATTGAAATTGTTCGAGAGGGCAGTACGGTAGATAAACCTGTTCCGAATGATCTCGTCACCGAAGCAGACTATTTGGATTTTGTTTCAAACACGGTCAGAAACAATCCTTATCTGATTAGCGAAAGAGAAGGAGACCTATAACAAAATGGGGTCGCAATCCAACAGACACGCGACCCCATTTTCATCATTTTTTTTAGTAACTAGCGATAACTTACGGACTGCTGCGAATCCTTTACGACGACGTCGTGGGCGCCGCCTTCGACGATCGAGGTCGAGCTGACCAGGGTCAGGCGTGCCTTTTCCTGGAGCTCGGGGATCGAGAGGGCACCGCAGTTGCACATCGTGGACTTGACCTTGTAAAGCGTGCCGCCCACGCCGTCCTTGAGGGAACCGGCGTACGGGACGTAGGAGTCGACGCCCTCGACGAAGCTGAGCTTCGCGGCGCCGCCAAGGTCGTAGCGCTGCCAGTTGCGGGCACGCGCAGAACCCTCGCCCCAGTACTCCTTCATGTACTGACCGTTGACGTTGACGCGCTCGGTCGGGCTCTCGTCAAAGCGCGCGAAGTAGCGGCCCAGCATCATAAAGTCGGCACCCATGGCAAGGGCGAGCGTCATGTGGTAGTCGTAGACGATACCGCCGTCGGAGCACACGGGCACGTAGACGCCCGTCTCCTCGTAGTACTCGTCGCGAGCTCGGCAGACGTCGATCAGCGCAGTGGCCTGGCCACGGCCGATGCCCTTGGTCTCGCGGGTAATGCAGATGGAACCGCCGCCGATACCGACCTTGATGAAGTCGGCACCGCAGTCGGCCAGGAAGCGGAAGCCCTCGGCGTCGACGACGTTACCGGCACCGACCTTGACGTCCTCGCCGTAGTTGGCGCGGATCCATTCGATGGTGCGCTTCTGCCACTCGCTGAAGCCCTCGGAAGAGTCGATGCACAGGACATCGGCGCCGGCCTCAATGAGCAGCGGCACGCGCTCGGCATAGTCGCGGGTGTTGATACCGGCGCCGACCATGTAGCGCTTGTCGCCGTCGAGCAGCTCGTTGGGGTTGGTCTTGTGGCTGTCGTAGTCCTTGCGGAAGACGATGCCCATGAGGTGATCGTTGTCGTCGACGATCGGCAGGGCGTTGAGCTTGTTGTCCCAGATGACGTCGTTGGCAACCTTGAGGCTGATGTTCTTGTCGCCCACGATGAGCTGCTCACGCGGGGTCATGAACTCGGAGACCTTCGTCTGGTGGTCATCGCGACTGGGGCGATAGTCACGGCTGGTGACGATGCCCAGGAGCTTACCCTTGGGAGTGCCGTCGTCGGTGACCGGCATGGTGGAGTGACCGGTTTTCTCCTTGAGCTCGATGACCTGCTCCATGGTCATGTCGGGGGTCAGCGTGGAATCGGACTGAACGAAGCCGGCCTTGTGATCCTTGACGGCCTTGACCATAGCGGCCTCGGACTCGGCGCTCTGGGAACCGTAAATGAAGGACAGGCCACCCTCGGTAGCGAGCGCGACACCCATGTCGACGCCCGAGACGGACTGCATGATGGCGGAAACCATGGGGATGTTCAGGGTGATTGCCGGCTTCTCACCGCGCTTAAAGCGGGTTAGCGGCGTCTTAAGAGAGACGTTGTTGGGGATGCACTGCGAGGACGAGTAACCAGGGACCAGCAGATACTCCGAAAACGTGTGGGACTCACCGGGAAAGAACGTAGCCATGTTTCTCCTTTTTCCATGCGACCGGTCGGCTGCAGGCCTCGTAGGACCCAGCCCAACCTTGGGCGCCCAATACTGGGGAAGTATCTTAACGCACTTTGACTGCTACAATGCATGATTTAAGAAGAGCACACGAGGGTTTGACGCAGGCTTTGCGTTTGCCCAGCAAACACTTTAGCGGGGAGACGTGGAGCACATGGAGTACAGGACGACGGCAAAGTTGGTCATTCAAGCGTGCGACAAGGATCTGCCGGGCGTGTTCGGTCACGGCTGCGTCTTGCTGCTGCAAGGCATAGCCCGCGAGCACTCGCTCAACCGCGCCGCCAAGAGCATGGGTATGGCGTATTCCAAGGCCTGGCGCATTGTGAACGAGGCCGAAGGTCAGCTGGGCTGCAAGCTCATCGAGCGCGACGGAGCCCGCGGATCCACCCTCACCCCCGCCGGCGAGCGAGCCATAGCGGTCTACGAGGAGCTGCAGGCCGACATCAACAACGTCATCGCCACCAAAGCCAACGCCCTCATCGCCAGCATCAAAGAGTAGCCCATTTGGGACGGGGCCTTATAGCCACACAACCCCTTCTCATAAGTTGCGGTGAAATAGGGACTGTTTATACGATCAAAGCCGTAAATCAATCCATATTTCACCGCAACTCATGGAGTTGAGGATGATTTAGCTAGTTGCGAAGGGCGTTGTCTAGGGTGGACGCTACGACCAGAGGGTCGTCGGTGCCGGCGAAGAGACGGATGGTGCTCCCCCGCTTGCCGCGTGGGGCCGAAAGACGCGTCGTTGCGCCGCCGGCGGATGATGTGCGGAACTCCCCCGGCAAAGCATCGAACAGCTCGCGCGCGCTGCGCTCGATAAGGTCAAATTCAACTGCAGGGCCAAAACCGTGCTCCAGGATGCCGGTCGCGATGGCATGGTCGGGATGCGAGGCCAGCCCGGGATAGCGCACGTTGCTCACCATCTCGTTCGCGGCCAAATATTCAGCCAGTGCACGCGCGCGGTCAAAGTGTGCCTGCATGCGAGTGTCGAGCGTGTCGAGCCCGCGTTCTAGAACCTCGGCCTCATCGGAGGACAAGTCGAGCGCGGCCAACCCGCACCCCTCGATCAGCGCATGCGCGCACTCGGCCGCGGCGTCCACACGATGGCGCTTGAGCTGCGAGCGTGCGACCGATACGGCAACGAGCTTGCGAGGAGCCTTACCGGCGCACACACGGTCGAGCGCCTCGAGCGACAGGACGGCACCCAAACGCAGCGGATCGCACCCAAAGAGGCCGGCCACGGTGTTATCCACCACGAGCAGCGCATGAGCCTCACGCGCTGCGCGGCCTAACGCGCGCAGATCGGGCACACGCAGACCAAACCCGCCGATAGAATTGACGAACCACCACAGGTGCGGCCCCTCGGCATCAAGCGAGGCATCAAAGCCCTCGGACGCGGCAACAAATACCTCGGCGCACGAATCCCCCACCAGCACAACATCGCGGCCATCAAAGCCACGAGCAAACGCATCGGCAAAGTCGTCCGCAAAAGCCACCAGGCGGTCACCGGGACGCACAATACCCAACAGCGACAACGCCGCCGGCACGTGAGGGGCCTCAACAAGACGCGCATCACGCGCGCCAGCCCTTACAGCCCAGGCCTCTTCTAGCTGCTGTACATCCACAAGGCACCACCCCTTCATAAACAAAAACCCACGATGCGGATGTTTCCCGCATCGTGGGCAACGGCTGCAGTATAGCGCCGACATGCGACGAATCGCCTAGATGTTGAGCGCGTGGTAGGTCACACTCGCACCCGGAGCATCAACGGACACGCCATAAGTCTCGGGATAGATGCGCGTCGAAAACACGAGCGCACCTTCGTTCACAAACACCTCGACCGACGAGACATCGCCAACAATGCGAACGTTGCGAACCTCGTCGACGGGCTCCCAGCGCACGGTACGACCGCAGCCGGCAGAAGCGCGACTCTCATCGGTAAATCGCATCTCAAAGCGCGAGGGCAGTTCGCCCTCGGCGGGCATAAACGCCAGCTTAAGCTCGCCATCAACGGTCGAGGTGAACGCGCCGTTGACACCGTCGGCAACAACGTCAAAGCAGGTATCGCCGGCAACCTCCAACGAGCCCTCCCCCACACGCACCGAGGCATAATGGCGCTCGATCTCGCGCGCCGGCTGCTGCAGCACCACGTCGCCGTCACCGGCCGTAAGCTCACGCGGCACCGTCATGCAATGCTGCCAGCCGCACACCACGGTGGGTGCGTTGCCATAGGTCGGCTCATCGGGCATGCCCATCCAGCCGATCAGAATGTGGCGACCGTCCTCGGCCGTGAACTCCTGCGGAGCATAGAAGTCAAAACCGGCGTCCCACAAGCGAAACTCGCCCAGCTCATAGGCACCGTCACCACCGGTAATGTCGCCCGTTACAGGCATGTAGCCAGCAGCGTATACGTTGCCGCGGTCCCAACGACCACCCTCGAGCCCCTGGGGCGAGAAGGACAGCCACCTCGCCGGCACACCACCATCGGCCTCAAGCTCAAGGTATCCCGGGCACTCCCACATAAAGCCAAAACGCTCGGGCGTAGACACACGGCTCTCGAGCTCCCAGTTCAGCATATCGGCCGAGCCATACACCAGGATCTCGCCCACATCGCGCCCGGCGCCCTCGCCATGCATGGCGCAAAAACGGCTCTCGACATGCGGCCCGTCAACGCAACGACGCACGCCTAGCACCATGTGATAGCGACCAGCCTCATCGCGCCACACCTTGGGATCGCGCACGTGGCACGTCAGATCCTCGGGATAGTCCTCCGACGCCAGCACCACGCGCTTTTGGCTAAACGTCTGTCCATCGGCGCTCTCGACATACACGGTATCGGCGCGACGACCGGTGTTGACGTAGTCATAGACACCGTCCGCATCGGGGAGCTTAACGTTGCCGGTATAGAGCACGCGAATGCGACCGTCCTCGACCAATGCCGAGCCCGAATACACGCCATGGCAGTCGAACGGCTCGTCGGGAAGCAGCGGCGCGCCAACATATTCCCAGTTCATAAGGTCGCGGCTCGTGGCATGACCCCACATCTTGACGCCGCCGTTCACATCAAACGGAGCATACTGGAAGTATGCGTGAAACACGCCATCGGCCTGGCAAAGCCCGTTGGGGTCGTTGAGCCAGCCCGTGGGCGGCATAATATGAAAATGCTGAGCATAGGGCCCATGACCGCGCTCGGCGGCCGCGGCATCCATGTTGGCAACGAGCTTGGCAAGATCGCGCTGAAGTGCGTTAGACATGTCGGTATCCAATCGAATTAAATCAACGAACGCTTAAATCAAGGGTTCCAGATAAACAAAACGCCCACAGGATGGAGCCTGCGGGCGTTTTGTTTACGCGAATCCTACGCCTGCTCGGAAGCCTTGGGCTCGTCCTTGTATAGGACAAACGAGACGGCAAAGGAAACCAGCGCGGCGACCGCAAACATGATCACGTACTGCACGGGCTGGGCCAGGCACAGCAGGATGCCGAAGATACCGGTAACGCCCGTGCCGGAGGCAGCCAGCGAAGTGAGCGCGCAGACCAGGGCACCGCAACCGCCGCCGATGCAGCCGGCGATGAAGGGCTTAAAGAAGCGCAGGTTCACACCAAAGATGGCAGGCTCGGTAATGCCCATGAAGGCGGACAGGGCCGAAGGAAGCGCCAGACCCTTGATCTTGGCATCGCGGGTCTTAAAGGCAACGGCGAGCGCGGCACCACCCTGGGCGATGTTGGCAGCGCTGGCGATGGGCAGCCAATAGGTCACACCGTACTGAGCGAGCTGGCCCAGATCGATGGCGGTGTACATCTGGTGGATACCGGTAACGACCGTGGGGGCATAGAACAGGCCGACGATAAAGGAACCGATGCCGAAGGGCAGGGTGAGCAGGGCCTGGATCAGACCGAGAATGGCGTTCTCGGCCCAGACAAAGATGGGGCCGACGGCAACGAGGGTCACGAGCACGGTCACGAACACCGAGACGAGCGGAGTCACAAAGAGGTCGAACATCTCGGGAACGATCTTGTGGAGGCGCTTCTCCAAGAAGGCGAGGATGGCGCAGGCGATGACGATGGGGATCACGTGACCCTGATAGCCGACCCACTCAAAGCTGTACACGCCGGGGATGACGGTGACCATGGTCTGCACGCCCTCGGAGGCAACCGTGTAGGCGCTCTGCAACGAGGAGTTGATGAACGCACCACCGACGACGGCGCCCAGATACGGGTTGGCGCCAAAGGCCTTAGCGGCGGAGTAACCGATCAGGATCTGCAGGATGCCAAAGGACGTTCCCGAGACCAGGTCGGCAATCTTGTAGATAAAGTTATTGGTGTCGAGCGCGATAAAGCCGTTGGAGGCCATAAAGTTGAGGGCACTCATAATGCCCAGCAGCAGGCCCGAAGCAACAATGGCGGGGATGATGGGGACAAAGACGTCGCCGAGCACCTTAATGGCACGCATAAAGATGTTCTGCCGCTGCGCCGCGGCCTCCTTTACCTCGGCCTTGGTGGCAGCCTCGACGCCGCTGAGCGCAATGAACTCGTCGTAGACCCTATTGACGGTGCCAGTGCCAAAAATAATCTGGAGCTGGCCCTGGGCCTCAAAGACGCCCTTAGCGCCGTCGATATTCTCGAGGGCCTCCTTGTCAACCTTCGCGTTATCGGCAATCACCAGACGCAGACGCGTGGCGCAATGCGCGGCAGAGACGACGTTGCCGGCGCCACCGATGTTGTCGAGCACCTCTTGGGCTGATTTGCGGTAGTCCATGACTTCCCTTTCCTCCAACGGGCGCATGTGCACCCGGCCATCTTTGACACTTACACTGTAATCGTTTTCAGTTTCATATGTCTGTAATCGTTTTCACAGAAAGGCGAACGGTAGGAAAATGCCGGTGAATGGTAGTTTTACGGCAAATACAGGGGCCTCAAAGGCAGGCAGACATGCCCAAAGCCTAGACATTCATAAGTTGATGGCCGAGTTTGAGCGTCTTGAGACCGCTCTCCCCCTCCACGCCATCGAGCGTGTTGAGCAACATATTGGTCGCCTCGACGCCACTGGTCAGGTAGCCATAATGCACGGTGGGAATGCCGCCCGTCAGCGCGCGCAAAAACGCGTTGTCGCCAAAACCGCTCACGCGGTGTATACCCTCGCCCATGCCGCGAACCTCATCAATGGCACGCAGCGCGCCCGCCGCCATGGTGTCGGTCGCGCACGCGATAAACGAAACATCGGGGTCGACGGAAAGCAGTTCACGCGCCGCACCATAGCCCGAGTCGAGCGTAAACGAGCCCAGGCGAATCAAGGCGGCATCGAGCGGGTTGCCCGCGGCGCGCAAGCCGGCCTCAAAACCGCGACGGCGGTCATAACCGGCCGCGCGGTCCTCTTCGGTAACTCCAATATAGGCAATCTTGCCGTCCACGCGACCCGCAAGCGCATGGCCCAGCTCAAAGGCGGCCTCGTAATCGTCGTGATAGACGCACGCCGCGCCCTCAACATTCTGGCCGATCAGCACGATGGGCACACGGCACGATTCAATCGCCCGACGGTGCTCGTCGGTAATCATGGTTGCTACCAGCACAATGCCATCGACCGGGTGGTTTTGGAATAAATCGAGGTATTCGAGCTCGCGATCGGGGGCATTGTCGGTATTGGCAAGCAACATCTGGTAGCCACGACGACCGAGCACCTGGCCGATGCCGGCGGTAATGCGGCTCACGGATTCCGAGTTGATCTTGGGCACGATGACGCCGATGAGCTTGGTAGAGCCGGTGCGCAGCGCGCGCGCCTGGCTGGACCGCACGTATCCGGTCAGCTCAATCGCTTGCTTAATGCGCTCGGCCTTGTCCGCCGAGATATATCCACCGTTGAGGTAGCGCGAGACGGCGGCGCTCGAAACGCCCGCCAGCTCGGCCACATCTTTCATCTTTACCACGAGCACCCCTGACAACGAATTCACAAGCACCATGATAGCTGCCTTGCCAGCAAATTGAGTAAATAGAATTCCTGGTCAAGCAAACGTCAGCGAGCGCGCAGCTGCCGTGGCGAGGTGCCGCGAAAGAGGAGCGACGCGTACTTCATGTACGCGAGCGACGGTTTGAGCGGCAGATCGCCCGGCAGATGCCCGCGCAGCGTCGAGCGGTCCGGCGTTCGTCAGAACGCCGGAACATAGTTAGCCGTGGTATTCGCCGTTGTACTGGATGAGCGTCAGGTCCTCCACGCCTTCGAGCGCGCGGATGGCGTCGGCATAGGGCATATCTACACCGTCCGAGAACACCTCCACGGCCATCTCGACCTTGTCACCGCGCATGGTCTTGGACTTCACCGTAAACTTGGTGCGGCCAAACGCGCGCACAATGTCGTCGCCCGTGATCTGGCCCGTGTAGTGGATGACCATCATGTACACGCGCGCCTTGTCCTGGTGCGTAGCGAAGCCGGCGATCATCACGACGATCACCACTGCCGCAAGCCCTACGAGCGCGTACATGCCGGCGCCCGCTGTGATACCCGTGGTAATGGACCAAAACAGATACAACAGGTCGAGCGGATCCTTGACCGCCGTTCGGTAACGGACGATAGACAGAGCACCGACCATACCGAGCGAGATGACCACGTTGGTCGAGATCGCGAGCGTCACCATGCAGGTGAGCACGCACATGCCCACAAGCGTCACGGCAAAGCTGCGCGAGTACACCACGCCGGTAAAAAAGCGCTTGTACACGTAGTAGATCAGGATGCCCATGGCGAGCGCCACGAGCAGCGACAGGCCGATCTTGGCAGGGTCGACCTGGCCAAACGCCTCCAAGACGGAGTTCTTAAAAAAGTCCCTGGTGCTCATGGTCTAAATATCCCCTCGGTTCTCAAAATCCGATTCCCAGTAATTAAAACCGCGCAGGTAGGCGGTCTTTTCGTAACACAGGCAGTACTTGGAAACCGCCGTGAGCTCGGCCGCACCCGGCGGCACCAAATCGCGCACCAGCTGCGGGCAAAACTCGGTAAACTTGACCTCCATCACTAGTTTGCCGGGCTCCAAGACCGGCAGCGCGGGCAAGGTCGCATCAAAGATATCGAAGCTTCCCACCGCGGCGCGCACGTTCATGTCAAACGTAACGCGCACGGTGCCTTCGTCCATCACCCACGGCTCGCGCTCGTAGTCCACGATGGCGCGCGGGCGCATCATGTTGCAGATGCACTCGATATAGAACTCACGGCAGAGCTGATGCGGGCTGCGCAGCAAAAAGTCATAGTCGCCGGCGAGGACCTGCTCAAACTCGTCGCGGGTGAGCGGCGCATCCTCCTTGTAGATCCAGCTGCCGTACTTCTTTTTACGCTCGAGCTTAATCACCTTGTCGCTGCCGTTATAGATGCGCACGCGATACTTTTTGCGCATGAGAATACCGGCGTCTTTTTCCTCGTAGGCCGAGTTGCAGTAGTCGTCAAAATACAGGCTGCGGATGGTGTAACCGCCCGCCCGCGCATGCTTGTCCAGCTTAAAGACCGGCGACATGCGACAGGCAAGCGCGGCGTGCTCGCCCTCGTTAATGAGGTACTTGAGCTCGTGGCGGTAACGCTCCTGCGTGGTTCGCGCGGGCGGAGCCGCCAGACGCTCAAGCAGCGCGCTAGCCCTCCTCATACGTGTCCTCCACGACCTTGCCGCCATCTTGCACGTAGAAGCACTTCATGCCGTACTGCTTGCCGTCGTCGGTCACGTAATAGTCAAACGCATCTTGCGTATAGCCGTCGGAGTTGGTGGCGCGCACACGCACAAAATATTGGCCGGCATCGGGCGCATCGCAGGTCACCTCGGGAAGCAGCACGTCCTCGGCCTTAAAGACCACGTCGCTTATGGCATAGTCGCGCGCAAGCTCCACGGTATAGCGGATGTCACGCGCCTTAAAGTCGTACGAAGCATCCCAGTTAATGCGCAGCTTACCGTTATCGATCTGCGGCACGCCAATGTAGAACGGCATAGGCTTTTTATAGCTCTCGCGAAAGCTCTTATAGTTCTCCTCGATCTCGGAAGGAATCGCCGCGGCAATCTGCTCGTATTCATCCTTCGTCACGGGCAGATTCTCCAGGTCGGGCGCAGCAAAGACGAGCAGCTCCGTGACCTCACGATAATGCTCGACCATCTTGCTCAGACGCTCTTCGGTCAAATACGAGCGCAGGTCCTTGACGGCGCTATCGAGTTCGCTGCGGAACGACTTGCTGCGCAACGCGCGGTTAAACAGCACGTTGCCCCAGTAGTTGCTCACGCCGCGCTCCCAGCTCGCATAATCCGAGAACCCCGTCAGGCTCAGCTCAAGCTTGCGCAGCATGCCGTCGTTGTCCCAATCCAGGATGTACCAAACCTTGGAGTTAAGCGGGCTGTACAGATAGCAGTTACGATTCTGCGTATCGCAATTACCCGTCAAGATCTGAAACGCCATCCAATAGACCAGGTTCTCGGTATCGAAGCAGGTGTCGAGCACGTCGTCGATCTTTTGCGTATCGTCGTTGAGCGCATCGAGCATCTCGATCAACTTGGTATGGTCCGAATCGCCCTTAATCTCGAGCATGCCCTCAAACGCCGTCTGGTTATAGTCGGGGTCATCGGCGAGCTTAATGGTGTCTTCGAAGCGATGGAAATCGAAGCTGTTCACCTTATAGAGATGCCCGCTCTTATCCAGACCGTGGGCCTTGAGCGCCGTCTTGTTGAGCTGCTCGACCTGCGTAAACAGTCCGTAGTCCTCAAAGGTGTCGTTAGCTTTTTCGGTCTGGTCGCACACCCATAAGTGCACAAACTGCGTGCGCAGGCCCATCATCTGGGGAATGCCACGAATCAGATCGTAGGCCATCTTGTTACGAAAGCGCATGCCCTCGCCCATGTGCTTGTTGAGCGCAATCGCACGCTGCTGGCGCCACGTGCCCTTGCCCTTTTTGAGCTCCACCTTGTAGTTCTTTTGCGTATAGGTACTCGACGTCTGACCGCGCACCTGCACCGTGGCGTTGGGTGCCTCCTCGCCATAGCCCACCTCGCCAGCAACGGGGCCCTTATCGTCGCCCGCCTGCAGCAGGCCCATAACCTGATAGCGCGTCACGCCCATGTCGGCATAGTCGTAGACCGAGTACGTATTGATCTCGGCCCAGCTGTGGTCCGTGTTCTCGGAGCTATTGCCGCGCGAGACCGTCAGGTACATGGTCACAATGCCCGAGTCGTCGTAAACCTCGTACAGCTCGTCCTTGTCGCGAAGATGCTTGATCTCGCTAGACGCATCGGCCTTTTTAATCTTGTCCTGCTTCTTGGTCTTTTTTGTCGAGGATTCGTCCTGCGAAGAGCAGCCCGAAAGCAGCAATGTGCCGGCAGCCGCCTCAATCAAGCGGCGACGCGATATCATCCTATCGGTCATCAGGACCTCCCCAACGATTGCGATACACACGGACCACCGTGCGCTCAAACGCACCATGCGGCTCGCCCTGTAGACGCAGCTCCTCGTAGCGCTGTTCGGCACGGTCGAGCAAGCAGCCCAACTCCGTAAAGCGACCCGTCTTGTCGGTCGCCACGATGGGCTGCTGACTCAGGATACGATACGGCAAGTTGGCGGTATAAGTATCGAGCCGCATGAGCGCCACAACAAAAAACACCGCCGCGCCGAGCAAAAAGCCAAAGCCATAAAACTGCTGCGGAAAGAATAGCGAGACGATGGTCGCCAGCCCCGCCACGCCCGCGAACAGCCCAGAGGCAAGCACGGCGCCCTTGTAGTCGGTAAAGTACAGCAAGATGAGCATCACCGTATTGCCCACGGCATACAGACCATAGCCCACGCACAGCGTACGAAAATACCCGTGCATAAGGTTGTTGAAGCCCAGTGGCAGGGCCGAGAGCACCGTGGTCTCGAGCGAGATGACCGCTGCCGTCACAAACAGCTGCTTGAGCGCGCAAAACCGCAGCTCCCGGTTGAGCGTGGCGAGCATTTCCTCCTCGGCCACCACGATGTCGCCCACCACGCCGCCGTCGTTAAACAGGCTGTAGTAGTCGCGGTAGCGCGGATAGAAGTTGACCTCGACCGACACTACAAAGTTGACGGTCGTGACAAGGATCGTCAAAAACGCGATGAGCGCCGGCACATCGTGGTAGGGTGCGCCATAAAACAAGCCCTTGACCTGCACGCCAATGGGGCCGGCCCAAATAATTACCAGATGTGCAAAGAGTCCCAGGTTGGTAAACAGGCCCGTGAGTGCCAGCGGCATAAACTGATCGAGCCAGCGCAAAAAGAGCCAGGGGCTACGTTCGCTCTGAGGAAAATACCGGTACAGCAGCACCACGTCCCAAGCGAGCATCACACCGTAGCCCAGGGCGATCGAGGCCAGCAGGCCCTCGACCGGCGGCAGCCCCAGTGCCAGCGCGGCCAAGGCACACAGGCACGCCACGCCAATGGCCGCGGCAAAGCTGCACAGAATACCCCGGTAGTCCTTAATAGCGGTGAGATAGCTCATGCCGTTCCAGTTGACGATCATAATGTTGAACAGCCACAGGCACAGCAGCCCCTGCAGTAGCGTGGCGCCCGAGAACAGCAAAAATACGCCGTAGAGCACCGTGCCCGCAACGAGCATGATGGCGTTGGAGCCCCAAAACGAGGGCAAGACCTCTTCTTCGCGCTCGGCAAACAGCATGTCCGCCAAAAAGCGCGTGACAGGCATGGAGAAAAAGCTCGTGAGCGTAAGCGACGCCAGAAGCGTATAGGTCACCATGCACACCAGCAGATCCTGGTTGGCGCGGCCCACGTCCCACAGACCGCACAGCACCAAAATGCCCACCTGCAACAGTACGCCCAGCAGCATGGGGCCCGTGCACACGATGCCGGCGTAACCATAGGCGCGCATCGTGGCAAACATACCCTTGCGCTTAAACAGGCGCTTGAGCTCAAAACCGATTCCGGCCACCGGCTACACCTCCTTCTTGGGCAAATTGAACGCGCGAGCCGTCTCGTCGTACAGCGCACGATAGTTGGCGAGCATCTGCTCGTGTAGGTAGTAGGTCGCCACGCGACGCTGGCCGCGCTCCCCCATTTCCAGACGGCGGGCACGGCTCGCGCACATGCGCTCCATGGCATCGGCCAGACCCTTGCGATACATGGGCGGGCTCACATATCCGGCAACGCCAAAGTCGTCGCCGGGGGCGCCCTCGAGCAGCTCGCGGCAGCAGCCGACCTCGGTCGTCACGCAGGGGCGACGCGCGCCCAGCGATTCCAACACGCTCAACGGCTGGCCCTCCGAGATGCTCGTCAAAATGGTAAAGTCGAGCTTTTCCATGTACTCGACCACGTTGACGCGGCCGGTAAAGATCAAGTCACGCACGCCCAATGTCTCCACTAGCGCATGGCACTCGGCGCCATATTCCTCGTCGTCCACGCCGCCCATGATGTGCAGGCGCACCTTGGGCAGGCGCTCGTGCAGCTCAAAAAAGGCATAGATCATAGTCTTGACGTCCTTGATGGGCGCCAGGCGCACCACCGCGCCAATGTCCACCCAGCCGTCATCGGGCTTTAAGGGAATGTCCTTAAAGCAGTCGAACTGGATGCCGTTGGGGATGACCAGACATTTGTCTGCATCGCAACCCATATCGATCTGCGTCTTGCGGGCGTTATGGAACAAACTCGTCACGCGGAAGGCGCGGCGGTAGATCTCCTCCGAAAGCAGGTAGAAAAAGCGAATCCAGCGGTCCTTAAACGACGGCACCACCCAGTCGGCGCGAATGATCTCTTCCTCGCGCTCGCGGGTATAGATGCCGTGCTCGGTCAGCAACACCGGCGCATGGTGAACGCTTGAGCCCAGGCAGGCGAGCAGGCCGCCGTAGCCGGTCGAGATAGCGTGGTACACATCGGCAACCGGCACCTCGCTGCCCAGCAGGTAGAGCACCGGCAACAGCATAGAGCGCATGGTGTGGAATGCGTCTGCGAAGGGCGTGTAGGGGTACTCGGCAAGGCACACGTCGCGGAAGATATCCATAAACGTGCGGCTCTGCAAAAACGAGAGCGGATGCACGCGACGGCGCTGGAAGATATCGAACAGCACGTCCCAGTCCGGATTGGAGAGCGACACCAGGCGGCGTAGCGCCTCGCGCTCGCGGTCGTTAAAACTGGCTTCATGTTGCTCGCCCGAAAGCCGCAGGGCATCGTCCAGGAACACCTCGTGCACCTCGACCACGTTGCTGGGCAGCTCGTAGACAAATTTGCCGCGGTCGGCAGCATGCGCGCCAATCACCCACAGCACGAACTCGTGCTCGGGCATGGCCTGGATATAGCCATGCATCCAGGTAGATACGCCGCCGTGCACATAAGGGTAGCAACCCTCGAGTACCAAGCAGATTCTCATCTGTCGCCACCCTCCTTGCGCTCGATCGTCAGGGTATTATCATTTGCCTTGAGCAGATACAGATCGCCCGTAAGGTGCGTCAGTTCGCCACCCGTCACCGCACCCGGCTCGCCATTATTGGCGCGGAACATGAGCCACGCCTCGTCGTGGAAATTGCCCAGGCTGAGCGTCCAGGCATCCGCACCGGTATCCACGCTCACCGTAACCGACGAAAAGCGCTGAATGGCACCGGAGCACTCCGACGCCGTCTGGCGGCGCAGGTCGGGCGCAGACTTGGTAAGCCAGTCCAGGTAGTCGGTCAGGCCGCCCTTGTAGACTTCCCAGCCCTCCTTGGCGCCGCGATCGGGATCGAGCAGGTCGTCCGGGTGCATAAAGTGCGTACTCACGTAGTGCATGTTGAGCTCGGACACGGCAGCCAGGCGCATATAGGAATCGTCGACCATGCCGCCCGAGACAATACGCGGCTGCTCCACAATACCATCGCTCGCCACGCCAAACTCCTGCACGTACGGCAGGTCGGTACCGTCCTCAAAATACGTACTGGCAATAGTCTTAATGCGCGGAACATCGGTGCCGATAAGCTGGCGCGCGCGGGCCGAAAGGATATTCGACGGTGGCACGTAGACCGAGCCGTGCGCGTTGGGCAGCACCTCGTCCTGGAAGGCTATAAGCTCGTTGAGCGAAGCGACGAGCGTTTCCTTGTTCTTCCAGGTCTTGTAGTCATACAGCGTGCCATAGTCGGTATCCCAGAGCGCCAGAGGCTGATGGTTGTAGCCGTGAAAGCCCAGCTCTCCGCCCATCTGCAGCAGCATGCCGCCAAAATAGCGGAACTGCGTGGTATCGGCCTGGCGCGCGGGCTCGGTCTGGTTGACCGCGTCCTCGTAGTTTTCGATCATCACGCCGGTATAGCGAATGCCGTATTTTTGCGCAAGCTTTTGCAGATCGGGCCACCAGACCTTGGTGTAAAAATCCGCAATGGAAAGGCCGTAGTCACGCTTGATATAAGTACCATCGCCCGAGGGCACGGGGCTAGGAAAGTCGTCCAAATAGAACACGGCGCTGTTGATGACCGGATAGGCCGTGGCATCACCCAGCAAGCTTATGGCCGAAGCATAGAACCCACGCATGACCTTGTCGTAGATACCAATGTTGCACACCACGGTGTGACCACTGCCGCAATCGTTAGACCAAATGAGCGGCGTGCCCGCGTCACCGGTCTTTGCCCATACGTGCGCCGTTTCGCGCAATGAAACCGAAAGCGAAGAATCGAAGGGATCCGAGAACTCGTAGCGCTCTCCTCCGCCCAACATAAAGTCATCGCTCGGCACAATGCTTTCGGCTTTCGCATAGTCATATCCGGCCGATTCGATCCCAAGCTTGGAAGCAATAGCCTGCAGGCAGTTCGAGTTATCTGGCGTCATGCCCAGCATGAGTGAGCCGCCCACACTCACCCAACTCATCAGATCGGTCAGATGCGTACCCAGTCCGTCAAGCGAGGGCATAAGCACAATCACGCGATCAAACGACGTGAGCGATGGGATCGCGTCCGCACCGTCGGTGGCAATATCAACATCGCGATGGGCGATCTTCATGTCGAGCAGGATCTGGTCGAACTGTTCCTTTACGTCCTCGACGCCAGCTTGATCGGAATCGGTAATGACCAGGCACGTGGGCTTTTGGCCAAAGATTGCCGAGGAGGCCGGCACCGCATCGTTGGCGGCCAGCATCCCCAGCTTATGCTGGCCCGCACTGTACTGCACGCCGGCACGCTCCACCAGCAGCACAGCGGCCATGACAATAAAGACCGCCCACACCACGAGGAGTCCCATCCAACGAAAGCGCCCTGCACGGTCGCGGATATGTTGCGCCACGCTCATCTGGCCTCCTCCCCGTCGCGCCAAAACGCCAACTTTTCGCGGTTGTCGGCGCTCAAATACACATGTTGCTTGTCAATCGCATCGATCACACGGTGGACCTCGTCACCGTCGCGGCGCATCACGGCCAGGCGCAGGCAAAGCATCCAAACCTCCTGCTCCTCGGGCACGTCTATCACCAGCTGGTCGGTCACGGCCTGCGCCTCGTCGATCTGTCCGACATCGGCCAGCGCCGTCGCGTATCGAATGCGCAGCTCAAGGGTATCCTCGCGCTCGCAGCGACGCGCAAGCAGGCGCGCGTACTGTTGGCGCTGAATCTGAGCCACGCGCCCCTCAGCCAAGCCCGAGCACAAGTATTCACCAAGAAAATCGCAGTATTCGTTGAGGTTTTGAGCGCTCGGGTCCGTCTTAAAGGCACGCTCCAGCTGCTGCAGTTTAAGGTCGGACTCCTTGGAGATCTGCGCCACCGCCGTCGCGGCATAGTGCGCCACCTCAACGTCGTCGTTAAGCTTAGCCGCCTGCAGCTGCGCCAGGTACGCGTCGGGCTCCTCGGTGAGCATGGAGAGCATTAGGCGGCGCCGGTATGCCGGGTCGTTGACGATGAGTGCCTCCTCGAGCGGCACTACGCCTGAATCGTCCTCACCACTCGGTACCGACATACTGCGATGCATGTCATCGTTGAAGCGCAGCGACTCCAGCGCAGACCCTTTCAGCCCCTCGCCAAACACCGCGCTGCACACCGATAGCAAAACCACCAGCAACGGGCCCCACAGCGGCACCAGCACTATCACAGCCAGCATGTGCCCGCGCACCGGCAGCAGGCCCAGTTTCATGAGCGTCCACAGCATCAGGCAAACCAGCGCATGAATCAGCAGCAAGACGGCAGCAACGACAAGCGAGATCAAGCGGCACCCCCCCCCTCACCGTCACCGGTGTAAGAGATGTGCTGCAGCAGCTCCACGATGTCCTCGCCGTCGACGGGCTCCACCGCAATCTGCTTTGCGCTCAGGCGCTCGCGGATAATGGGCAGATCGCATGCCTTTGCCTGGCGCATAAGCAGGTAGAGCACGTCGCCGTCGACCAAGCCCGCCGCGTCGCTCTCGCGGATTGCCGACCCAATTGCGCCCACCAGCTCGCCGACAGGCTCCATGCCCGGTACCACGCGCAGGAGCAAAAAACTCCCCATCTTGCTATCTGCCAGCGCCTGCTCCGCCGCGAGCTCTTGGCCAAAGGCAGCCTGCTTGAGCACGCAAGTGCCGTCAACGCAGCGTTTATCCTGCGCCACCGCCTCATAGTCAAAGGCACGGCCCAGCGCGCTTTCGACCAACCCGCACAAGATGCGGAACAGGTTTTGATAATAGAGGGTCATTTGGTTTTCGGCCGCACTACGCACAAAGATCAACACAGCGGGTGCCCCGTCGCGCTCGATCGTGTATCCAAACATGGGAAGCCCCGGCGTCAGCTCGCGGTTCACCCACAGGTTCGAACGACCCCCGTCGCCCAAAAGAGGTGCAAGCTGCTCAAGCGTGAGCGAGCGCGCGGCATCTTCGGCAATCGCGGGACTTGCTGCCACCAGGCGTGCAAATGCCCCGCCCGAAACATGGTAGATCGCCACCGAATCGTTCTCGAGGATCTCGCCCAAAAGCTCGCAGCACTTGCGATAGATGTCGTGTGGGTTGAATACGTCGAGCTCCTGCGTCACGGCAAAGATCTTGCCAAAGCTGTCGTGGCGACCCACGATCTGGCGCCTGTACGCGCGCTTGTCCTCGATCGCGTCGTGGTAGAGCTGCGTAAGGAACGTATTGCGGTTGCGCACGAGCTCGTTTTGATCGCGCTCCGCCCTAATGGCTTCACTGTTGCGCAGCTGCACATAGCCGCACACGGCACCCACAACAAAGTACGCAATAAACGGCAGCCAGTTAGACGGCTCGTAGAACAGGCCCTGGAAGGTATAGCCGTACTGAGTAAAGTAGCTCGCGGCCAAACCCACCGACGCCATCAGCGCCGCAATCAGGCCAAAGTCCAATCCATACAGCGTGCCGATCAGCACCACGTAGAGCAGGCGATAATCGAGCACGTTGAGCTGGGCCGATTGTGAGAACAGATGCTCCAGCACCTCGAACAGAACCCAGGCAACGCCCGTCTCCAGGCATTTGATGGGCAGCGAGCGCATCTGGATGCGGTCGATGGCGGCACGCAGCGGGTTGATCTTTTTGATGCGTCCAGCGCCCCAGCGAGCTTGAATGGTCGAGAGATCGCGCAGCAAGTCATAGCGCTGAAACCAGCCATAGCGCACGCGAGCGACATCGCTGGCGGGCAGGACGTAGCCGGCAGAATCGCCATAGGCAACGGTAAGGCCGGGGAACAGCGCCTTGAGGGCGTCGCCCACCTCACCCGCCGTGTGATGGAAGGTATCGGCTACGTCGAGCGTCTCAAAGTTGCCATCCCAGCTGTCGAAGATACGGCGTACCAGCACCGCAAGCTCCTCGGCACACAGCAGGGGAAACGCCGCATCCTGCGTGCCCTGCAGAGCGACCGATCCGGTTGAGCACGCGTCGAACAGCGGCACCAAAAACGGGTCCTCCAGTGCGGCAGACGCGGTATACAGGAACGGCACGCGCAGGATCTTGGTCTGAACGCCCTCGCGAGCAGCGTAGTAGCGGCACAGGTCGTTGGCTGCGTGCGCGATAATGCCCTTGCCCGTTCGCCCCGCGGCATCGGCGGCGCCCTCGGCACCCGCGGGCCCCGCTACATACAGCAGTTGGACCCGGCGACCCGCGCACGCACGAAAGACCGTGCGCAGCAGCTCGATATCGCCCACGGTATCGGTATGCGGGGTAAGGTAATTAGACAGGTAGACCACGCGTTCGAACTCGTAGGCCTGATCCAGGTGTTGCAGAAGCTCTTTCCACGAGGCATGGGGCGATGACTCATCGCGGCGTGCTTCCGCGGCAGCGACGACCTGCACATGGTCCCCAGGGAACGCCTTGGCACAAAAGTCATCGTCAACATATGCGGTGTTGCCAACAACCAGCACCTCCATGGCGCACCCCTCCCCTAAAATCCACTTCTGTCATAGTCAAACATGCGTATTTTACGCTGTCAACGCGAGTTGAAACGCCTTTAAGGCTGTTTTAAGAACTTTTTTAGAGGATGTGGGGACATCGAGAGCTAGATAGTGAATCCTATCTGTGGCAGATAAAGTGGCCCCCACACTCCACCAGCTGCGACATTTTCAATAATGCCTCTTGCATAGGAATACAGGTCCTGCATACCGGTGCTAAGTGCTTCTCTGTCAAAAGCATCGTCATCTAAATCCGCAGGAGCGCGATATATGCCGGAGACGGATATTTCGGAACGATAGTAATGACCTTCATTGCTGGGTAGAAGCTCTATAACTAAATTGAGCTGGCGAAACCTGGTTCCGTTTTCGTCCGAAAATGCGCTGGTGATAGCATTTCTGACGTTGCATTCGACGCCAGACTTATTGACGCCCTCTTTCGGAGTCATTCCGCCATCAAATGAAAAACTATCCACTTTTCTAGTCACGCATGTAATCAGCGGAGATTCAATGCGTTGCTTCTGTAGCGTTTCCATTTACATCTCCAATCGAAAGGCATTCTCTTCTGCCAAAGGAGTCGAGTCCCTATAAGCCGGGGCTTCTCCTCCCTGTATCACCGAAAATTGTGATGTATTAAGTCCCGAGGTCGTCTCATCAGAAGAAAGACCCAGATATTTGCGAACCTCGGGGACGTCTCGAATGAGCTTCATAAGATTATTTGCGGTAATAGACTGTTGTGACGCCCCGTTCTCCCAACGAGATGCCGTTGGTTTTGAAACCCCTAAAAGCGACTCAAATTCATGCTGAGTTAAACCGAGATCAGAGCGCAAATCTTTAATATCGGAGGGAGAAAGAAGTTCATGTGTCTTGGCATATTGCGAAGCCAGCGCATGGGCGAGCTTAGTCGCCTCTGCAGCGGTCATTTCATCGTTGCCGCACTCACAAATATAATGCTCAATTCCTTTTACCGTTATTTGCTCGCCACGGTATGATTCAGACATTGGCGCCGTGGTAAATTGCATTTCTTTGCCACATTCCATGCAACGCATGGCTCCTCCTTTAATGAATATATCCATCGATGTTCGCAGACAAAACGTTCAAATGTGCATTGCCTTCAGAATCGATTAAAAACTTGACGTACCAATCCTCGCATTCAAAACCTCGGCACTCATAGACATCTGCGTAAACACCATGCAAAGGGCCATCCATGTCGAGCGCAATGGATTTTCTAAAGTCGCCAGGCTCCAGATAATCAAAAAGGTCAGCAAGGAAATGGTCGATGTCCAGATAACCAAACTGGTTCATCAGGTGCCTGCGCACCCTACCGTTTACCATCATCTTTCCCAAACGAGCTAAAGACTTCGCTTCGTCAAGTGAATATGTCGGTCGGAGCTTGGTTCGATTCATAACCACCCCTTAGTTAGCATGATGCTAACTATATTCGTCTTGTAGCCAATTGGCAACCTATTATGGCTTTCAAGGCCAAGCACGTTGAAGCCATATTTAGCATGCATTCGGAAGTGCGGTGAAAACCCGAGACCTGCCGGCCAGATCCCAGATTTGAGACCTTGCGACCTGCGGTTTAATTGGCAAAAATCGGGGTGCGTTCAGCAAGTTTCGATTTTCCCCGCACTTCCGAAATACGCAGTAAAAAACCCACTGCCCAGAAGCAAATTCGGACAAGTGTCCTTCGGAAACAGCCCCCTAAACGCGAAAACCGCCTTTCGGCGGTTCCCACGGACCAAGCCGAACGTATCGTCGCAAGGCCTCATCACGCCTATTACTTTAAGGGAGAACTTGCAAGGCCGTCAATCCAATACCGCCAAGCTCTCGAGTCATATTTTGAGCCCCATCATGGATCAGCCATTCATCAAGGCAATCGTATCGGAGCGGTGGTCGCCGGCAAGTTCCATACCGACACGCTCCTCTGTCAACAGGCAATCTGTCCCGATCGTCAATAGACATGAAAGGCTTCACCGTCATTGCGGCACCTTAACAAAAGAAAGGCGGCCATCCCAAGAAGGATAGCCACCTTTCCGCAGGACGCGGGGCCCGTAGGCTACCCGCGTCAATACCGCTTTTAGATAGGCTACTAATTATTGATTCATAAATCAACGCTATTAATTTGAATCGAACGGTAACCCTATAGCCCAGGCCCGCCGTCCCCTCGTGGTGCCCAGCCCCGACGAGCTCGGACGACCCCTCGTCGAGCAGCCCGTTGAGCGTCTCATTAACGGGCTTCCTCACCAGATTCATTATGTCCTTGCGCAGCGACTCCTCGTCGACCGTTACGAGGTTCGCAGACACGGCCCGTGTCCCCTTCGTCTATGATTTGTTGTTTAGCCGCTAGAAATCATATGACGGGACGAGGGCCGTGTTCTGTCATGCAGTCGTCGATCTGCGGGGGAAATTATTCGTCACCAGCGTACAACCTTACTCTTCGTCACAATTCCCCAATGAACAAATCGCGTTTTCTATTCCGCGAAGGCGCTTACCAAACTGCCTGATTTCGCGATAGGCAGCCCTTTGGTCCTTTTCAAAAGTAGTCTCACAAGAAATAGAGATCGTGCTCTCAAATGAGCCAATCTCAACCGGGCAGATAGTCGAGAAACGTCTACGCCCGTATTTCTTTGAAAAGGAGACATTCACTTCAACAATGAAGCTCCCCCACAATCCTTCGAGATCCTCAAACCTTCCCAAGAGAATGTCCCTCTCATGTTTAGGAGGCAAAATTGCGTAGCCCCTATCAAACACTACGGAAGCATGTTTATATTCGAAAGAATCCTTTAGAAACAAGTCAGGAGAAAGTCGAAACGAAACATTGTATGCAGGCGCCTCTCCAATATTTCTGATAACAAGCCGCGCTAGTGAGGGCGAGACATCATCTGGCCGAATGAACATAATAATATTCGGAGAAGTTTGAATCACCAGGGCTCTAAGGCCCGCCCACGATGCAACGACAGTTGCTATGGCCACCATCGAACTAATCCAAATGGATACTATATCTAATTCACTCATTAATTGTCCAAACTAATAGCGCCGCCACATGTCGTATAAGAAGAGGCTGCGGCGCATATGCCGATAAAACAAAAAATAACGCGGGTCCCCGACGCTTGAATCTCGCCGGAGACCCCCATAAAATGTTTGATGTTGGCCCGCTATGTCAACATCGCGCTAGGCTTTAGTTGCCGCTAAAGCCTAGCGAATCTTTACTTTTACGGCCTTCGCGGTCGTTCCGATCTTCCCGACCGAACCCGTTGCGCCAATTCGGCACTTCGGAATCTTTACGCGAATCGTCTTCAAAGCCATATATATCACCTCCCAACTGTTACAAAATGCTTTGCTCGCAAACTAGCGATGCTTGGCAATCTGATGCTTGACCAGCGTCTTCGCAGCCGCAGTCTTCGCGGCTTTACTCGTCGAGGAGCTCGCGAGCGTCTTGGCAGCAGCGCCAACCTTACCTCCATGGTGGGTAGTCATAATCTCACCTCCAATCTAGAACAGTTTGAATCTAGACAACTCAATCCTAGCATACTTCATTGCATCCATGTTCAATCAATTCTTGCTTTGTCTCAGTCTGTCTCATACAATATAACTAAGGAGAGGAGCACACATGAAGAGATCGGACATCATCGACTTAATCCGAGCGCATTCGGAACACGACGACATCGCCTTCAACAACGCAGCCACTATTATTGCGAAAGATTTTGAATCGTCCGGGCAACCCGAGCTTGCAAGCTACATCATGGCCCTCATTGCTAGGACACGTACGTTTGTGCCACAAGAAGTCACAGAGCAGGAATATGACTTCTTAGAAAAGGTAATCAGCAACAACACCTCGCTGCCCCTTCCCCAGGCCATCGCTAACGATATCCAAGGGCTGCTCAATGCTCTATCTAAAGATGTGGACATCAACACTGTCCTCTTTTACGGCGCATCGGGAACCGGCAAAACCGAAGCTACAAAACAGATAGCCAGAATACTTGGCTACCAGTTATATGCCGTTGATTTCAATCAAATCATCGATAGCAAACTCGGAGAGACGGCCAAGAATATCGCGAAGGTCTTCCAAGAAATCCACGATATCGGCGACGGCGCCATTGTCCTGTTCGATGAAATCGATGCTATAGCCTTAGATAGAATTAACCAAAACGACGTCCGTGAGATGGGGCGAGCCACAAGTGCACTCCTAAAAGAGTTCGACAAGCTGAACACGCGATCCGCCATAATCGCAACAACGAACCTTTACGACAAACTAGACCCGGCACTCGCCAGGCGCTTCGATGTACAAATTGACTTTAATAGATACACCCATGACGATCTCGTTGATATCGGCGAATCAATCGCAAAGAATCTGACCAAAAACAATCAGGCAATCAAAAACGACTCTCGGACCCTAAAAAAGGTGCTGCAGAGTTGCCCGGATCTGCCCTGGCCCGGCACACTCAAAAACCTCATCAAGACCTCCGTCGCGTTTAGTGATCCTCTTAATCCAAACGACTATCTCCGCAAGCTATATCAGCGTCTACATGGATATGAGCCTGATTCACTCGAGCTGCTTAAAACTCAAGGTTTCACTTTAAGAGAAATGGAAGTTTTGACAGGCATTTCACGAAGCACCATTGCGCGAACCCTAAAGGAGTAGCTCATGAACAGCTTAATCAGGCTCACTGGCGATTTTCAAACCGCAAGAGGCTCGCGACCGGGTCCCGCAACGCTCCCCGCTAAAGGCACGGTCACTGCAGAGAGGATTTCGCACATTCGCAAGAGCCTCGAAACCGTTCTGAGCAAATGGCCCAAAGATGCCATAATCGAAGACATCTTGGTATCCGTTGAATACCGTCAGATTGTCGCCAAGAGCAATCGAATAAAAGAGATGCTGAACGGCGGAAAAGACAGTGAACCAGAATTGTCTATCCGCGGCGCCCGTTATCTCGATTTTAACGGGAACCACCCAAGGCACCTGATGACTCATTACGTTCCCGAGGCAACCATCCGGTCAACTATTAGCAAGCTGCGTGAGTGCGAGCGAATCGTAGTCGATTATTTTGATGGACTGATGAACGCAGATAAGATGGTCGATCTGGTTAAAAATGATAAGCTCAAACAAAAATGGAATCCGGCCGTTTCACACACGCTCACCCGATCGGGCTTTGCGCAACTCATACGCGATTCCTATTACGTCAATGAATTTAGAATAGACAAGCCGCCAGCGGCTACCGACGAAAACGCAATCGTTACGCTATTTGAAACGGAAAGGGACCCGCAGGACCTATTTGAGGAGCTTCACATTGACGTATCCCCTGCAAACCTCTTGGAGAACAGTGTTCTATTAACCGAAACAGAATATCGAACGCTGCTCGAGCGCGCCCCCTACCTTGTAGCCATGTCGGTTATCGATCTGTCTTCTTACGCACCTATGAGTGACGAAGGTTCAGCCTCTCCCGCCATCAGCAGCCTCCCTGAATATCCCACCGATGAGCCCATCATCGGCGTAATCGACACTCCATTTGAGGAGAAATACCCACCGTACTTCAGCAACTGGGTGGACTACAGAAGCTGCTTACCCGAAGACATACATCCCACTTCAAGCGACTATCGACATGGCACATGTGTCAGCTCATTGATCGTTGACGCTCAGGCCCAAAATCCATCGCTAGACGACCATTGTGGCCACTTTAGAGTTCGGCATTTTGGAGTTGCAACCGCAGGCAAGTTCAGTTCGTTTACGGTAATGAAGCACATTGAGCGCATTGTTGCCGAGAACCAAGACATCAAAGTTTGGAACATCTCCTTGGGGTCAATGGAGGAGGTGTCTCGAAACTCCATATCGCCCGAAGCGGCACTGCTAGACAAACTGCAACAGAAATACGACGTCCTCTTCGTTGTTGCCGGCACGAACTCGGATAACGGAAAACCCGCATACCTTGGGTCCCCAGCGGACTCCATTAATGCCCTTGTTGTCAACGCCGTTAATAGAAACAACGAGCCAGCGTCCTACACAAGGAGAGGGCCAGTCTTAAGCTTTCATCACAAACCAGACCTCGCGTATTACGGAGGAGATGAGGGCGACACCATAACCGCCTGCTGCGGAACCGGTGCTTATCCGGCCGTAGGCACCTCTTTTGCAGCTCCGTTAGTTGCAAGAAAAGCTGCCTATCTCATTTATAAAATGCACCTGAGCTGTGAACTTGCCAAGGCGTTACTAATCGATGCGGCATGTGCATGGACAACCCCTGATGACATGGATCGGCTCGGCTACGGCATCGTCCCCGTCCAAATTGAAAAGATACTCGAAACCAGCAACGACGAGATCCGATTCATGCTCAGCGGCGTGGCTACCGAACGCGAGAATTACAACTTCAACTTTCCTGTCCCCGTTTCAGGCGCAACCTACCCGTCTGTGGCGAGGGCGACTCTGTGCTATTTCCCTAAATGCAACAGAAATCAAGGCGTCGACTACACGGACACCGAGCTCGACTTGCATTTTGGACGTATCGGAAACGACGGGCGAATCAAGTCGCTGCTGCCCAACAACCAAGGCGAGGAAGACTGTACAACCGATGAAGAGAAGGCTCGAAAAAAGCTGCGCAAGTGGGACAACGTCAAGCACATAGCGGAACCGCTAACCAGTCGCAGCAAGCCCAAAAAGGTGTATGCCAATCCAATGTGGGGCATGATGATTCGCAAGTCATCAAGATATCAAAGAGGCTCCCATGATCCGCAACGTTTTGGCGTAGTGGTCACCATTCACAATCTAAAAGGTGAGAACCGAATCGATTCGTTCATGCGGCAGTGTTCCGCCATTGGCTGGATAGTCGAACGAGTCGAAATTGATAACGAGCTCAAGATTTACGAGCATAGTCAGGTTGAGGTGGAGTTTGAGTAACCACTGACTACAGCAACACTATGCATCAAGAGGGCATCGGGGGTTGTCGCCCCAGTGCCCTCTTACGAGCCTCCTTACCATTGGTAACGTGCGGCGTCCTAAGAGGACGGCAATGGTAAAAGCAGGTAACATCTGATTTGCAACGTCGAACAGCATAGCTAAGGACTATTAGATGGTTGATTTTAAAAAGATGGCAGCATCGCAGAACCCTACGCTGCGAATCAAGCCTGATGAGATTTTCGACAGGTTGCCGAAACCCCAATCCTTTGATGATTTACATAGCAGCCAGGCCGAGGTACTTGATGCATGGTTTAGTAACAGAAATAAGAAAGACACTGTTATCAAGCTAAACACGGGAGGTGGCAAAACCCTTATAGGACTACTGATTGCCCTCTCCAGTGCACGAGAGCTAAAACGTGGGGCATTGTATCTTGTTGACAACAAACAGCTTGTTCATCAAGTGTGCGAACAAGCGAGGACACTTGGAATACCTGCTTCCGAATATAATGGAAGAAAATCTCTTACTGCAGATTTCAAAAATGGCTCAACGATTCTCGTTGCCCATTATCAAGCCCTCTTTAACGGCAAGTCTTCCTTTGGCTTGGAGGGAGAACCCGAAACGGAGGAAGTTTCAGTAATCGTCATAGATGATGCGCACTCATCTTTTGACTCGGTTCGAAGCGCATTCACGGTGGAGATAAATGCATCGGATTCGCCTAGCTTATATCAAGAAGTTACGACGCTCTTTCGTTCAAGCTTTGATGATATCGATAGGGTGTCAACTTTCGACGATTTCGTTTCTGGGACTCGCACGGCTGGCGAAGAGGTGCTAGAAGTCCCATTCTGGGCGTGGGATAAGCATCGACAGAAGGTCGCCCGAATCATTTCTGATTTCGCAGCGTCAAATGAAGAAGACACGCCTACGGGAAACTCTATAAACTTCGGCTGGGACCTCATCAAAGACGATCTCAAGTACTGTCTTGCAACGCTGAGTCGCGTCAGATTCTCAATTACCCCAATTCTTCCCCTTGTAGAGAAGTTTCCGACATTCGAAGAATCGCCTAGAAGGGTGTACATGTCTGCGACATTCGCTGATGAGAGTGCGATCGTGAGATCTTTCGGGTGCAAGAAAGATGAGATTAATATTATTTCTCCCAAAACCCTTGCCGGAGTAGGGCGCAGGATGATTCTAGAAGTTGGGACAAAGGAGCAGCTACGAGTCGCGCTCGTCGAAAAAATGATCGCTCTCGCTAAAGACAAAAAAGGTGTTGTAGTCCTCGAGCCGAGTTTTGCAGGCGCGAAGCAATGGGAGCAATTGGGGATCGTAAGTGTAAAAGGAAGCGATGTTGCTCAAGCGGTAAGCGATCTAAGGGAAAACAAGCTTGACGTGCCAATTGTATTTGCAAATCGATATAACGGCATCGATCTGCCGGGCGATGCATGCCGCCTACTTGTCGTTTCGGGCATCCCCAAAGGGATGTCTGATCATCATAAACTGATGTCGAAAATCCTAGCTCATAGCAAAGTTTATGCCCGCTCAATTGCTCAAAACATTGAACAGGCGATAGGTAGAGGCACGAGGGGCTCAGGTGACTACTGCGTCGTCGCATTAACAGGATCCGATCTATGCGAGTGGATTAAAGACAACCGCCATGCTGTATTTTTGACCCCAACAACAAGGGCCCAAATCGAGTGCGGTCAAGGCATCATGAATGAAATATGTTCAGTAAATGACTTCAAGGAGGTCGTCGATCAGGGAGTCAATGACGACCCCAATTTTGCATCCTATTTGTCCGCCTATGTAGCAGACAAGGTCAACGATTTTGATTCTATTGATGACAGTATGCTCGAAGATTTTGCTCTATGTGAAAGAAAAGCGCTAAACGAATGGCGCAAAGGTAGGAGTGGACGAGCTGTCGAACTCCTAAAACAATTTACGAATGGTGAAAATATAGACAATTCAGTAAAGGGGCTTGTTCTCCGCCTGGCAGCTCAAATCGCCTATTCGGATGACGATGTAGAGACTTCAAGAGGGCTACAAACTCGCGCAAGCGGGCTCAACCGTTCACTTGCTAAGCCCATATTCTCCAGCTCAGACTCTGACGCTAGCTTGCAAGCAAAAAAGATTGCTGAATTTATTTCGTACCAAACACGAAAGAGTAGCGATGTGTCGACGAAATTCGACACAGACCTGAAATCCTTATCGGAGCAATGCCATTCAAAAGAATTCGAATCAAAACTTGAGTTGCTGGGGAAATACCTCGGTGCCAGCTCGAAACGTTACGACAATAACGGTGACGGGCCCGATGTTGTCTGGGTTTTTGAAGAAGAGCATATTGCTTTTGCCTTTGAAGCAAAAAACGAAAAACTTCCGGATAATCCGCTCACGAAACAAGAGCATGGACAGCTTCAGGTCGCAAAAGAGTGGTTACGAGCTCAGTATCCAAAAATGAAATGTTTTGCAATATCTGTTCATCCAAATAATATGGCATACAAGAATGCGAGTGCAGAATCAGCATTAGTGCTTACGCTTAATAAGCTTAACGAGCTTGTAAAATCAATCGGTCAATTGATTGCGATCCTAAGCTGCGGAACGCTTAATGAGAGAAGTCGATTGGCGCAATGTGAGACGCTAATCAACCAGCACAACCTTCGCCCCGAGCAGATTCTTGGTACCAGAGTTGAAACATTCATAGCTAAGGAACAAGGGTAGACTCGTGGTGGATTCCGCGCCAAAATCGAGCACGTTAAAGCGCCCGAGGCATTTTTCAATCTTGGTCACTACAACATCTGACCTTAGTTTTCAGAAGAGACAGTTGCTGAATGACGGATGCCCGGAAGTTTTATCGGCATCATCCATGCCAACATCCCGGAGTTCATGAAAAAGGCAGAAGGGAGGGATAGAGGGGGGAGCTTCTAAGGGTGAGTATTTGCTCCTCTGAGCACCAGTGATTATTGCGAATCAGCGCCGCTTATATTGCCGACCGGCACCGCCCCCGGTGAGTCGGCCTACGAGGCAGTCCTTCCTCCTAGCTTTTCCCTCATGTTGAAGTCGCCCTTGCGACCCATACGGTATTGTGGACTATCCTGTCCATGATGGCGTCGGCGCGCACGTCAGCGCCGAGCCCGGCGAGCCAGTCCTTCTTGCGGTATTGCGTGCAGAAGATCGTGGAGCCGATGCCGTACCGTACCTCCATAGCTCCGGTATCATGCTGCAGAACCCCGCATCGGGCTCATCCAGCAGTCACTCGTCCAGCACCAGCACGGTCAAGGCGACCAGCTTCTGCACGAGCTTTAGCTCGGCGCCCGCCCCCTCGATTCCGAGCCCCCTGGCGCCCGCGACGACGTCGCCGACGCTGTGTCTGGACATCCCCTGGGGCCTCGCGATCTCGTTTTGGGACATCCCCGCTTCGCGAAGCCGAGGGACCAGCTTCACCCTTATCTTTATCGCCATGTATCACCTCCTTCTTCTCGGTCGCCGACTAACCGTATTAGTTGCTGGCGCCGTCTCCTATGGCGCCAGCCCACCAGTCCACCGCCCCTCCCCAACATCCCCCAGAAAGTTCGCTGATGTTGACTGGTGTTCCCGTAAAATAAACCCCAACAAAATATGTGCGGAGTGCTGGCCTGGAGCTGCCTTCGGACCCTATTGGCTGCTCACCGAGAGGCTCCGCTATGAAACGACCCCTTTACTACCTGTTCTGCGCGATCGCGTGCACGTCCATGGTCGGCGCGACGATGCCCATGGCAGCCATCGCGGAAGCCATCCAGCCTCGGGCAACAGCAGAGCAGCAGGCGCAAGCCGACGCCACGGGCGGCGACACAGGCAAGGCTGAAGACGGCACCAACACAAATACGACAGCAGATACCGCAGAGGACAGCACCGCAACATCCACCGGCGCCAGCGCAGTCAACACGGAAAGCGCTGACGGCACCCCCACCGCCAACGCCACAGACACCTCCACGCCCGGCACCACCGCCGCAACCGGCACCCCCACCCCATCCCTCCGCGCCCAAGCCGCCCCCACGCCCGCCGCAATCTCCACCACGTCACAAACCACCTACGCCCACTCCGCCACCGCAAGCCAAAACGGCGTCACCTTCACCGTCTCGTGGAACGACGCCCCCGCGGGCACCGCGACGACCTTCCACGTAACCCAGGCCAACGGCTCGTCCCAGGCCAAGGCGCGCATGGACGTGCCCACCTATTGGGACGGCGGCAGCCAGGAAAGCGTCTGCGACCCGTCGCGCCCGGCATGGGCCGGCTACTACAGCCTGGGCACCGCGGACCACGACTTTACCTTTGACTTCGCGGCATCGGGCACGTACCGCATCTACTTCTACTTTATGGACAACGACAGAAACGACCCCCAAAACGACAAGGGAATCTACTACCTGCGCACCACGGCGGAGGTGACCGTAAACGACGCCGCCTGCCCGAGCGTCACGCAGATCGTCAACAACGCCGTGGACCTGTGCAGGCAAAAGACAAACGGCTCGGAATACGACATGGCGCTGTGGCTCCACGACTGGACGCTTGACCAGCTGGAGTACGACCACAACCTCAACTGGTGCTCGGCCGAAAGCGGCCTCACGCGCCACCAGGGCACCTGCGAGAGCTACCAGCGCATCTACTCCAAGCTCCTTGACGCCGCGGGCATCACCAACGGCCGCATCACCGGCAACGGCCACACCTGGAACGCCATAAAGATCGACAACAAATGGTGCCAGATGGACCTGACCTGGGACGATACCAGCGACAACTGGTACGGAGACCTGGACCAGCGCCATCTGTACTTTGGCCTGACCGACGAGCTCATGGCAATCGCCCACTCCGACCACACGACAAACTACCAGAAGGACGGCTACGCCTACCGCTCGACCGACCTGTCCAACAATTACTTTGTGCGCAATGGCAAGGCCGATGAATGGGCAGAGAAGTATGCCGACCGCATTCAGCAGCAGCTGGATGCCAAGGAAGAGAGCTTTTCCACCTATGCCGACAACCAGTCCTTCCCGCCGAGCATCTCGGGGATTCAGAACGGGATCGTTGCTTTTGCGATGAATCCGAGTGTGCGGAAGGCTCAAGGCGCCGAGGTTGAGCTAACCGCGACTTCGAACGTCGGCAAGGAATCGATCAGCAAATGGAGCGCTAAGTCGTCCTAGCAGCAAATTACCAAAACGCAGCATAAGAAAAAATCATCGAGGACGGCGCACACCGCGTCGCGTCCTCCCTCGACGGGGGGGATGGCCATCGCGGTCTCCGCCTCGGGCCGCTCCCTGCCGTCGGGCGCGGGCGCGCTGACGTTCGAGCGCGACGGCGCCACAGGACTCTACAGGATCTCCTCGAACGGCGCGCTGCTGACCAAGTCGGGTGACCGGGCGGTCCTGGCCGAGGCGGACGGCTCCGCCTCACAACTCTGGCGCGTCTCGGCCTGCGAGGGCGGCTACGCCATCGTATCCGCATCGGGCATGGCGCTCGACGACTTCGCGAAGTCGACCTCCGAGGGCAACCGGGTGTGGCCCTACGCGCACAACGGGGCTACCGCCTAGGCGTGGCTACTCGCGGACCCGGCGGTCCCTGCAGCGGACAGGGTCGAGACGGCATAGGATATCAACTGTATTCCAGATTCTAGGACACTGTTAGCGCCGGGCGATTTTAGCCGCTAATAGTCAAACTATTTTGACCAATCCCGGTCACCGAATAATGGCCACCGTGCCTCCCCGCCGCCACTACGCTGGTGGTGCCAACACGCCGGCGTTAGGAGGACCATTGAGGTG